>CALRVT010000006.1:0-141057 GCA_943371675.1 Chitinophaga pinensis | reverse complement strand
CACTTTCCTTCCACAAAATTTATACTGATTTTCTGCTATTCCAATTGTCAAAGAACTATTTTTAATCTAAAGGCTCTCTGTGTTAAAAGTAAATAATCAATCACTTGAATATATTCTTTTAACACAGAGTCACGGAGTTACAGAGTTTCTCGGATGGTTTTTTCAATAAGAGAGAAACGAACCTGCCTGTCGGCAGACAGGGAAAAGAAGAGACGCCGAATTTTAACGTCTCTCTTTTTCTTATATCTTAACCATAATTAAATAAGCTGAGTTGGGTGGGTCTTTTTATTGTGGTTTGTTTTTCTACAGAAGTGTTGCTGCTAATTGTATACAAAGCAGATTCCTGGTACCTGGATGCAACAATGATTTCTGTATTTCCGGCATGTGGTGCAAACAGGTTGGCAACTATAGCCGGATCATTATTGTTTTTTGAAAGGTGGGAAAGTATGACCTGTTGCAGGTTGGGTGTTCGGTGTGCTAAAAATAATTCTAAAGCTTGTTCATTGGAAATATGCCCCAGTCCACCCCGGATCCTGTTTTTTAAATGATAGGGGTAATGCCCTTTTTCCAACATCATTTCATCGTAATTGGCTTCCAGAAAAGCGGCATGTGATTGTTTGAAATATTTGATCACCTGTTTGCAGGCGATGCCTATATCAGTAATCACGGAAACCCTTACCTGTGCTGAACTTACCAGAAAACTAAAAGGATCTGCAGCATCATGCTTTTTAGAGAAACAGGTAATTTGAATGTTTCCGATATTTATTTCCTGGTCAGCAGAAAAATGATGCAACAAATGTTCTTCAATGGGAAGTCTGCTATTAAGATAAGTTTTTTCAGAAAGGTAAACCGGGATCTGGTATTTTTTGGAGATGGCCGGCAATCCGGTGATATGGTCGATATGTTCGTGAGAGATGAAAATGGCTTTTATTTGTTCCATCAAAAGCCCCAAACGCTTCATTCTTTTTTCGGTTTCTCTTAATGAAATGCCCGCGTCAACCAGGATGGCATCGTTTTGGTTTCCCAGGTAATAACAATTGCCATTACTTCCCGAATTCAAAGATGCGATGGATAAACTCATAACTGTTCAAAGTAACAGTTTTCAATCCTTATTTCCCTCACCCCTTATCTAATTTTGTAGAGAATCTGAAAGATTAGCACAATTACGATCGAACATCAGGCAAATAAACTGATCAAATCCCTTTTTGCTTAACTACAGCTACCAGTTGTTCGATATTCCCTATTTTATCGAGGTCGGATTGATTGATAGATACATGCCATTTTTTTTCTACAGCATTCAATAAATAAGCCATTTCCCAGTCAACCAGGTTCAAATCTTTCTTAAGATCGGTTTTGGGTGTAATGGATTGGGATTGAATATTGAGCTTCTGTTTCAATAATTTCTGGATACTGTTCACTAATGACGGCATAGAATGGTTTTTCTTTGATGATACCCTATCTATGCAAAAACGTTGCCAAAGCCACCAAAATCAGCTGTTAAAGATTGTTAAGACCCGCTTTTATAAGCTATATGTTAGATAACCTTAACATGTTTTTAGTGTTTGGGGCAATGTAGTCATTCTAGAATTTTGATTTCCTCTAAAACACCCACCTAAAGACATAAAAAAACAGCATGGTTAAATCCATGCTGTTTCCTATTATTTTACTAAAATACTTTAGTTCTTTTTTGTTGCGCCAGTAGCTGCAGGTTTAGTTGCAGAAGCCTGAGCAGCTGGTTTTACTTCACCTTTAATGGTAATAACACTCTGAGGTGTAGCAGCATTAGAAACCACGGTAATGGTTTTATTAAATGCACCAGGATTGGCTGCATTGTAAGTTGCTTTAATGGTAGCAGTAGCACCTGGAGCAACGGGCTCTTTAGGCCACTCTGGTGTTGTACAACCACATGATGCATTAACGGCACTCAAAACCAATGGTTCTTTTCCGGTATTTTTAAAACTGAATACATGTGTTACTGGAATACCCTGTGGTACGGAACCAAAATCAAATACATCCTGTGCAAAACTAATCACAGCTTTACTGGTTGCAGATGCTGCAGGTTTTGCAACAGATGTTTGAGAAAATGCAGTAACTGCACATACGCTCAGGATCATGGTTAATCCTACAAATATTTTTTTCATTGTTTGCTAAATTTTAGGCAAGATAAAGATTTTTTCTTTTGAAATAGACTGCCTTTTTTTCGCCGTTTAAATAATATTGTTGACCGAATTTCTTTTGGTGTGCCATAAATGTTTTTCAAACCCTATCTTAGAGTTTATAAACTTCATATATGAAAAAAGCCTCATTTGCTATCCTTTTTGGTTGTATCCTATGTCTGGCCTGTAATAACCAAAAGGACCAACCTTCGGAAGACATACTGGTTAAAAACCTGGATTCCACCATCAACCCAGCGGATGACTTCTTTGAATATGCCAATGGCGGGTGGATCAAAAGCAATGCTATCCCTGCCTCAGAAAGCAGTTGGGGGGTTGGTCATCTGGTACAGGAAGATATATACCTGCGTTTAAGAACCATTAACGAAAAAGCTGCAAAAGAGGGTGGTGCAGCCGGAAGTGTTGCTCAAAAAATTGGCGATTTTTGGCAAAGTGGTATGGATTCAGCAGCTGCAGAAAAGCAGGGTTTAGAGCCGCTAAAAGCTGGATTGGCTGAGATCGAACAAATTGCTAGTATCGATGCATTAATTAAGCAAGCCGCTTCTATGCATAAAAAAGGCATGAATGTTCTGTTTAATAGTTATGTAGGTCAGGACGATATGAATAGCGAAGTCATTGCATTTCAACTGGGCCAAGGTGGATTAGGTCTGCCTGAACGTGACTATTATTTTAATACCGACGAGAAAACGTTGAATGTACAGAAAGCATATAAAAACTATTTGCATAAAACCTTTCGTCAGTTGGGCGATGATAGTTTACAGGCTTCTATGCATACCGAAAAAGTTTACCAATTGGAAACAAGATTGGCCAGAGCATCCCGCAAACTGGTAGACCTGCGTGATCCTTATAAGAATTACAACAAGATGTCGATTGCTACATTACAAAAAAATACGCCGGCAATAAATTGGTGGAATTATTTAAGTGATTTAGGTATTCAAAAACTGGATTCTACCATTGTTGGTCAACCGGATTTTTTTGCGATTCTTAGTAATGAACTTTCCGTTACCCCTTTGGATGACTGGAAAAATTATCTGCGTTTTAATCTGGTGCGCCGGAATGCTGCATTTCTGGATAAGGAAACCTTTATGAATAATTTTGCCTACGCACAGGCATTGCGAGGTAGCAAAGAACCACGTGTTCGTTGGAAGCGCGTTTTGGATGCAGAAGAAGGCGCAATTGGAGAGGCTTTAGGGCAGCTTTTTGTGAAAGAATATTTCAATGAAACAGCTAAAGAAAGGTATACCACAATGGTTGAGAATATCAGAGAGGCTTTGAAAGAAAGGATTCAGAAACTGGATTGGATGACAGACAGTACCAAACAAAAAGCCATTGAAAAACTTGCGAAAATTTCTAAAAAAGTAGGCTACCCCGATAAGTGGAAAGATTTCAGTTCCTTACAAATTGATAAAGGTCCTTTTGTTTTGAATATGCAAAGGGCTCGCGAATGGTGGTTTAATTATTCCGTAAATAAATTGGGCAAACCGGTTGATAGAACTGAATGGGGTATGACGCCGCAAACATATAATGCCTATTATAATCCAAGTAACAATGAAATTGTTTTACCCGCTGGCATATTTGCAGTACCGGGTATGAAAGATGCTGATCTGGATGATGCATTTGTATATGGATATGCCGGCGCCTCTACAATTGGTCACGAGATCACCCATGGATTTGACGATCAGGGCCGTCAATACGACGCTGCAGGCAATCTTAAAAACTGGTGGCAGGATGCAGATGCCAAACAATTTAGTGAAAGGGCAAAGAAGATCATTCAGCAATTCAATGAATACATGCCTGTTGATACTTTGCATGTAAATGGAGAAGCCACACAAGGAGAAAATATTGCAGATCTGGGCGGATTGTTATTGGGCATTGATGCTTTCAAAAAAACAGCACAATATAAAAAGGGTGAAAAGATCAATGGACTTACCCCTATGCAAAGATATTTTATGGGTTATGCATTTGGATGGATGTACCAAGAAAGAAAAGAATCCCTTGCCAGTCAACTGAAAACAGATGTGCATGCACCTTCAAAAGAAAGGGTCAATGGACCAATGGTCAATATCCCAGAATTCTATGAAGCATTCGGTGTAAAGAAAGGCAATAAAATGTATCGGGAAGATAGCCTAAGGGTTAAGATATGGTAGGGCAGTTTCGAGTTTTGGGTTTTGAGTTTCGAGTTGACAATTATTTTAAGACTTGATTCTTGATATTTGATTCTTGTTATTGTTTGCATAAATTTTCACCAATGCAATTCGTTTCTAAACTGCAATATAAAGACTGCGAGCCGGGGGAATTCTTTGATTCAGCTGTGCGTACATTGGATGAGACCGTTTCATTGATCAAAGAATTTCCTTGGGCTTTGCAACGAGAACATACGCCTGTTCAATTAACTTGTCCTTCTGTAACTATTAAACACGGCAATGGAACCTATCTTAAACTGGGCCCCTTTTATAATGGAAAATTCACTTTATATCTTCTCTTTAGGTCCGGTAAAGTTCTTCAGAAGGCCTTTGTTAAATTAGATGATTGTATAGAAGTGATCTCAGATTATTTTGCTGGGAACGATATTTCTACAGGCTTTAGCGAAATGCATTTTATATCACATCATAAAAAACATTTTGTCACAGAAAAATTTGAATATGCCGTATCAGTAAAACGGATCTTGCAATTTTTGTTTTTCCCTGAGATCTTCTTACTGGTTTATTTTGGTCTGACCATAATCACTGCATCAAATGGAGGGGTCCATCAATTGGAAGGACTTCTATTTGGTTTGGGTTTCATGGCGTTGTTGACCGGTCCAAACTGGTTTTTATTCTTCAATCATTTTAATAATTGCAAGGATATTCATTTACGTATGTCAAGAAGTCATCAAAAGTTCTTGTTTGGAACAAAAACTGATATGGAAGAATTTGATAAAGCAGATATTGAAAAGGTAATTATTTATATGAACACTGCTTCCAGATCTTTGATACATGGATATTGTATTTATGAGATCTGTTTCTTGAATGGTTATCGGATAAGAATATCTAATTTATTAATGAACGAATATCAATTCAGGGGAAAGTTGCCAGGTAAGGAATTTGAAGTGGTACATAAGAGGTTTCCTACAATGTAGAAAAATTGGTGATTGGATTACGTTGCTTGTATTAAAGTCATGCAAACTAAAAAAAAATAACACAACTCTAAACGCGAAACTAAAAACTCGAAATCCCTCAATCCAACACCTCATACACATTCATAGCATGTTGTTTGTTTTTCAAACTTACTTCACCAATAAGTTTGCAATGAAAGGATTCTTTCACCAGGTGGTAGGTTGCTTCTGAAATTACAATTTGTCCGGGTTTGCCTATAGATTGTAAACGTGCGGATGTATTTACTACATCACCCACTACCGTATAATCCAATCTGCGAAGGTTGGCAGAACCAATATTTCCGGATATCAATTCTCCGCTATTAATACCAATAGTAACATTGGGCACAAAACTAATATCCTGGTTTTCTTTGGGTAAAGAAAGTATGTGAGACCTTACAGCTAAACAGGCTTCAATTGTCCTGTCTAAATGGTAATCACCACGAAATACGGCCATGATTGCATCGCCAATAAATTTATCTACATGTCCCTGTTGCGCTAATATTTCTTTCACCATCAGATCAAAATATCTGTTCAGCATTTTAACTACAATATCGGCTGGCGCATTTTCTGTAATGGCCGTAAATCCGCAAATATCAATAAATGCAACTGTAGCTTCCACTGTTTCATTGGCAACCAAAGAATCCTCGAATTGCTGACTACCCATGAACTTTAAAACAGTTTCATCCACATACATTTTTAAAATGTTGTTCTCTTTGATGGCTAATAAGGTATCGTGTAACTGTTTAACCTGTCTGATGGTTTTTTCTATCGTAAGCTCCAGGTCTTCAAAGTTTACTGGCTTACAAATAAAGTCAAAAGCACCCTTGTTCATAGCAGATCTGATATTGTCCATATCACCATAAGCAGAAACCATCACCGTTTTTAGTAAAGGGTTATTGTCATTGAGTTTGCCGAGTAAGGTTAGACCGTCCATTTCCGGCATATTGATATCGCTCAAAACCAGGGATACGTCCGGATGTTGTTCCAGTTTTAAGAGCGCGTCTTTGCCATTTATGGCAAAGATGAATTCGTATTTCTGTTCCCGAATCTGTTTTCTGAATTTTTGTTTGATCAGTGTTTCCAGGTCCACTTCATCATCTGCTACCAGTATTTTAGCGATCATGTTAATTTTAGTTTTTCTTTAAGCAAATTAAAGTCAACCGGTTTGGTTAAAAAATCGTCGGCACCTAATTTCATGGCCATATCATAATTTTCTGAATCGCCATAAGCTGTGATCATCATTACAATAGGCGGTGGTGTAAAATATTGGTGTTTGATGCGGTCTAATAATTCCAAGCCACTCATCCCTGGCATATTTATATCGGATAATATCAGCACTGCTTCATGGTGGTTCGTCTTCATATATTCTAATGCCAGTTCTCCCGAATTTGCAAAGGCGAATTCTACAACACCTTCTTTTATTTCTTTTCGAAATCTTTGTTGAAAGAGGGTTTGCATATCAAGCTCGTCATCTACTACTAATATTTTCATCGTATGTTATTTGAATTTATTTCTTTTTTTTCAACATTTTGATATAGATCTGATTGACATTAATTCTAAAATATTCTTCCCGATCTTCAATGCATCCTGATTGAAACTAATATGTACTAACTTAATTATATTTTCAATTTTTAAAGTAGGGTATTGGGTGTTTTGTTTATTGTGTTCTTGCATTATCAATAAAATAATACTTCACTTCACTTGGCTTATTGATGATCTTATAAAAATCATCCAGATAGTCTGTCATTTCAGATTTGTTTCTACTGCTTAGTGGTGCAAAGTTTTTGATCAAAGCATAAATGCTTTCTTTCTGTTTATTGAAAACTAGAATGGCTTCCTGCAATTCTTCCATTTTGCGCGGAAAACCACGGTACACACGTGTTAACACAGATTCAACATTCATGATAGGATCTGGTGTAGCATATTCCGCATTTACTAATCCGGAATAATCAAAATCATATGGTACGGGTATGGGTCTTTGCAAACTGTCTTTTTTTGATTTCAATAGTTTTATATTATGGTTATTGGGTACAGACCAGTCTGTATTACCAATCATAAACTCAAAAAGGTTTACCAATGTCATTTGTTTTCTATCGGTTAGTTCTGAATTGGTTTTTATATTATTTAGTTCTTTACATTTTTCCCTCTTAGCTAATGCATCAACATCTTCAACAAAGAAAGCATCCCAAATCATTGGCTTTTTTCTTTCTTTGGTGTCTTCATAAGTGAGGTTGACTAATCTAACTCGAAAACTTTTATCAGTAAGGAGGTTAAAAATTTTATATACCAGGTATTCTTTCAATAGTAATTGACCATCAAATGCGCCACCCCTACAAACAGTAACCAGTTTCAAACTGTTAAGTGAAGAAAGCCTTGGTGACTTTTTGAAATTGAGTTTAACAGGTGGAACATTACAGATAGATCTCCGCATATGTCCTCTCACTGTGATTGTAATATTTTCTTTTAATTCAGAACTATCTGGGAGTTTACAGGAAAATAGGGCATTCTGACTTACATCTTTTTGCTTGCCACTGATTAGGTTGCTGATATCAGTAGTAAGTTTAAGTACCAATGGTTTCTCTTCATGAAAAAATTTCACACTATCAAAAGCAGGTTGCGTATATATGCATGTACAAAAAGTTACCAGGAAAATCAAAAGTGTACTTCGAATTAGAGTCATAAGCTAATATTTTAATAAACGTAGAGTCGGTAAAAGAAAACCTGCTTTATTTCATCACTTCCTCAATTACTTTTCCAATATTGCCATTGGGCATTTGTATGTGTAATAATGCTGCAATGGTAGGTGCTATATCTGTCATATAGGTCTCCCTGTTTGTTTTGCCCTGTTTGATATTCCAGCCATAGAAAAGTAAAGGGATATGTGCATCATATGGATTCCAGGATCCATGGGTTGTTCCACCGTTTCCAAAGCCTTCCATCCATTGGGGTTTCAGCATAAACTGAATGTCGCCACAACGGCTTGGGTAATATCCATTGCTGATCATTTCTTTTTGCTTTACAGGAAGGGTAGTGGTTGAAATGGCATCAAGTTCAAATGCTTTTTCTATACCGGGTTGTTTGGTAAGAAATTCAATTACCCATTTGCGAATCTCTTTCTCATTCAATTTGTTATTGCTGTTGATCACCGGGTGGTTCAGACTTACTTGTAGGTTGCTGATATCAATGAGTAAATCATCTGCTTTAAATATTTCTTTTAATTTTTTATTCATTTCAGCTAATAATGCGGTGTTGTTCAAACTGCCCGCGGGTATTTTGTTTTCTTTCATAAAGCCAGGTACATGGGCAGCTCCATGATCGGCTGATAAAAATACCAGGTACTGCCCTTCACCCACTTTCTCATTTAATAAGTTTAGAAAATCGCCCAAATCCTTGTCTAGTCTGAGAAAGCCATCTTCGGCTTCTACAGAATTAGGGCCAAATGTATGACCAATATAGTCTGGAGAAGAAAGGCTAATTGCCAGAAAATCTGTTATAGCATCCTGTCCCAATTGTTCACCAGCTAAAGCAGCTTTTGCCATATCAAATGTGAAGCTGTTTCCATGTGGTGTAACAGAAATAGTACTATATGATTTTCCAATGAATCTTTTCAGGTCATAGGGGAATGCTTGTCCAAGTGGCTTATTTTCATAAGGTTTATCATCTGCCGTACTTTGGGTATATGTATTAACAGGATACAATGTGTTCCAGTTAGACTCATAATATTTGTCAACCAGTTTTTTACTATTCAAATCTTTGGCCCACTGTGGTAGATCGCTCATATAATAAGAGGAGCTGATCCAGTTACCGGTTTTATTATCGTACCAATAAGCTGCATTAGCACTGTGTCCAGCCGGAAGGATGCTGCCTCTGTCTTTTAAAGCCACCCCCACCACTTTGCTTTTGAAATTTGTTGCCAATCTAAGTTCATCACAGATTGTTGTGACCAATAAATTCTTTGGACTCATTTTGCCTAACTCATTGCTTGTTCCTACAGACGTAACGGAATCGTCCTGTGCACAATACATGTCTTTATTCAATTGGTTATCGTACCAGTTATTTCCGGTAATCCCATGAATAGCGGGCACAGAACCTGTGTAAATGCCTGTATGTCCGCATGCTGTAACTGTTGGTGTATATGGAATTAATGTATTTTCACAAGTAAAGCCCTGGTTCAATAAGCGTTTGAAACCACCATTGGGAGCATACCTATCTGCATAGCGATAAAGATAATCCCAGCGCATCTGGTCCACCACGATTCCTACTACCAATTTCGGTCTTTGAACGCCATTTTGGGCCTGTAAGAAAGTGACCAGTAATAGTGCAGCCAAAAGGCTGAATGTTTTTTGCATAAAGCATGTTTTTTTAAAGATACTTAAATATAAAGTGTATTGCCAATGGCAACTATAAATTTGGTGGGGAGAATCCTTTGTTCAAATTAAGGTTTCTATGCCAAAAAAAGTCTTAAATTCACTCGGTCAGTATGATATTTATGCAAGTCTGGCCAGTCGGTTTTCCCATTCTTTGTATTTATTGTACAATAGGGTGCTTGAAAATTGTCAACCAAAATGCTTTAAACCGCTTATCTCCATGAGTTACCAGGATCTATTACAAAAGGTAGAAGAACAGGTTACTGTTTTTTACCGCGACCATACCGATGAAAGAATGTTTTATCATAACCAATCACTTACCAAATCGGTTATGGGAATTGTAAAGCGAATGGCAGATCATTACCATCTGGATGACAGGTCATTTTTTATTGTTAATGCAGCTGCAGGTTTTCTTTATACGGGTTATTTTATTACAGGTGAAAATACGGAGTTACAAAAAAGTGCAGAAGCAGCCTCAGCCATATTACAGTTGATAGGGGTTGCTGAAAATGATATTGCTGCTGTAAAAAATAGTATTCTTTCAACAGCTAATCCGCAAAAGCCTCAATTAATTGAAGACAAAATACTTTGTGATGCAGATGCTTATTATTATGGCACTTCCTCTTTTAGATCAAAGAATAAATTATTACGCAAAGAAACAGATGCATTAGCCGGAGAAAAAATCGATGGAAATGCCTGGAGAATGGCAACTATTGGAAGCTTAGAAAGCCATCAATACCACACAGACTATTGCCATTTGTTGCTCGATAAAACAAAAGCTGATAATTTATTAGCTATTCAGAGCAGGCATGAAGAGAAGATCAGTAAACAGCAGATGGCAGTCTTGGAGACACAAGTTGCCCCAATTGCGCAAGATTATGCAGATGTGCCCGAAATGCAGGATATAGAGCAAGTAGTAAAAATTAAAAAAAGAGAAAAGCCTATCAGGGGTAGTGAAATGATGTTTCGTATTAGTTCTGCCAATAATGTTCGCATCAGTGTAATGGCAGATAATAAAGCACATATCATGATATCCGTGAACTCGATAATCATATCTGTTGTTTTGGGTTTGATTATTCAGAAACTGGATGAAAATAGAAACCTTTTAGTGCCTACCATTATTTTATTAGTGGTAAATGTTTCTACCATCATTTACGCCATCTTGGCCACCAGACCCCGTTTAACGCCGGGTACTTTTACACAGGAGCAGGTAACCAATAAATCTGTCAACTTGCTTTTCTTTGGAAGTTTTTATAATATGGAATTTAAACAGTACGATGAAGCCTTACAGGCCATGTTAACTGACAGGGAGTTTTTATATGCAAGTTTAACCAAAGATATTTTTTGGCAGGGAAAAGTGTTGGGTAGAAAATACCGTTACCTCAATATCTCGTATACAATTTTTATGTTTGGCATCATTATTTCTGTCTTGGCTTATGCTATTGCTGCCATGTTTTAAATAAATTCTTTCCATGCCATTTCAGGAAAATCATTTTTTTAACAGGGATGCCAGTTGGCTGGGTTTCAACCACCGTGTGTTACAAGAAGCGGCAGATAAATCAGTACCCTTAATAGAAAGATTTAATTTTCTCTCCATTTATTCTTCTAACTTGGATGAATTTTATAGGGTTCGCATCCCCACTTTATTAAGTTTGCAGAAACTGATTAGTTCAACAACATCAGTTGATTATACTGAGCGCTTAAAAAACTTGCAGGATACTGTTTATGCCCAGATGCAGGAGTTGGGGGCTATTTTAACGGATAGTCTTTTGCCGGAACTAAAAAAGCATCATATTCATCTTTTGTATAATGAACCCATTCCGGAAATTATCAAACAAGAAATAAGGGCATATTTCTTTTTACAAATTGTTGGTTATTTACAGCCTGTGATGCTGGGTAAATCCAAGTCTAGTTTTCTTGTTGAAAATAATAAATTACAAATTTTATTGGTGCTTGTTGATGCAAATGAGCAAGAAAAATTGGTGATAGTAAATATACCTTCAGATGTGGTTCCCCGGTTTTTTGCAGTGGATGAGAAGGCGTCAGGGACTCAGTATATTTTATTTCTTGATGACATCATCAAAGAAAATTTACAGTATTTATATATAGGATACCAGGTGAAAGCAACTTATTCTTTTAAAATTACCAGAGATGCTTCTCTTGATTTACATGATGAGTTTGTTGGAAACATTGCGGAAACCATTGGGAACCAATTACAAAAAAGAGAAACTGGTTTGGCAACTAGGTTTCTGTATCAGCCCGGGATCCCTTTGCGGATATTATACAAAGTTAAAACGTATTTGAACCTTACAAATGCCAATGTTGTTGCGGGAGGCAATTACCATAACTTGAAAGACCTGAGATCTTTGCCTATTAAGCATAAGCAAGCACTTTCCTATCCTGTCTGGGCACCCAGTGCTAAGCAGTTAAAAAATGACGAGCAATCTATTTTTAGTTTGTTGGCAGAAAAGGATTTGATGGTTCATACACCTTATCAATCCTATTATCCCGTTACCAGGTTTTTTTCTGAAGCCATGATAGATGAATCGGTAACGGAAATTTATGTTACCATATACAGGGTGGCAGCTGATTCTATGTTAGTAAATTCTCTGATCGCTGCTGCAAGAAACGGCAAATCTGTTACTGTTTTTGTAGAATTGAAAGCAAGATTTGATGAGGCCAATAACCTGAAATGGGCCGCCAGAATGAAGGAAGCTGGAGTGAAAATTATTTATAGTATCCCTGGATTGAAAGTGCATGCAAAAGTAGCATTGGTTAAAAGAAAGGAAAATGGCAGAACAAGGTCTTATGGTTTATTGTCCACCGGAAACTTTAATGAGAATACGGCACTCCTATATACCGATCATATTCTGTTAACTGCAGCACCCGGAATAGTTCGGGAATTAGAATTGCTCTTTCTGTTTTTTGGTTTCCGAAAACAACCGGAAAAATCTGCTGGAGCTTATTTTGATCATTTATTGCTTGCTCGTTTCAATATGCAAGAAAAGTTTTTGCAGATGATCGGTGATGAAATTGATGCTGCCAGAGAGGGAAAGGAAGCATCCATTACCATTAAAATAAATAGCCTGGAAGATCCGGTGCTGATCAAAAAATTATACGAAGCATCTCAAGCCGGCGTTCAGATCCAATTAATGGTTAGAAGTATCTGTTGCCTGGTGCCAGGCTTATCCGGTGTGAGCGAAAATATTAATGTTACGAGGATCGTTGATCGTTTTTTAGAACATGGAAGGGTTTTTGTTTTTCATAATAGTGGCAAGCCCAAAGTGTTTATGGGCTCGGCCGATTGGATGAACAGAAGCATGTATCACCGAATAGAGGTTTGCTTTCCTGTGTATGATGAAGCTATCAAAAATGAGTTAATAGCATTGCTCGCCATTCAGTTGGCCGACAATGTTAAGGCAGTAACTATCAATGAAAATATGCAACAAGTCAGGAAAATGAATGGTGGCGAGCCTATCAGGTCACAGGAAAAAATCTACCATTACTTCCTTCAAAAATCATGAAATGCATCCCCCCCCAGTATCCAGTATCCAGCATCCAACTTCTAGTACCCCCCTAATCCACCTTCAACCCCTTTATCACTACATTGCCAGTTCCATTTTTATCGCAGGGATAACCGAATTCTTTGGCAAGTTTTGTTGGAGTATTGATCATGGTATAAAATGCATCAAAATATTTTATGGTTGATTGTTTGTATTTTTCATCAATGAAGGGACAATTAGTATATAATTGATAGATATCCGTTTTTAGATTGTTAAATAAACTGATGGTTTGATCAAATTGTTTTAGATCTGTGATGCAATAGCCACGATACCTTCTTTCTCTCACTGAGCTCATCTTTAATTCTTCGGCTGGAAATGCATATGGGGCGTTTACCATGCCCGAATGATCAAAGTCATAGGGAACGGTTATTGCCACTGCATTTGAATCAGCTGCTACCAGTTTGATATTTTGTAAGTATTGCACAGACCAGTCGGTATTGCCTATCAGGTATTCAAATACAGCCATTTTTAGGAGAGTCTCAGTTTCTGCTTGCTCAGGTTTTATTTTTCTTTCTATTGAAATAAGTTTGTTCCTTTTAGACATTTTCTTTTCGTCCTCTAACAATATCGCATAAAAGGGCTCATTTTTCTTTTGTGATTTTGTATCATTTAAATTGAGTTTTACCAATCTTGCTTCAAATGATAATGGTGTAATGAGCTTATACAATTGGTATACCAGCCATTCGCGCACCACATATTCATCGCCTTTACAGGGCATTACTAATTTGCATTTTTCCTGTTCGTTAAAAATTGATCTTTGGAGACTGTCATTTTTTAAGAAACGGATCAATAGGGGAGGATAGTAACAGTTTTCTTTAAGCTTTCGAAAATGACCACGTGTTTTTCCTTCGGCTCTTAATTGATTAATTGTGCTATCATCATTTTTGTATGAAACATATATGGGGTAAGCTTTGGGCTCATCTGCTCTGTCATTCATCATATCCCGAAGGTTGCCACTCAAACTTAGCTGGAGAATGCTTTTAGAACCAAATAAACCTGCTGGTGTTTGTTGTGAACAGCAAATTGTAACAATAAAAAAGGTGCAAAATATCCATGCTAATGTTTTTCGGAAATCGATTTTCATAGATTTGAATTAACTCAACCGATTAATGTAATGATGAATTCCGATCCTTCTCCTTCTTTTGTTTTTACATTAAGTTCTCCGCCATGTGATTTTATGATATCATAGCTCAAACTCAAGCCCAGTCCGGTTCCCTGTCCTGTTGGTTTGGTTGTAAAAAAGGGTTGGAAGATTTTATCCAATACTTTTTCCGGGATGCCATTGCCATTGTCAGCCACTTTGATTTCTATACGACCTTTCATTTTTTTGGTACTTACCCTAACCGTTGGTTCATAATCTGTAAGTCCGGTTTTCTTTTTCTCGCCAACTGTATAAAATGCATTGGTTATCAGGTTTAAGATCACCCTCCCAATATCCTGCGTGATGATGTTCATCATGCCAATATTTTCATCAAAATCTGTTTTCATCGTGGCATTGAATGATTTATCCTTCGCACGTAATCCGTGGTAAGCAAGCCTTAAATATTCATCCGCCAATGCATTGATATCTGTGGGTTCTTTTTGACCACTGCTGCTTCTGCTATGCTGTAACATCCCTTTTACTATGCCATCTGCACGTTTCCCATGGTGGTTTATTTTTTGTTCATTTTCCCTGATATCTTTTGCGATAGAAATGGCTTCAGAATGATTACCCTTGGCTAATTCCTGTTCCAGTTCGTCGATCAACTCTGTATTCAATTCAGAAAAATTGTTTACAAAGTTTAAGGGGTTTTGAATCTCATGGGCAATACCAGCAGTTAACTCACCCAAACTGGCCATTTTTTCTGCATGCACCAATTGTGTTTGGGTTGATTTCAATTCATTGATAGTTTTTTCAAGCTCTTCTTTTTGTAAGGTTAAAGATGCAGTTCTTTCGGCCACTTGAATTTCCAATTGCATCTTTATTTTTTCGGTGATCTCATATTCTTTTTCTTTTGCCCTTGCTTTCTCTTTTTCTTTTTCAAGTGCTTTGGTCTGTTTGTTACTGATAATTAATAAGGCAATCAGCCAGATGAAAGAGAAGAATATGGCAACATCAAAGTAGTTTTTCCAGCTTTCGTAGAAACTGTCATTTACTAATTTGGCAAGGTCTCTAAAAAAGGTTGCTATAATCAGTGGAATGATAGAAATCGCCGCTTGTTTGGCAACCTTAAATGCAGGTTGGTAAAGGATCAAATAAACCAGCGTAAAACAGAATGCCTGTCCAATCCAGATATACAATCCTTTAAATTGTGGTAAAACCGCAGATACTACCAGCATTGTAATAGATGCTGTCATCCCTAATTTTAATTTCCTGTCCCATTCCGGCAACTCTATTTTGGTCTGCAATCTTTTTTGCAGATACCTGATGACTACAATGGCTATGATAAAATGAAGAGTCATAGAATGAAATATTGCTATTTAGAATTACATGCACTTTGTATGAGTAAACACTTTAATATGTTTACTATTTACTATCTATTTTCTGTTTGCAGTTTCCTGATTTAATAGATAGTATTCATCCCGGTACATGAACTTACCTGAAAAATAGTTAATATTTTTTTCATTTTGCTAAATTGTAACCATTCAAAAGCGGAAGTTCTTAGATCATACCTTTTGAATTCCAATGGTTAATAGGGGAGCTGGTTGCCAATTAGTTATGGTTTTAAGCTATTAGGTGTGATTCAATTGAGAGTAGGGATGTTTCATCCGCCCATTTCTGTTTTCATATGTGTCAGAAACTTTTTAGTATAAAAAGTAAACTAGGTTTTGTTTAACAGCTTAACCTTTCTCATGCCAATTTATGTTAAACGTTTTTTCTAACTCTTACGATTCAATAAAACTTTATCTGTTATTCCCTTATTGAATACAGTACCGTTTATACAGGAAACAATAATTTCATACAACAATTTTTCCTAAGGTTTTAATGCTAGCAAAATATCGCAATAATAAAGCCCAGTATGTGTCCTAATGATGCATACAGTGTACTTTTATTTGTTTTATTTGCCAATTCCGTATGCAGATTATAGGCTAATTTGCCGTCTATCAAATCCATATAATTTAATATGAGATTTGTGTAATAATTTCCGTTTTCGCCTACAAACTATAATAATGTACATAAAATCAAAAAACATGAAAAAGGTATTTTTAGGATTTATGCTTGTAATAGCAAGCACCTTAACTATTCAGGCACAAACAGCCGATGAAGTTATTTCGAAGTACATCACCGCAATTGGTGGTGCAGAAAAGTGGAGTAAGGTTCAATCTATCAAAATTGAAGGCCAAATTGAAGTACAGGGCATTGCGATACCCTATACCGTTCAAGGTGTTCAGATGAAAGGGGTGAGAGTTGATGCGGAATTTCAAGGCAATAAAATTATTGACATTACCAATCCAACTAATGGATGGTCTCTGAATCCATTGATGGGTAAAAATTCATTAAGTCCAATTACAGACGAAGAGTTAAAAGCCAAATTGGATGAATTAGATCTTCAGGATGCATTTGTAAATTACAAGGAAAAGGGATCTACAGTTGAATCTTTAGGTAAGGATGAAGTAGACGGGAATGAATACTTTAAAATTAAGATGACAACTAAAAACAATAATGAGAAAACTTATTTTTTTGATCTCAAAACTTATCTGATTTATAAAGTTGAATCCATTACTAAGCAGCAGGGCCAGGAAATAAAAGGAGACGTTAAATACCTTGATTATCAGACAATAGATTTTGGTATCAAAATGCCATTTAAAACAGATATGGGGCAGATGATGATGGTATCTAAAAAAATTATCATTAATCCAACCATTGACGATTCTATATTTAAGGCTAACTAAATTTATTGAAACCTGCATATTGATCTTATCATTTTTAAGGGACACTTTCTTGATTACTAACCGTAAGAAAGAAGATGTCCCTTTTTTTACAATAAAACTTAAACAAATGAAACACTTGATTTTATTGATTGCTATAGGTATGATGGTGTCAGCAAACGCTCAAACCAGCATCAATTCTTCTTATTTCCAGGTAATGGGGGCAAGGGCATTGGGGCCTTCTACCATGAGTGGTAGGATCAGTGCCATTGAAGGTATTACGCAGGATGGTCAGATCAATCTATATGTAGGTACTGCAGGCGGTGGAATCTGGAAAAGCCAAAACGGAGGTATTTCATTTAATCCAGTATTTGATAAATATTGCCAGTCGATTGGGGCATTGGCCATAGAACCAGGCAATGCCAAAGTTGTATATGCGGGAACCGGTGAAAGTAATACCAGAAATTCTGTATCCATTGGTGATGGCTTATTTAAAACTACGGATGGTGGTAATAACTGGCAGAAAATAGGGTTAGATAGCACAGAAAGGATCAGTAAGATCATCGTTGATCCAACTGATAAAAAAACGGTTTATGTTGCCGCACCGGGTCCTCTATGGAAGTCTTCAGCACACCGTGGTTTGTATAAAACAACCGATGGTGGTAAAACATGGAATAAAATATTATTCATCAATGATGAAACAGGCTGTGCAGATATTGCCATGCATCCCCAAAAATCAAATGTATTGTTGGCTTCCTTCTGGCAGTTTCGCAGAAAGCCTTATGCGTTCAGTTCAGGCGGACCGGGCAGTGGTTTTTACAAATCAACAGATGGTGGTAAAACATGGAATAAACTCACCAAAGGCTTACCAGAAGGCGATCTTGGAAGAATTGTAGTAACCATCAATCCATCTAAGCCTTCAGAAATTCTGGCCATTGTAGAAGCCAAAGTGCCGGGTTTGTATATCTCCAATGATGAGGGAGAAAGCTGGAAAAAGCTGGCAGCAACCGATAATATCACAGCACGACCTTTTTATTTTAGCACATTGGTTTTTGATCCCAAAGACCCCAAAAGAGTATACCGTCCTGCTTTTGATTTTGAGTATTCTAATGATGGCGGTAATACCTGGAGTAAAGCAATTATCGGTGGTGTTGCCCCTCATCCAGACCATCATGCTTTATGGATCAACCCCAATAATCCGGATATGTTATTTCTTGGAACAGATGGTGGAGTTTATACCAGTGTCAATAAAGGAAGTTCTTGGCAGTTTTTGAATAACCTTCCGGTTGGACAGTTTTATCATGTAAGTGTAGATAACCAGGCGCCTTATAAAATTTATGGGGGTTTACAGGATAATAATAGTTGGATGGCTCCCAATACTTCACCGGGTGGGGTAACGGCTATTGACTGGCGTGTAGTGGGAGGTGGTGATGGTTTTTGGGTACAACCAAGTTTAGTAAATCCAAAAATTGTATTTGCCGAATCACAGGGTGGTGAAGTGAACAGGGTTGATCTACAAACCGGTTTGGTATTTGGTGTGCGCCCAAAGAAAATGGCTGGTGATGAAGATCATCGATGGAACTGGAATACACCCATTGTAACAGGCTATTCAGCCAAAAAATCTGCAACAGGAAAGCCCCTGTATAATTTATATGTAGCTTCTCAGTACCTGTTTAAATCTACAGATGATGGAAGAAACTGGGAAAGAATATCCCCTGATTTAACTACCAATAATAAAGCCAAACAACAACAAGAAGCAGCAAGTAATAGTATTACAGGCGATAATACCAGTGCAGAAAATCATTGTACCATTTTTACTTTAACACAAGACCCGAAAAACGAAAAAATTATTTGGGTGGGTACAGATGATGGAAACCTTCAGCTAACCACGGATGGCGGTAAAAGCTGGCAGAACAAAGCTGAAGGAATTTGGAAAACCGGTGTGCCCGAGAATAGCTGGATCAGTTGTATCGAGTTGTCTTCTTTAGATCCCAAGAGAATCTATGTTACACTAGATAACCATATGTATGGAGATAACAACACCTATTTAGTGATGAGTTCAGATGGTGGCAATAGTTGGAAACAATTAACATCAAAAGAGTTTACAGGTTTTGCACATGTGGTAAGAGAAGATATTGTGAATGAAAAACTTTTATTCCTTGGCACTGAAATGGGTTTGTTTATTTCATTGGATGGAGGCGCCAATTGGATGCGCAGCAAATACCAAAATATGCCTTGGTATAACCTGGTGCGTGATTTGAAAATACATCCTCAAACCAATGACCTGGTAATCGCAACACATGGAAGAGGTATTTACATTATCGACAACTTGCAGCCATTGCGAGAAATGGTAAAATCTGATTTGGAAAAAGACGCCATTTTTTATCCCATTCAATCTTTTAAATATGATTATTCTGCCATTTATCCTTTGCCAGCAGAAAACCTGACAGGATGGGTAGGTGAGAATAAAATTATGGCTCCTGTATTCTATTATTACCTCAAACAAAGAAGCAATGATGCGGTAAAAATTGAAATATATGATGCAGCAAATAAAAAGATAAAAGACTTTAATGGATCAGGATTAAAAGGGTTGAATAAAGTTTATTGGGGACTCAATACCAATCCCCCCAAAGTAGCTGTTGGTGGATTTATTGCACAATCATCGGTTCAATATTCATCAGTGATCAGTCCCAAAGTTCCAGTGGGTAAGTATAAGGTTATTGTAAAGGCAGATGGTAAGTCTCACGAACAGTTCATCAATATTGATGCTAATCCGGAAAAAGGGTTTACGGTGCAGTCGCAGGAATTACTGTACAAGCAAGGTATGCGCTTACACGCTTTGCAGGAACGATTAGCTGCTTTAGTGGATACTTTAGACAAGTCTATAGCAGTATTGACAAAATTGAACAGTAAAGAGGAAGCTATTAAATTAAAATTGGAAAAGCAAACCAATATTCGCAAGGAATTAATTGAAACCAATCGTAAATCCATTTTCTTCGACGAATTTAAATTCCGTAGAAGGGTTAGTGATCTATACCTGAGTGTAGCCAATGCCATTGAGCCATTATCTGCTTCTCAGGAAAAAGGGATCACGGTTCTGGAAAATGAATTTATTGATTGGAAGAAAAAAGTGTACGAATTGTTTTAAAACAAATCGTACACTAATCGATTTCAATTATTTCAGTTCTCTGAGCCAGATATTTCTAAAACTAATGGGTTCGCTTTTATCACCGTGCGATTGCAATTTGATAGGAGCGGGCCCATGTTGTTTATAAGAGGGTTTACCTATATAGGGTGTGTCGCCTACTAATTCAAAATTGTTTTGTACTAATACGCCATTATGCAGAGCTGTGATTCTTGCAGGTGATTGTAAACTGCCATCATTGTTAAATGTAGGGGCAGTCCAAACAATATCGTATTCCTGCCATTCACCAGGCTGTAAGCAGGCATTCACCAATGGTGGATTTTGTTTGTAAATGCTACCTGCCTGTCCATTCACATAAGTGGTATTGATATAGTTATCGAGTACCTGTATTTCATAACCACCTGCGCCAAAAGGCAGGGAAGCTAAGAATACACCACTATTGCCTCTTGCCTGACCTTCACCCGTGATATTTGCAGGTATTTTGTATTCTATGTGTAATTGAAAATTGCTGAAATTTCTTTTTGTTTGTATGTCACCAGCTTTCTTATTTACGGTCATTACATTATCAGATACTATCCATTCTGCTCTGCCATTTGTTTTACCAGCTTGTACCCATTCGTCTAAATTTTTTCCGTCAAATAATATAATGGCATCAGAAGGTACAGGATGGCTGGCACTTACCGGGGAAACTACTTTAGGTACTGGTGAATAATATTCTGTTTCTTTGGGATCGCCTTTTTGTTGGGCGTTAGAACAAAGAGCTAGCAATGAACAAAATAGTGGTGAAAGGAGTGATTTTATTTGCATAATATTTCAATTAAACTTTAGGTAAAGTATAGCCATTGTGATAGGGCTTCATTAAGTATTCTTTGTTAACTGCTTCATCTGTAAACTTTGCACTGGCCTTATCCCAGCTTAATTTTTTTCCGGTTCGATAAGATATATTGCCCATTTGCGCTACGGTAGCAACATGCGATCCTGCCTGAATAGAACATTTGAGGTCTTCTGTTTTGCGTGATTTGATCACTTCCACAAAATTGATCCAATGATTATCTAATCCGTTATCGGATGATTTTACAAATGGTTTGGCCACTTTGTTTTTGCTTTGTCTTTCTTCTATCACTTCCCATCCACCTCTGTTTAAAACCAATGTGCCATTATTGCCAATGAAAGCAATGCCATGATCTTTGCCATAGGAGCCATTATCGATGCCCATGGCTGAGTCCCACACTAAGTTAAATCCATCAAACTCGTACAATGTGGTAAGTGTGTCGGGGGTTTCTTCTGATAATTCGGGGTAAGCAAATTTTCCACCCAAACCAACAATGGTTTTTGGTGTATCTGCTTTCATACCTAATAAGGCATAATCCAGTAAGTGAACACCCCAGTCGGTCATTAAACCACCTGCATAATCCCAGAACCAACGAAAATGAAAATGGAACCTGCTGGCGTTGAAAGGCAGATTGGTGGCGGGTCCCAGCCATTGCTTATAATCTACGCCTGCTGGTGGGGCTGAGTTAGGCACTACTGGTTGCGGACGCATCCAACCCTGGTAACACCATACTTTGGCCGTGCGAATATTACCTAATTGACCACTGTGTACAAAATCTACTGCGTCTTTAAAGTGTTGCTGACTTCTTTGCCATTGTCCACCCTGTACTACTTTTTTATATCGTTGTTGTGCAGCCATCATTGCCCTGCATTCCATGATGGAATTACCAACTGGTTTTTCAACATAAACATCCTTTCCGGCTTCACAGGCATGGATCATCATGAGTGCATGCCAATGGTCTGGTGTGCCAATGATCACGGCATCCACATCTTTCTGATCCAGCAATTTCCGATAGTCGTTGAAGACTTTTATTTTACTGGTGTCTACATTCTTATCAGACAATTCTTTCAATCTTTTTTCAATGACCGACTGGTCAACATCACAAACAGCCACTAGGTTTACCCCAGGTACTTTTAAAGCTGCTCTTACATTAGACCAACCCATTCCATTGATGCCAATGGCACCGATATTTAATTGGTCAGCAGGAGAGATGCGATTTTTGAAAATGGCAAAAGCCTTATTATCAATTGCCGAAGCCAACAATCCACCACCTATTAAAGTAGCCGATTGATGAAGGAATTTTTTACGAGAATTCATATGGATAAATTTTATTAATGCTTTATGTTTGATACAGAAACTAGTAAAACCGGTCATCTCACGATAAAGAAGCTTTAGCGAAAGCAACACATTTTTTCGTTTCCTGAACTGCATCTGAACCTGCAGGAATATCATATTCCAGTTCAATGGTAGCAGGGATCTTATACTTTTTTTCTTTAATTAAGTTCAATATTTCTTTGATAGGTGTATCGCCATTACCCCACACCACATTGGCACCGCCATTTGCTTTAGTCTTTCTATCCTTGATATGCATACTGGTGATACGGTCATGCTTGGCTTCTATTAGTGCCAATAATGATTCTTTGGTATTGTTACCACCTGCCGCTATATAATGCCCACAATCGAGGTTTAATGAATTGTAGGGGGATTGACTTAATGCAACATCCCATGCAGTATCAGTGGCTTGTGTATGTGCATGGTAGCCAATATACACTTTGTGTTTGGCGGCAAGATCTCCCAGTCTTTGAGAGTGTGCATTGTCTCTGGGTAATTCAAGGGTTACAGATTGAGCACCCAATGCTTTCGCAGCACGTAAAGCATATTCTATTTCTGCATCCGTATTTCTTGGCTCAAGGGCAGAGGGTTTAAAAGCATATATCTGCACACCTGCTTTGTTATACATTTTGCGGAGTTCTTCAAATTTATCCATCCCAACAGAAGCACGCCATTCTGCCACTTGTTTGGTATAGTCGGCTAGTTGCTTTTTTTGATCATCCGTTAATGGAATGTTTTGTCCGGGTACCCTTTTCACCGGGTTTAAAGGTTTGCCTGCATATTCTTCTGCAGCATCACCCATCAATTCAATAGCACTTATATTGGCATCGATACAATATTGCAATAATTGTTCTGCTGATCCTGGCATTGAACGGAATGAGTAGGTAATCACACCTACTTGAACACCTTTAAATTTGGAATCTGGTTTAAAAGACAAGGCAGATAGACCTTTTGCCAATCCGGTTCTTGACTGCAAAGTTAAAGCAAGGGTTGCCAGAGCAGTCTGGTAAAGAAATGAGCGTCTGGATGGAGTCTCATTCATTTTTTTTTCATTAGCCATACAATCGAAGTTAGGTTTGAGGATAAAAGTTAAGCAATATCCTGACAAACCTTTCTTTTTTTGCTAATTTTTAATCAAAGGAATAAGTCAGACCGAAAACGATACCATAATCGAAATTACCTGCAACGGTTGATGCAGGTTTGCTATCATAGTTATTGTAGAATTTGAGGGATACAGAAAAATCTTTAATGAGTTCCCAATCAATTTTTATTTCACCATCCTGACGTACCCTTCCTTTCTGTGTTAAACTGATATAAAAACTTTCATTTGCGTATATACTCAACTTGGGTTGCTGAAACCTGAAAAAATTATAATTAAACAAGATGGGTAATTCTGCTGTAAAAACATTTTGATTGTTTTGCGAACTTTTTTCCTGGTTAACAATTAAGCCGCTTACGATATCTCCTTTCATCGTACTTTTTGAGAGAAAGGAATAGCCAACACCCACACCTTCCTGGTACCTACGTGCCAATCCCAATTCCAGGTTTCTTTGGTAGTTTAATAAAACACCAGCCTTCCATAAGGCATTGAGATAAATATCCCTGTTAAATGAAAGTGATTCTCTTTCTCTTACCCATGCACCATTGTCTTGTGTAATGATGGTGGATCCTGCAGTACGAAATTCGCCTTTTTTCATAATGCTTTTCAGACTAAAATCTACATTCAAACGTCCTATCTGACTGCTTTTGGTGTAAGAGTATCCTGCAGAAATTTTGCCTTCCCAAATATTATTTTTTGTAGAAAAATAGTTTAAAGTTGATATTTCACTTAATGCCAAAAGGATGGTGTCATTTTTGCCGATGTTGGAAATGTTGACAAAACCTTCTTTATCACTATATTTTAATTTTCCGAAATATTCCTTATGACTGGTGGTTTCTATTCTGTAATACCTTTTGGTGGCGATGATCGTTTTTACTTTATCGTATTTAAGACTCATGAGCGATAAATCTTCCGCGTCAAAATTGACCCTTCCCAATGAAATGGATTTTATTTCGCCATAAACTACTTGGCCATTTTTCATAAATAAGGTATCCCAATTGGTTTGAGCATCCGTTTTACTAATCGTTAAGAGCAGGAAAAATGCAATTAACAGCCTTAGTTTCCGGAAAGGGATAGATAGGTTATATAAAATGGTCAATGTAACTGTTTATTTATTTGATAGGATCAGATCGATATATCCCTTTCCAAATTTACTGTTATAAGATTCCATTTCCTTCAAAGTTATGGGTGTATAGGAAATGTCATTTTTTGGGGAAATCACCAAAAAATTGGGTTCTGTACCCGGAACTTTAGTATAACACCAGGTAATGAAATCAGCCTTCTCTTCAATAATATAGGCTGGAAAATAATTGCCGCGTTTATGCAACAAAACTGGTTTCCATTGAACCTGTGTATCTTCTAAAGCCAGTTTTTCTGCGGCCATCATTTTCAAGTAATTGAGTGAAGGGATTACTTTGATGACTGTTTCTTCCATATTCTGGCCAAATTTTGCAATGCTTTTCAATTGCATAAATAATCCCAGTATCAGTATTAGCAAGATAATGGCAAGAATATCTATTACAATAAATGTTAATTCGCCCAGTAGTCGTTCAATACCTAACTTTTTAGCTAAAGGTTCTATTACCTGATGAAATATGCCAATCATTTTGATAAAAATGTACAAGATAACGCCAACAGGTAAGGCAAGCGTAATGCCTTTTACAAAAACCGACTTGAAGGACAAATGATTTTTCACTGAGGAAGTACTTTTGTGATCTGGCATAATTAGTATGTTGGGAATGACTGCAGAAATATTTTAAAAAAGGCAGTCACTTCAAGATAATACAAAAAGTGACTGCCTATTAATGTGTGTTGATGATATTGTACACTATTTCCCTGCGTTAGCTGGAAAACTCTCCATAATTTTTGTTACAGCTTTATTGATAACTTCTGTAGGATCTTTAGGTGCTTTGTCTATTTCTGAATTCCCGGTTCCTTGCCATACCATTTTATTGGATTTAGCGTCAACAATGTCAACAACTAATGAACCATCTTTATAATTATAAGTATTCACAGAAGTAGTGCCATACGCCATACCACCTCCCCAATAACTATAAGGTCTGTAAAGTCCACCATAACCATAGTAATTGGTAGTTGCTGAAACAGATTGTTTGTCTTTTAAGATAGTTACTGCATTCACCATTAAATCTGGGCTTACGCTATTTTCTTTATAACCTTTACTGATCAATTCAGCTTTGATGGCATTCACAATTCTGTCGGCATTTAATTGGCTAACGCTACCTGTTGTTTTAAGGTTATAAAAATTAAACGATTTATAGCCTGTGAAATTAGCGTCTTTGTCATAGTCGCTGGTAACTTTCAGGGTAGGCCCGCAAGCAGTCAGCAATATTGCAAACAAAGTAAACAACAGTACACTTTTAGAATTTTTCATGGTATTTATTTTATGGTTTATGGTTTAATTACTTTTTTTCATCCTCTTCAATCTGCACTACTTCATACATGTTTTTACCATCTTTCTGAATAGGTTGGTAATAAACATCACCTAATTTCATGTATTTCTGATCACCGATAGTTTCTTCTTTAGCACCCTCGGGTAGATTTTCAACAATAGCCCCAGCGGTTGGTGGAACTACGGTATAACCCTTATCGCTTTTTTCATAATAGGTGCCACCATAGTAATAATTATTCGTTGTTTCATTTACGATAACTGTTTGCGAACTGGGTGGTAGTGTAGTGATAGTTGCACCTACAGGCGCTTGTACAACTGTATAGCCGCCATTACTAGCTACATAATATACGCCTTGGTCATAATGATATTTTTGATTTTCAATTGATATAATGATAGCAGTAGTAGCTAATGCTGCTATAAAAAATCCCCATGGGTGATAAGCTGGTCCCCAATAGAATGGACGGTAAGGGTGGTAAGCATAACTATAATGACAATAATACCTTCTGCCACCATAGGCATAAGGTGGACGTGTATAAGGTCTGTAGTTATTGTGACGTACATTATTATTTACCCGTACGTTCTTATTTACATTCACATTGACGTTCTTACTATTGTCGATATTGATATTTCTGTTACCAGAATTAATATTATTGGTTTTGTTGCCTGAATTGTTGATGTTGTTTTTTTTGTCATTATTATTTCCAAGCCTGTTTACTGCATTATTGGATTCCGGTTTTCTGTCGCCCAAGGACTTAGGCGTCGTTTTTTTTGGTTCATTGCCACGAGCAGGACCCGCTCCGTTTTTAGTTGGTGTTCTACCAGATTTTGCAGGACCATTTCCTCCTTTTCCTTTTAGTTGAGCAGAAATAGCTTGTACATTAAATAATAGGACCAATCCTAAAAGGATGATAGGTAGGTTTTTTAATCGGATCAGTAATGCCGTAGCCTTCATATAAAGATGATTTTAGGCTTAAAGGTAGGAAATGGATTGCCTAGAAAAAATTTTGGGATTCAATTATTGACCTGAAAAATGAAGTTCTTGGTTTTTCAGTAAAATACAAAAGCCGCTCAATTGAGCGGCTTTTGCGGACCGGACGGGACTCGAACCCGTCTCGGCTAAGCCGAGACCGTGACAGGGCGATTATTTGATGAGGTTATTAGGTTGTTGAATTAACCAATTTAGATAATTAGCATTTTGCCTTTTTAACATCAATTCTTTTTTCAAAGCTTCCGTTTTTGAGTCAAATTTTTCTAGATAAACTAATTTCCAAGGAATTTTATGAGCAGTATATGTGGATTTACCTTCATTATGAGCCTGTAGTCTTTTTAAGTAGTCCGTTGTAAACCCTTTGTAAAAACTTCCATCTACGGAACTCTGAATGATATAGACATAGTAATTCTCCATAATAACAAAGGCCTCTCATTAAGAGAAGCCTTTGCGGACCGGACGGGACTCGAACCCGCGACCTCCGCCGTGACAGGGCGGCATTCTAACCAACTGAACTACCGATCCGTTTAAAAAAAGGGCAAAGACCCCGTTTTTTCGGACGGCAAAGATAGGGGGACAAGGGGGTCAAAACAAATCTTTTCAAAAAAAAATTGCAACCCTTATTTTTACCTTCTTAAAGAAGCATTATGCCCCAATACCCCAACAGACAATTCCTTGATTTTGAAAAACCTATTAAGGAAGTGTTTGAACAGATAGAAGACACCAAAAAATTGGCTGAAAAAAATCCCAAGATTGATTACCAGTCTACTTTACAGCAACTGGAAGCTTCTATTTTAGACAAGCGTAAAGAAATTACCCTTCACTTAACACCCTGGCAAAGGGTGCAGTTGAGCAGGCATCCCGACAGGCCCTATACCCTTAAGTATATTGAGAACATGTGCACCAATTTTGTGGAACTGCATGGCGACAGGAATTTTAAAGATGATAAGGCCATGGTGGGTGGATTTGCACAAATAGATGGAGAAACGGTGATGATCATCGGACAGCAGAAGGGAATCAATACCAAAGCCCGTCAGCTCCGTAATTTTGGAATGGCTAATCCGGAAGGTTATAGAAAAGCTCTCAGGTTGATGAAACTTGCTGAAAAGTTCTCCAAACCTGTTATCTGCCTAATAGATACACCTGGTGCTTATCCTGGTTTAGAAGCAGAGGAAAGAGGCCAGGGTGAAGCTATTGCCAGAAATATATATGAAATGATCCGTTTAAAAGTGCCGGTAATCATTGTGATTATTGGTGAAGGTGCCAGTGGCGGTGCGTTGGGCATTGGGGTAGGAGATAAGGTTCTCATGATGGAAAATACCTGGTACACCGTTATCTCGCCAGAAAGTTGCAGTTCCATATTATGGCGCAGCTGGGATAAAAAGGAAACAGCGGCAGAACAATTAAGACTAACCGCCAATGATATGAAGGGTTTTGGCTTAGTAGATGAAATTGTACACGAGCCAGTAGGTGGTGCACATTGGGATTATGCTGATGCCGCACAAATTTTGAAATCATACCTATTGAAAACACTCAAAGAAATTAGCAGCAAATCACCCGAACAAAGGGTCAATGATAGAATTGAAAAATATGGCAAAATGGGATTCTGGGAAGAAGTACCATTAGAAGAAACTAATTAAACCCAAAATTCAAACCCCAAACTCCAAACCCCAAACTCCCATGTCTTTACGCAAAACATTGCAAGGAACTGGCGTTGCTTTAATAACGCCCTTTACATCTGATAACCGGGTTGATTTTATTGCATTAGGTAAACTTATTGATAAGATGATCAGCGCTGGTGTGGAATACCTGATTACACTAGGCACCACCGGCGAAACACCTACTTTAGACAAATCTGAAAAGCTGGATATTGTAAACTACACTTTTGAAAAAACCAATGGCAGGGTTCCCGTTGTTGTTGGGATTGGTGGCAATAATACTGCTGAATTAATTCACGACCTGCATCATTTTCCTTTGGATAAAGCGATAGCTGTTTTAAGCGCATCGCCTAATTACAATAAACCTTCTCAGGAAGGTATTTTCCAACATTACAAAGCATTGGCTGAAGCTTCATCCAAGCCTATTATCTTATACAATGTTCCCGGAAGAACTGGTCGCAATATGACTGCTGCAACCACATTGAGGCTAGCACACGAAGTGCCTAATATCGCTGGTATGAAAGAAGCGGGGGGCGATATGGGACAGTGCATGCAAATTTTACGTGATAGACCCGACAATTTTTTATTGGTTAGCGGGGATGATGCTTTGGCATTACCACAGCTTGCCTGTGGCATGGATGGGGTGATCAGTGTTGCGGCCAATGCATTTCCTGCCGAATTTTCTAGCATGGTTAGATTGTGTTTGAAAAGCGATTTCATTGCCGCCAAAAAAATCAATGATACATTATTGGATGCATATGATCTGATGTTTGCTGAAAATAATCCTGCTGGAGTAAAAGCATTTATGACGGAACAAGGCTTGATAGAGAATTATCTTCGCTTACCTGTTGTTCCTTTAAGTGAGGGCTTACATCAAAAAGTAAGATCTTTCTTGCAGTAAAGAAAGTAAGGCAGGAACTTCTACTAAAAAAATAAATTCGATTACTTGTTTGTAAAGAGAGATCAGTACTCTTTATTTAGTATTTCTCAAAAAAATAGGTAGCATGTTAGAACCTGCCGATTCACTTAATAAAAGGATTCACTCCATTGATTTCCTGCGTGGTATCATTATGATCATCATGGCACTTGACCATGTACGGGATTTTTTTCACATTTCTGCCATGACTGCAGATCCAACAGATCCGGCCACAACAACCCCTGTTTTGTTTTTTACAAGATGGATAACACATTTCTGTGCACCTGTGTTTGTTTTACTTGCAGGTATTTCTGCATACTTGGCTGGCAGAAAAAAAACAAAAAAAGACTTATCCTTATTTTTAATAAAAAGGGGTTTGTGGCTGATCATCTTTGAGTTGGTTATTTTTTCTTTTTTGTTCACTTTCGATCCTACCTATCATGCTGTTTTTTTACAGGTATTATGGGTTACAGGAATATCCATGATTTTATTGGCGATATTAATTTACCTGCCAGTGCCCTTTTTAATTATGATTGGAATTGTATTAATTGCAGGACATAATTTGTTAGATAGGTATAATGCTTCAAGCATGAGCGAAGTGCCAATTGGTTATGGCATTTTGCACCAACAGTTTCTAAAACAATACATGCCTGGTTATTTTATTGGTGGATTTTATCCACTGCTTCCCTGGCCGGGTATCATGATAATTGGGTATTGTTTGGGTACTTTGTTTGCAACAGATTATGATGCAGCAAAGAGACGTAAATACCTGTTTAATATAGGACTGTTAACTACGATCTTATTTTTTTTACTGAGAGCAGTTAACCTCTATGGCGACCTGGTTCCATGGAAATCACAGCAAAACTTTACTGCCACAGTGCTATCATTTTTCAATCTAACAAAATACCCTCCCTCACTATTGTTTTGTTGCATGACGATAGGGCCTGCATTGATGCTTCTTGCCAAACTAGAAAATGTGAAAGCAGGCTGGCAAAAGATTCCAATCGTTTTTGGAAGCGTACCCTTGTTTTATTTTGGGTTGCATTTTTTTGTGATCCACCTGCTCTGTACCATTGTTTTCTTTGCAAGTGGCTATCATTTTTCACAGGCTTTGGGAAGCATGATCCTTTTCAGGCCCAATGATTTTGGCTTTTCGCTGGGCGTTGTTTACCTTATTTGGATGGCAGTTGTAGCAGGTGTTTACCCTATTTGCAAAAAATATAGTAGGTATAAAGCAACACATCATAAATGGTGGCTGCCTTATTTATAATGATTTCTTTTATTGATTATTGGGGCCTATCAGATCCCAAAGATTACCATAGAGGTCTTCAAAGACAGACACTGTTCCATATGACTCTTCTACAATGGGTCTTACAAATTTTACGCCTTTGGCAGTATAGTTTTCGTAATCTCTCTTGAAATCATCAGTATGCAAAAACAGAAATACCCTGCCGCCTGTTTGGTTACCTACCCTGGTTTTTTGTATTTCATTGGCCGCTTTTGCCAATAAAATATCGGCACCCGCGGATCCTTTTGGTTTGATAACAACCCATCTTTTTGTTTCACTAAGTTTTGTGTCTTCCAATAATTCAAATCCCAGTTTATCGGTATAGTAAGCAATGGCTTCATCATAGTCGTCAACCAATAATGCAAACTGTGTTAAACTTTGATTCATGTTGTATAATTTTTTTTAAAATAATTATTTAAGTAGTCCTTTAATCTCATTCAATTTCATCAATGCTTCTACAGGAGTAAGACGGTTGATGTCTAGATCTTCCAGTTTTTTTCTGATCTCATCAAAGGTTTGAGAATGTGCATCAAATATAGATAGCTGCATTTGTGGAGCCGATAGTTTGCGGATGGTGTCTGCCAACTGACCTCCCTGTATGCTTGGTCCTGTTGTATGGGATGGATCATGCTTATCTGAATGGTTAGTTGCACTTCTTCCGGATGCTTCCAATTGTTGTAATATTTCATTGGCCCTGTCAATCAATGAAGGGGGCATACCTGCCATTCTTGCCACATGAATCCCAAAACTATGCGTACTGCCACCTGGTGCCAGTTTGCGAAGGAAGATTATCTTATTACCTACTTCTTTATTGGTAACATGGAAATTGTGTACCCTCGGTAATTTTTTCTCTAACTCATTCAACTCATGGTAATGTGTAGCAAATAAGGTTTTGGGTGTTGAAGCTGAACCATGTAAATACTCCACCATACTCCAGGCTATGGAAATGCCATCGTAAGTTGAAGTGCCCCTTCCAATTTCATCGAGTAGGATCAGGCTTCTTTGTGATATATTATTTATAATGCTGGCTGTTTCATTCATCTCCACCATAAAAGTAGATTCGCCACCGCTTAGGTTATCACTGGCGCCCACTCTTGTAAAAATTTTATCTGTAAGTGGTATTCTGGCTGCTTCTGCGGGGATAAAGCTACCCATATGCGCCATAAGGGTAGTTAAGGCAGTTTGGCGAAGAATGGCAGACTTACCACTCATATTTGGCCCTGTAAGAATGATGATCTGTTGATCAGTGGCATTCAATTCAATATTATTAGCAATATAGGTTTCGCCTGCAGGTAAGTACCGCTCAATAACCGGGTGTCGGCTGGCTTTTAAAGACAATTCCAATGCTTCATGCATCTCCGGTTTACAGTATTGAAAACGAATGGCATTATCCGCAAAGCATAAAAGGCAATCCAATGTTGCCAGTACCTGTGCATTCAATTGTATGGTAGCTATATAATCCTGGAGTGATAAAACAAGTGCGTCATAAATGGCTGTTTCAATAGCCAATATTTTATCCTCTGCACCTGTTATCTTCTCTTCATATTCTTTTAGTTCGGGAGTGATATACCTTTCTGCATTTACCAGGGTTTGCTTTCTGATCCAATCTGATGGTACTTTATTTTTATGCGCATGTGTAACTTCCAAATAATAGCCAAATACATTGTTGAAGCTGATCTTAAGGGAAGAGATGCCGGTTTTTTCGGATTCTCTTTGTTGGATATTGATCAGGAACTCTTTACCACCTGTAGCAATTTTTCTAAGATCATCCAGCTCCTTGTTTACCCCTTCTTTAATCACACTTCTTTTATTGGCTGCCACCGGAGGCACTTCATTCATCTCATTCAATATTTTCTCTACAACTTTTGTACAGGGATTCAAAGTTTCTGAAAGCCTTTGTACATAAGGATTGTGAACATTAGCCGATTGTTCTTTAATGAGGGCAATTTGTTGTAAACCCTTTGCCAATTGTAAAACTTCGCGTGGATTTATTTTCTTCATGGGGATCTTGGATGCAATACGCTCCAGATCGCCGCAGGCTTTGATGGCCTGAACAAATTGGTGTCTTATTTCTGTTTGAAGGATAAAAAAGCTAACACTATCCAACCTTTCATTGATACGAATGATGTTTCGCAAGGGAAAAAGCATCCAGCGTTTCATCATTCTGGCTCCCATCGGACTAACCGTATTGTCTGTTACTTTTAATAAACTTGTTCCGTTATCCGTTCCGGTTTGTAAGAGTTCCAGGTTGCGAATGGTAAACCTGTCCATCCATAAAAAATCTTCCCTTTCCATTCTTTGAATGGAAGTCAGGTGCTGCAAATGCGGATGTTCTGTTTCTTTCAGGTAATATAAAACGGCGCCAGCAGCTACGATGGCTTCATGCATGCCGTCTATACCAAAGCCTTTGAGGGAATGTGTTTGAAAATGTTTTAATAAACTTTCTGTTGCAAATGCTTCATCAAAGATCCAGCTCTCCATGGTATAGGTGTAAAACTTAACACCAAATACATCTTTGAATTGTTTTTGATAGCTTCTTTGAAAAATAACTTCGGCTGGTTTGAGGCTTTGCAATAATTTATCTACATACTCTTCATTTCCTTCCGCAATAAAAAATTCGCCCGTAGAAATATCCAGAAAAGCAATGCCCAGCTGGTTCTCCGTAAAATGGATGGCTGCTAAAAAGTTATTACTGTTATGCTCCAGTAATTTATCATTGGTGGCAACGCCCGGTGTTACCATTTCTGTAACGCCTCTTTTAACGATGCCCTTTACTGTTTTGGGGTCTTCCAATTGGTCGCAAATGGCAACCCGATAACCGGCTTTCACCAGTTTGTGTAAATAGGTATCTAAAGCATGATGCGGAAATCCTGCCAGTTCGCTGGAAGATGCGGCACCATTATTTCTTTTGGTCAATGTGATGCCCAATACCTTGGATGACTTAACTGCATCTTCCCCAAAAGTTTCATAAAAATCGCCCACACGGAACAATAAAATAGCATCAGGGTATTTTTGCTTGATGGCCCTGTGTTGTTGCATTAAAGGTGTATCGGCACTCGATTTTGACATGGGCAACAAATATACAGATGCCCTTTGGGAGGGAGGAATTAAAAGCTAAGATGTGGAAAGAAAGTCTGGAGTTAGAAGTCTGGAGTCTGAAGTATTTTCCAACCCCAGACTCCAAACTCCAAACTACCTAAAATCCAAACCCACCAGCCGGTCTTGGTTTTGGCAACTCTTTTCTGGGCAGTTTGCTATCTCTTTGAGAAGCATTGTAAACAAAAGCAGCAACGATGGTAGCTATTTGTTTCAGATCATCTTCTATTAAATGGTCGTAAATATCCATATTGCTATGGTGTGTGCGTGTATCATATTCTATAGGATCCTGGATAAATTGGAACCCGGGTAAACCTACGCCATCAAAGCTTTGGTGGTCAGTGCCACCTGTATTGCTTATGGTTACTGTAGTAGCACCTAAGTCTTTAAAAGGACTGAGCCATTGGGTAAAAATATCCTTACAGGCTTCATTACCCTGTAAATAAATACCCCTGATCTTGCCAGTGCCATTATCAATATTGAAATAAGAAGAGAATTTCTCGTGAGCAGGCTGTAATTGCATGGTAGCAGGGTCTGCAAATGTATTTTTCACATAAGCCCTTGAACCCAATAAACCCTGTTCCTCACCACTCCATAAGCCGATCCTGATGGTTCTTCTATTATTGATACCGATGGTCTTTAAAATACGCAATGCTTCCATCATAACAGATGAGCCAGAAGCATTGTCTGTTGCACCGGTACCGGTTTGCCAGGAATCAAGGTGGGCGCCAATCATCACTACTTCGTCTTTTAAAGCAGGATCAGTTCCCGGAATTTCAGCAATAACATTATATCCCTGTGTATCCTTTGTATGAAATTTTGTTTTTACATCTATATCCAGTTTAACCGGAACACCAGATTTTGATAATCGTAGAATGGTGTTATAATCTTCTATTCCAACCACCAGATCGGTAAAATTTTCAGGGTCAGATGCCTTATAAGCACCGCCACCTTGTGCAAAAATGGTTCCATCGTGGCTACGAACGCCGCCATTAGAAATGATGGCTACCGCACCTTCAGATTTAGCCATTTCCTTCAATAATACCAGCACTCTTTGTGCGCCACCACCACCACGTGCTGCAAAAGCTTCTCTTTGCCTTCTCATGGCAGCAGTATCATTGGGATTAGCTTGTTGTCTGGGAGCCGGCGCTTTTGCATTGGCCATTTCTGCCAGTTCTGCATCGGTAAACCGATGAGCATCGGCTTTGAAATTATGTTTGTAGGTAATGGTCTGATCCAGCAGGATTACTTTTCCTTTCAGTTGACCGCGATAGGCTTCCAGTGCAACCGTATCTTTTGCATTGATCACAATTACTTCTGCCGACTTCATGCCCTTCGTACCCATTGTCCAGGTTTTGGCATAGGCAGATAGTGATTTATAATATGGATTTGTAATAGCTACATAGGTTTTTTCTACTTCCCAACCTTTTCCAAATTCACCCCATGGTTGAACGGCAGCATTGGAAAGCCCCCAACTGGCAAGTGTTTCCTTGGCATAATTGGCAGCACGCATAAAACCTGGTGATGCAGTGAGGCGATTACCACTTTTATCGGTAAGATTGAATGCAATCTCCATGACCTTGGAGTTTTCAAGGCCTTCTTTGCGTATTTTTTGCATTACGGAAAGGTCTACTTTTTCATCTTGTGCAAATCCTCCAAAAGGGATAGCCAGTGCAAGTAAAACCGCTAAACGGGTACTGTTTCTCATATTTGTTGTTTTGGTGAAAGGTTAAACAAAATAAACATTTTGGAACAAATGCCCCTATGGTTTATTTGAATGGTTGGGTTTACCTTTGTGCCATGCGAAAACTAAGCATGGATGAGTTGGGGAGGAAGTCTGTGGATGAATTTAAATCTGCTACCAAAAATTCTATTTTATTAGTCCTGGATAATATCAGGAGCATGCATAATGTGGGAAGTGTATTTAGAACGGCAGATGCATTTTTGGCAGAAGGTATCTGCTTGTGTGGCTATACCCCGCAACCGCCACATAGAGATATTCATAAAACCGCACTAGGTGCAACAGAAACCGTTAATTGGGTCTATTTTGCCAGTACCTTGGAAGCAGTGATATCCTTAAAGGAAAGGGGATACAAAATATTCGCCATTGAACAGGCAGAAGGAAGTATCTCCTTAGAAAAGTACCAACATCTGGAGGATAAAATCGCCCTTATTTTTGGTAACGAAGTTGCAGGAGTTGACTCTAGTATTTTGCCCTATTGTGATGGATGTATTGAAATTCCACAATTAGGTATGAAACATTCCCTGAATATTTCGGTGGCTGCTGGTATTGTTTTGTGGGAGATGGTGAGAGGGAAGGTTTCGAGTTAATAGTTAAAAGTTAATAGTTAAAAGTGTAGGTTGTTATGGTGAAAAAATATTTAAGTCTGGTCAAATTTTCGCATACCATCTTTGCTATGCCTTTTGCGATGATTGGTTTCTTTCTGGGTAGGAAAGCTTTTATTTTGGAAAATATTTGGTTGGGAAGCAATCCTTTTTCGGAAAATGATTTTATCACATCTAGGAATTTTTTTTATATAAAGCAATTACTGTTGGTTTTATGTTGCATGGTTACAGCACGAAGTGCAGCTATGGCTTTCAACCGTTATTTAGATCGGAATTTCGATGCCAAGAATCCACGCACAGCAATTCGGGAAATTCCAGCCGGCATCATTTCACCTAACAGCGCTTTACGGTTCACCATTCTTTCATGCACATTGTTCTTGGTAGCTTGTTACTTCATCAATACGATTTGTTTTTATTTAGCACCTATCGCGTTGTTTGTAATTTTGTTTTATAGTTATACCAAAAGGTTTACACCCTTATGTCATTTGGTTTTAGGTCTTGGACTCTCCTTAGCTCCGATAGGCGCATACCTAGCTGTTACTGGCAGGTTTGATCTGCTACCCTTGTTATTTTCTTTTGCAGTGATATTTTGGGTAAGTGGGTTTGATATTATTTATGCTTTACAGGATATCGACTTTGATCAGTCGCAAAACCTACTATCCATACCATCTGTATTGGGCAAAAAAAAGGCACTGCTTGTTTCCAGGGTACTGCATGTGTTTAGTGCTTTTTTTGTGATCATGGCAGGCTTCTATGGTGGCTTTCATGTGTTGTATTGGTTTGGAATTATCGTATTTGTGAGCATGCTTATCTACCAACAATCTTTGGTTAAACCAGATAACTTATCCAAAGTAAATATCGCATTCATGACTGCCAATGGCATCGCCAGCGTGTTATTCGGAATCCTGGTAATAGCAGATATATTTGTATTCACCTAACTCCAAACTCAAAAGCCCAAACCCCAAACCCCAAACCCCAAACTGATATATGCCCCGAATTCTCTGCATTGATTATGGTGGAAAAAGAACCGGCATAGCCGTAACAGATCCTTTGCAGATTATTGCTACTGCTTTAACTACCGTAGACACCAAAGAACTAGTGCCATTTTTAAAAAAATATTTTTCTGAAGAGTTGGTTGAACTGATCCTGATAGGAGAGCCTTTAAACCTGGATGATTCTGCCACCCATGCAACACCTTTGGTTAAAGCGGCCATCATCAAACTAAAAAAAGAGTTTCCCTCAATACCTATTAAAACAGTGGATGAACGATATACATCTAAAATGGCTTCCCGGGCAATGATTGAAATGGGTATGAAGAAAAAAGACAGGCGGATTAAAGGGAATACCGATCAGATCGCGGCTACCATCATGCTGCAGGAGTATCTACAGTCAATAAGTTAAGATGGTTTGCCGGTTGACCCAATTCCGGTATTTTTGCGGAATCCTATCCATATTACTCATTTATCAATTCGTTTTTTACCCATGATTTATCCGATAGTAGCCTATGGGGCACAGGTTTTAAGAAAAATTAGCCAGGATATTCCTCAAGATTATCCGGGATTATCTTTGCTGATTGAAGATATGTGGGAAACGATGTATGCCAGTAGTGGTGTGGGTTTGGCTGCTCCACAAATCAATAAGGATATCAGGTTATTTGTTATGGACAGTACCCAGATTTTTGAGAATCTGGAAGAAGATGAGAAAGATGTATACCCGGATGCACCCGGCTTTAAAAAAGTGTTCATCAATGCACATATCGTTTCTTTATCAGGAAATGAATGGCCTTACAATGAAGGATGTTTAAGTATCCCTAAAATAAGGGAAGATGTGAACAGACAGGAAACAGTAACCATATCTTATCTGGACGAAAATTTCCAACCACACACAGATACTTTTAATGGCATCACTGCTAGGGTAATCCTGCATGAATATGATCATATTGAAGGGAAACTTTTCATTGATTACCTCAAACCACTTCGTAAAAAATTATTGCAGGGTAAGCTTACAGATATCAGCAAAGGCAAGGTGAAGGTTGATTATAAAATGATATTTATTAAATAATGCGCTATACATTCATCCTGCTTTTTTTTATCTGCACCACAGCAAAAGCACAGGACACAGCGGTAATTATAGACGAACACAGGTTTACCTTAGCGGAAGTAGTGGTTAGAAATAATTTTGACTATAAGTCGCTCCTGGCCCATATCAAAGAAGACACCAGCTTTTACAAGTCGTTCCGCAACCTGCGCATCCTGGGTTTTACTTCCTACAATGATATTAAGATGCTCGACAAAAATGGTGCTGTTAAAGCATCTTTATTCAGCAAAACCAGGCAGAACCACGAGGAAGGTTGCAGAACCATGGATGTATTGGAAGAAAAGATCACTGGCGACTTTTATACGCCTAGACAAAATTTTAATTATTTAACCCCTGAATTATATGCTGGTTTGTTTTTTACAAAAGGAAAAATTTGCGGGGAAAATAATATTGTAAAAGGTAGAAATCTAAGCATCAGGGATAAGTCGGGAATGGACAAGCACAAGGAACAGTTGAAAATGCTTTTTTTTAATCCCGGGAAAAAAATAGCGGGTATACCCTTCATTGGAGATAAGCTGGATCTCTATGATGAAACAGCACATAAATTATACGATTATAAATTGGATGTGGTAGAATTTCATGGAGCACTTAGTTATCTGTTTTCCATTACGCCAAAAGAAGAATTGGCTAAGAGCGACAGGGTGGTGGTTGATCAGATGGTTACCTGGTTTGATATGAAAACCTTAGATGTTCTTGCCAGAAACTATTCTCTGAGTTACAAAGCGGGTGTGTACGATTTTGATGTAAGTATGGAAGTAGAGATGACTCGTTTTAATGGGTTATCAGTGCCCAAAATTCTAAGATACAGGGGTAACTGGGATGTTGTGTTTAAGAAAAGGGAAAGAGGCCTGTTTACAGCTACACTGTTTGATTTTAAAAAGTAAGGGCTGCCAACGGCAGCCCTTTTCTGCATACCCCCCGGTATGTGTTCGGGATGAACTTCTTTAAAGATTTCTTAGGTAATTAATGATGCTGGATAAATTTGTTTTAGAAGGTACGATCTTATAGCTGGTAACTGTTGCCACACTGCTGATTTCCCTCACCCCTAAATAATAATCACTGCCAATTTTTGATAAGGAGATCAGTTTCAATGATGCCCTCAATGGGATATTCAAAGTATTGAAAGATCTTGATGGATAATCTCCTCTTAGATTAACAACTGTTTTCTGGTTATTGAATACTGCAAAAACGGCTGTGTTCTTATTGGTAAAATTGGGAGAAAGAATGGCTGTTACTTTGGTTTTGGGTAGTGATGTATCAGTATACTTTTCAGCCAATAACCATCGTAAATTAAGAGAATTCATTTCATAACCCCTGTAAGAAGGCACCAGTGGATTATTGCTGATCTTCTCCCAGGTTTTTAAATGAGTGGTATCAAAATCACGTACCCAAAAAAAGGAACTATCTATGCCCTTGGGTGGCACTGGAAAACCTTCTTTGCCATAAAAAGTCTGCATATTTATTTTGGGCGAATCAACATCATTGAATTTGATACTGAACTTGTTGTTAGGCAACAAAGACAATTCTTTGCCATCTCTTAAAACCCTGATAAAATAGCCTCCACCCGATTCTAACAATGCGCCTTTATTATCAATAGTTGGTCTGAAAGCCCTTACCAAATCGCCTTTTCTTTTCAATGACATGATCTCAATCATTGAATTACCTGGAGGAACAGGGCCTGCGCCGGTTCCCGGAAAAACCAGGGTGCCTGGCAGGAAATTAATCTCCAAACTATCTCCATAATTGAAATACCTGCCCACACTTACATCAAAAGAATCAATGAGTACAGATGGTTTTAAATTATCAAAAAGGTCATGAACAGAATGGGTATTGCTTACATTTCTAACCCAGATAGTATCATTCAAAGGATGTCCGGTATATAGGTTGAAGTTGTCGGAAACTTCCTTTTTACATGCTATAAAAAACAGCATGCTCAAACAACCGGTGATGAATAATAATCTTTTCATATTTGTTAACTTACCCTAATTCTTAGATACGCGTTTAGCTGTTTTTGTTGCCTCTTATTGACGGTTTAAATTGATCCTTAACCCAACCGAAACACCGGCTACATTAAATTTCTGACTATACTTTGCCTGTGTATTAGTCATATTGTTCAGATTATACCGGAAATAGGGTTCTACAAAAACATGCATGTCGTCACTTAATTTTTTTACCACATTGATACTGCCATATAACCCTAATCCGATATTGGTTTTATACTGTCCGTTTCCGGTTTTATCAATGGGCACTGTTGCCAGTGTACTGTCCAGGATAACTCCCTGGTACCAGCTGGAAACATTTACAATAACTCCCGCATTTACACCAAATTTCAAGTCTTCAGATCCAAACTGATACCCAACTGTTAATGGGATATCCAATGATCTGTAGCGGTTTTTGACAGTGTTGTTTTTAAAACCGATCTGCTGTACGGTACTGGTATCATTTACAATCACGGTATCACCTGGTGCGCGTATGATAGTTCGAACAGTAACAACGGTAGTGGTTTTTACTTCATTCTCTGTGCGGTAAACGTATTTCTGATTGATCTGAGAATAATGTACACCCAGTTTCAATAATAAATTTTCATTCAAAGGTTTTACCAATCGCAAACCTCCGGAATAGCTTACCTGGCTGCTTTCGCTGCTGTCTTTCGTAAGCATATATTTTGCGGAAGCAGTTCCACTATTTACAGATAAGAAAGGAATATCAACGGAACCATAGGGTTCAAGAAACCATTCTGTATTATGGTTTTTTTGATCAGAAGGACAGATAATAACGTTTTTGAATTGGCTGGTATGGTTTACTGTACTAAGCTTTTTATCAGAAAAATTCATACCGGCATTTCCCTTTTGCATACCAAAAGGAATAGGTACGGCAGTTAATAAGTTGCTTTGATAAGGCTCAATAAATTCAAAATTGTTCTCTACTGTATTTGTCAGGTCTTTCTTATCTGCAGGACTCAATGGTTGATCCATTGAAATGACCTTTCCTTGCTTTTTACCAATAACAGTGATGTTTGAAGTAGTTGGATTTTGTTCGTTCTCTGCTCTTAAGTTGTTATTACCCGTATTAGAAGTAGGAGGTATAGATCTATTCTTGGCTACTGCAGAATTATTCAACGAAGGAGCATCTGCTACTGTATTATTTTGCTCATTTATAATAGGTACAATACTTGCATCTGTTTGATCGCCTGAAGGTTTTTGATTATTTGAAGGTTTTACAGCATTAGGTACTTTAATCTCTGATACTGCTTTTCCATTGCCTCTTTGAAGGAACAAATAACCACCTAATGATCCACTGAAAAGCATGGCTATAAATAACATAGCGGCTGCCGGTCTTCTAAAGAGATAACCAATCTTGCGATCCTCTTCTTCAACAGGTTTTACTTTCTCCCATAATCCAACTGGCACCGGTGCAACATGATCTATCAGTTTACCAGAAACGAATTGATCAAATTGACCGTCCGTTACCTTATCCCATAATCCGGCAGGTACAGCAGCTGTGGTATTGAATAATTTATCTGAAACAAATTGGTCGAACTGACCATCAGTAATCTTATCCCATAAACCGGCAGGAACTGGTGCGGTGTTGCTAAATAATTTTCCGGAAACAAATTCATCAAATTGTCCGTCTGTGATCTTTTCCCATAATCCCGTTGGAACTGGCGCTATATGATCTTTGAATGAATCTCCGATAAAGCTGTCAAATTGTGTATCCTTCAATTTGTCCCAAAGTCCGGATGGCACAGGTGCCTCATGGTCCTTGAGTTTATCATTGAAGAAATCATCAAATTGGCTATCGATCATTCTATACAGCAATTTTTTGCAATTGTAAGATTTGGTGTTGTAGCATTTTTCTTGCTTTTACCAGCTGACTTCTGCTGGTGCCAGCTTGTATATGTAACATTTCAGCTATTTCTTCGTGACTATATCCTTCCACTACATTCAGGTTAAAAACCAGTCGATATCCGTCTGGCAATTGGTTAATCAGTTTTAGCAGGTCATCTTCTCCCAAATGCTGGTAAGCCTGGGCTTCTATTTTTGGGGTATGGATGCTATTGTCATCAATATCCTTAAAATGCAGTTTTTTCTTTTCCAGGTGCCTGATGGCTGTGTTAACAACAATCCGCCTTATCCAGCCTTCAAAAGCACCTTCAAATTTAAATTGTCCGATATATTGGAAGACTTTGATAAAAGCATCCTGGATCATATCCTCCGCTTCCATGGTATCGTTGGCATAGCGCAGACATACGCTCATCATCTTGCCAGCATATTTATCAAAAAGTATACGCTGACAACGTGCATCCTGGTTGATGCAACCTCTTATAATTTCGTACTCTTCTGTCACCAAGGTGTTTGGTTTAGGTAGTTTGGTAATGGATAGATACCCTTACAACAGCAATCGTTGCCCGGTTTGTATTTTTTTTAACAATTCGGTTATACAAAAAAATCCTGCAGCCGGGGGTTACAGGACATTCAAAATTAAGAAGTTATGCGCTTAAACCCTCAAAAATTGGTCATGAATATAATCTACCACACTCAGCAGACTGCCGGTTTCTCGATAAACTGCCAATTGCCTGTCTGCACCGGTACCCTGCTCAAACATTTTGGTTACATGGTTGATCATATCCCTGCTACCCAATTCATCCACAACATCATCCACAAAATCAAGGAGTTCATAGATCAGCGATTTGGTATTTACTTCAATTTCCTTGCCAAAATCTATCAGCGTGCCATCCACACCGTATCTGCTTGCTCGCCATTTATTTTCATTGATGAGGGATCTGGAATAAATCATAAAATTCAGGTTTTGACCCCTTAATTTGTAGATTTTAGCACAGATAGCCTGAAACAAAGCTGCTATAGTGATGGTTTCATTGATGGTCATAGGTACATCGCAGATCCGAAATTCTACGGTATTGAAGAAAGGGTGTACCCTTAAATCCCACCAGATCTTCTTGGCATTATCGATACATTTTGTTTTGATGAGCAAATTCACATAACTCTCATAAGCCTCAATATTTTCAAAATAATCGGGTATACCTGTTCTTGGAAACTTATCAAAAACCTTTGTACGAAATGATTTATAACCCGTATCCCTCCCTTCCCAAAAGGGCGAATTGGTGCTGAGTGCATAAACATGGGGTAAGAAATACCTGGCAGTATTGGCAATATGTATGGCCATTTTTCTGTCTTCCATCCCCACATGCACATGTAATCCAAAGATCAGGTTGCTACGGGCAGCTTCCTGCAATTCGTTCACAATTTCATTATAGCGAACATGGTCTGTAATTAACTGCTTTTCCCAATGGCTAAAAGGGTGTGTGCCGGAAGCCCCGATCCATAAACCCAGGTCATCGGCAATTTTAGCAATATTGCCACGCAAAGAAGCTACATCATTATAAGCTTCTTCAATATTTGCACAAATATCAGTGCCTACTTCTACTACAGCCTGGTGCATTTCAGCTTTTACTTTGTCCTTCAGGATTTTCTGACCTTCCAGTACAATTTTCTGTTCATGGCTTCTCAACTCCCTGGAATGGGGGTCAATAACCATATACTCTTCTTCCACACCTAAAGTAAAATGCTTGTAACTGATATTTCCCATGGCAGCACTTTGATTTCTGAATTTTTGTATTGATTTCTATTTGAATATGCTATTAATAAAGTGGCTGACCTGTACTACCTCTTTTGATATATTCACCCCAGGTAAGATTGTCTGCACCATCCACTTGCGATTGCGCTTTTTCAATGGCATAGTTTGCTGCGGTTTCAACTACCCAGTCAAAATTTTCCTGACCTACACTTTTAATATCCGCATCTGGTGCAGGGTTGCAAAAGTCGATGGCATATGGTACCCCATCTCTTAAAGCCAACTCTACCGTATTAAAGTCATATCCCAGGTATTTATTGATTCGTAATACAATCTCTTCCATCATTTTCAGCTTTTCTGCTGATGGTTTAAAATCTGCCACATAGCGTAAGTGGTGCGGATTTCTTGGTTCATATGACATGATGCGAACATGTTTACCGCCGATGCAATAACAACGATAATATTCTTCAAAAACAATTTCTTCCTGCAACAACATTACCAGTTGGTTGGTTTCACTATGCTTTTCAAAAAAATCATCCATGTCCGTTAGCTTATAAACATTCTTCCAGCCCCCGCCAGCAAAGGGTTTCATGTATGCAGGGAAACCTACATATTTAAAAATACCTTCCCAGTCTAATGGGTAGGCCAGGTTGCTGAATGATTGGTCAGAAGTGTCTGTTGGCAAATCGCGGGATGGTAATATCACTGTTTTAGGAACAGGTACATCTATTTTGGTAGCCAAACAATTATTGAAGAATTTTTCATCAGCACTCCACCAAAACGGATTATTGATCACAGCTGTACCACATAGGGCGGCATTTTTAAGATAAGCACGATAGAAAGGAATGTCCTGACTAATGCGATCAATGATCACTGCATAACCACTGCTCTCACCCTGCATTACTTTATCAATGCGCACAGGCTCAGCAGTAATGCCCGGAATATTTTTACTGTTGATACGTTCAACAAATGCCATAGGGAAGCTGCGTTCCTGTCCAAATAAGATGCCGATCTTTTTCATAAACAATATTTAGTAAAGTGAATTGCCAATTTGATTTTTTAATCTCTGTCAATTTAAGGAAACCGTTTTGAAATATGAAAAAAGCACTTAAATATTTATTTTAGTAAGTATGACCACAAATAAAAGGATTCATTAACAGTGATTTCCCGTATCTAGCCAATGCATTAAGGTACAGAATGACTGCATAATTTGAATTTAGCCTTTTGTGGAGATTTCCTTCTTCGATTTTGTTACCATTATATTATTTTTGGAATCATGGATCTTACAAAAACAAAGCTTTCCACACTTTCAAACATTACTACGATTCAATACAGTATTCATTCAGAATATTTGGAGCGTGAAGTGTTATTGGATGTTTATTATCCGCATCATACCAAAGATAAAGAACAGGTAAGCCTGCTATTGCTGAATGATGGTCAGGACCTGATTAAAATGCCTTTTGATGAGATGTTGGATGCATTGATAGAGGAAAACGAAATAGAACCATTGGTATGCATAGGTATTCATTGTGGGCCGGAAAGAAAAATGGAATATGGAACAGCTTATTCTGCAGATTACAAGGGTAGGGGCGCTAAAGCCGGTCTTTATACCAAATTTGTTTTTGAAGAGTTGCTTCCATTTATTCGCAAAACTTATCAAACACCTTCTTTTAAGGATAAATCATATGCAGGCTTTTCATTGGGAGGCCTGAGTGCATTGGATATTGTTTGGAACCATGCCAGCGAATTTAATAAAGTAGGTATTTTCAGCGGGTCTTTATGGTGGCGTAGAAAAGGGTATGAAGACGGCTATGATGATGAAACAGACAGGCTGATGCATTTGCAAATACGGAAGGGTGTTTTTCATCCCTGGTTGCGCTTCTTTATTGAATGCGGTGAGTTGGATGAAAAAGCAGATAGAAACCAGAATGGGATCATCGATTCCATTGATGATGCCCTGGATTTGATTGTTGAATTAAAAGCAAAGGGATTTACCGACGAACATATCCAATACCTGGAAGTGCCGGAAGGCAAACATGATGTAACTACCTGGGGATTAGCTTTGCCATTTTTTCTTAAATGGGGATGGGGGAAGTAGTTTGGGGTTTGGGGTTAACGTTGTGGGATGTGTAATATTTGATCTATCTAGCAAAAATACAAAGGGGTAACATAAAAAAAACCGGACAAATTTGTCCGGTTTTTTTTATAAGAGTATTTCAAATTTCTAGAAGATATAACGGATACCCAATTGCGCCTGCCATACATCAAAGATAGTAGTACCTTTTCTGTAAGTAGTGTAATTAAGGGTATTGTTGAAATTGTTCATGGTAGCTACTGGAACACCATTAGCATTTACACCTCTTGCAGCAAGTACAGCGGTATTGTTAACGCTATAGCCTACACCAGCAGAAGGATTCAACATATTTCCAAAGTTGAAGATGTCGCCTCTTAATTGGATAGTGTGTCTGTTTTTACTGATAGCACCAAATAACTCAACCATCACAGAAACGTCGAACCTTGTAACATAAGGAAGTAAACCGCCATTTCTTTCAGCGTATTTACCACGGCGTGTACTTAAATAACTATCTTGGTTGATATAAGCATCAAATGCATCTTTCTGTTGTTGAATGGTAGAACCTGTTTGGTTGATAAAGTTCATTTCACTTTGATCTCTTGGAACATATAAAAGGTCATTTCCAGAAATACCATCACCATTCAAATCACCAGAATAAGTATAAGTTAAACGACCCTGATTCTGTGATTGACCAAATAAGGAGAATTGAATTGCGGCATTTTTACCTATTTCAGTTCTGTAGTTAAAGTTGGCGATAAAACGGTTAGGAACATCATTATCACTATTAGAAATATCAGGTCTGTTATTACCATTCACAGTTCTGTTTCCAGACCAGCTAGAGAAGGCAATAGAACCACCAGAGATATAATCTCTTGCACGTCCATAGTTGTAAGCAAGCATCCAGCCAAAACCTTTAGCTTTCAATGGCTTTTCAAGTTTAACTGTTGCAGCTATTGATTGACCATAAGGTCCGCTTTTTAATACGGTAGCATCAGATATTTTTGGATTGATTCTGATAGCGGCGGCAGAGGTATTTAAAGAAGCCACTCCATTAACCAATGCATTTGGATTCGCATAGCGCACACGTCCATCAGGTCCGGCAAAATTGCCTTTTGGTGCAACTAGGTTACCATTGTAATAGAAAATATTATTTAAGCTCTGTGTAAATATTACTTCCACTCCTCCAATGATATCTTTAAACAATTTCTGATCAACAGCAAGGTTGGTTCTCAGAATTTTTGGATACCTGAAATTATCGGCAACTGGTGCTATATTATAGCTAGCAGCCGGAGTTAACGGTGTTGGCTGTAAAGAGGCAGGTACTGATGCAGGCGTAGTAGGTTTGAAAGGGAAAATAGTTGTAGCAGCATTATCAAATACGCCAGAGCCACTGATCACACCATTGTTACCCACTGCATTACTGATATAAACAAAAGGAGGACGACCAGTAAACAGACCAACACCACCACGGATTTGTGTGCTCTTGTTTCCAAATACATCATAATTGAAACCAACCCTTGGTGAAATCTGCAATAATGCACTAGGTAATTTAGAGGTACTTAATTTTACTGACTGACCATTATCATCCAGAAAAGTCATACCATCTACTTCATTGTTAATGAAACCGGAACTGGTGAAATAAGGTACATCGAAACGAATACCATAGGTTAAGTTGAAATTACTTTCCAGTTGAATTTCATCTTGAATATAGGCACCAATGTTTTTTGCCTTTGTTACTGCAGCCCAAACACCACCACCTGGTAAATTGCTGATAGAATATTGGTATCTTCTTAATTGTACAGGATTGGTAGTAAGATTAGGATTCGCTAAATAAGCATCTGCTGAAGTATAAAAATCAGCTAAACTTTTAAAAGTATATGTTCCGTTTACATTGGGTGTAAAGGCGTTGTAATATTCAAAAGACTCAAATGCTACACCAGCGGTAATGGTATGTTTACCAGCATAGATGGTCATATTATCAGAAAACTGCCAGGTATCTGTATTCAAACGGTTATTGGGTGTGAATGGATCACCACCAAAAGAAATATAATTACGGTCTCCAGTTCCATCAAGAATATCTACCAACGGGAATGCATTTCCTTTTATAGACCTATAATCTCTGTTAGCAGTATATCCAAATGAAATTTCATTAGCTATTTTACTATTGAAGCGGCTATTCAACTGTGCTATCACAGAAAAGATATCATTGTTAATTTCATAAGTGGTGTTTTCGTATACATGTGATTGTGAACTAGATCTTCCAGCAAAAGAACCTGAACCACTAATAACTACGTCACGCTTAGACTTCAGGTAGTTTCCTCGTAAACTAAGCTTATGCTTATCATTGATATTCCAGTCAATCCTAGCTAAGCCTTTATTGCTGGTTGTTAAGAAAGGATAATTTTCAAATGCGCCCGGATCGTAGTTGAATTTAGATTTCAAGTAATTAGATAAAGCAGTTAGTTCAGATGCTTTAACGCGACTTACATTTGCCTGACCGGTATTAGTGCCATTATCAGCTGCAAATAATGCTCCCGGGTCTGTTCTCTTTTCATTTTCATAGTTAAGGAAGAAAAACAATTTATTCTTGATGATGGCACCACCTAAGCTTAGGCCATATTGTTTTACATCAAATGCACTGGTGGATACATTCTGTTTTCCATCAACACCTGCTTTTGTTCCAACCAAACCTTCATTCCTATTATTGTAAAAGCCACCGCCATGTAAAGTATTGGTACCACTTTTGGTAACAGCGTTAATATTAGCACCTGTAAAACCTGCTTCTTTCAAACTGTATGGAGAAAGACTCACTTGTACCTCTTCGATCGCATCTAATGAAACAGACTGTGAGTTTGTTTGACCACCATTGAGAGCGGCCAATCCGAATGAGTTATTAAAGATGGTTCCATCCAAAGTAAAGTTGATGGCTCTTCCATCCTGACCTGCAAAGGAAGTTCCTTGTGCCTGAGGTGTTAATTTGGTGAAATCAGTGATACTTCTATTCAAGGTTGGTAAACTAGAAAGTAATCTTCTACTGATATTGGTAGAAGCACCCTTTCTATCTTTTGAAATCAACGCATTTTTTCTGCTGGCAGTTGAAACAACTACTTCGCTTAACTGTGCATTGGTTTCAACTAATATAACATCCAATACAGTGGGTTCTCCCAGTTGTACATACACATCTGTATTGACTTCTGATTTCAAACCTACATAACTGGTTGTGATCTTGTATGGTCCACCTACACGCAATGCCGGCACATTGAATTTACCGGTGGTAGATGAAACTGTTTTGTACTTGGTTCCTGATGGCTCATGGATCACTTCTACAGAAGCGCCTACCAGGGCCAGACCTTTACTGTCTTTAACTGTTCCGGTTAAAGTACCACCGGTAACCTGTGCCAAAGAAGCATAAGCCATAAAAATGGCTGATAACATCAGGCTAAATCTCTTTAAAATTCGCATATAAGCATAGTTTTAGATTGTGCAAATATCAGACATATATGCTGTTTCAAAACCCTTCTTTTCAATTTAATGTTAAATTAATAGAGAAAAATGTTCAAAATGTTGATTAAATGGTGATAAAACCCTATAATAGTCCTAGTCTTACCGCAACAAACTGCTTAAATAAGAACATTTATTTGATGGGGTTGAAGAAATAAAATATATTAATTTATTTACATGTAACTCTTATCCCTATTCGGCAACTCCAATGAGAAGAATAAGCGGCTTGCAAGGCTGTTTTTTTTTGCCAGTGGGAATTATTCACTTGTTCCGGATCAAAACGGTATTGGGGTAAGGATGTTAGGTGTGATAACCCTGCATAACTGATCAAAGGGATCTGGTCAAAAGGCAATTCGTATTTCCATCCCCAGTTTTGGTTGATAAAATTGCCCAGATTGTACAGGTCTAAACTTCCCCTAATCAGAAATCTTTGCTTACCCCATTGAAAGGAAAAATCTTTCTTTATTTGCAAATTCAAACTATGTGTAAAGGGTGTTCTGCTTCCATTTCTTTCTGCATATTGCCCTCTTCTGTTTTGTAAATAGGGATCTCCTAAAATATATTTTTCTAAACCTACTTTTTGTTCTTCGGGTGTAATAAGTTTACCATTCTTAAAAAGGTTTAAAAAATCCATATTGCGCAACTCTGATGAAGTAGGTACATATAGCAGGTCATAATTACTATTGATGCCATCATCTCTAGCCACACTTCCTTCATATACATAACTAAACGGTGTTCCTGATTGTCCGGAATAAAATAACGAGAGCGACCATATTCTTTTTTTTCGATGATCCATCCATTGACTGCTGGCGAAAAATGTTAAACGATGACCTGCACTGAAATCAGACACAGCCATTAGCGGAAAGTTTTTGCCATCAACGGTTTCATTGAATCGCCACTGACTTGTATTTACAAAAGAAGTTCCATCAAGAACGGATGTTGAATTTCCAAAACTATGTGCAGCTTCTAATTGCCATCCACTTTTAAATTGTCTGCTAATTCTTGTTGTCAATAAAAAGGAAGCTCCTTTAAGGCCCTGGTTATTGCCGAGTAAAATGGCATATTCATAGGGATTGGTTCCATCTGCATTTATGGGGATTCTTCCTTTGTTTTGTAAGCTGTATACTAATCTGTTATCCGGACCTGTTAATCTTTCCGTTGCGGGCAAAAGATTTAGATTGGTATAACTGATCTCCTCTAAGTTTTTTAAAAACATAGCTTCCCATTTTATATACCATTGTTTGGAACTGTTTTTTTCGATGGCAAAAGAATACCTGAATTGTTTTGGTAAACGGATCTTTTCAGTAATGAGATTCAGGACAAGTTTATTAGCATTTGCGCCTGTTTCATAGATGGTATGAGGAGTTGAAGGGTTTGGTCTGAATCGCATCCTGTTAAGTAATCCTGGTTCTGCCTGGTAATTACCCTGATTCAACCCATTATTTATATATATACCCGCAGGCCATGCCAAAGGTATTCGCCCTGAAAAAATACCCAACCCTCCAGAAATGCTGATTTTCTGATCTGGCCAATGTATTACAAAGCCTGCTCTGGGTGAGATGGTGAAAGGAATAACAGGCTTGTTCCCCGATCTGGTATTGCCTATTTCCCGGTATTTTGCATAAAAAGGCAAAACCGTATCGTTTACAAATGAATTGGTCTCCGGACTTTTGAGAAACCAATGTTGGTCTGTACGAATACCAAAATAGATGGCTGTATTTTGAGAAGGCCTGATTTCATCATTCACAAAAAAGGAATTTCGCAATACCGGAAACTTATTTTCAAAAGGTCTTTGCTCTTTTACAAAATTTGCAGTTATAGGATAGCCCAGCTGGTAATTAGATGGGTGATCATTTCTCAGAAAATCAGTGATGTTCGCAAAGCTGTAATTGCCATAACTGTTTGGTTGAAAAATGTTTTTAATGAAAACATATTCAACTTCAATTCCGGCATTTAAAAAATGTTTCCCTGCAACAAAATTAAATTTATCATAAAGGTTTATTTGTTGCTGTTGTAAATGGTTAGCGGTTGAATTAATATCAGTGCCTAACAAGAGAGCACCTTCTCCATCATTGATCCTGACAAAAGGAAAATCCTTTCCCAATCCATGTCTGTTGTCTGTAACAAGGTTATAAGTTAGCAATAAACGATTGCCTTTATTATTGCCTAAAAATTTATTCCACTCCATACTTAAGGAATGTGTTTTTGCATGAATCAGGTAACCAGTATGACTAAAGCGAATGGTATGTGCATCACTTTTTGGAACCAACATCTTTTGTGCAGACTGGTACCGGTGGCTAAAACTAATGCGCGATGTTTTATTTTCATACCAGTCTATTTTAGCAACCGTTTTTTCTGCATTAACTATTTCACTTCCTTCCAAATATTTTCCTGGATCATACCGATAACTTGTTTGCAAGGTATTGGCAAGAATGCTGATGGTAAGGGCATTTTTGGTATTGCCGGAATAGGTTTCAAAATCATATGGGTCAGCATAAGTCAACCTTTGTTTCTCTACATTGAAACTATAAAACAGTTGATTTTTTTTAAAATAGCCGCTTAACTGTATCCCTGTTGTATAACTACTTGCATTGCCATTTTCATTTGAAGTACTGTTGGCTGATTTTTTTTGATGCCCATTCATATAGCTATTGCTAAAAAAGTGGTATCCAGATGATGTTGGATAGTTATTGCCCGATCTGGTGATCGCCTGAATGGTTCCACCGGTAAAATTTCCCAGAGATGCATCATAAGGAGAAACAGCTACCTGTAATTGTTCCAGAGCATCAATGGATAATGGTGAAATGCCCGCATTGCCTCCATTCATGCCGGAAGGCCCTAGTCCAAACACATCATTGCTCACAGCCCCGTCAATATAAAAAGCATTATACCTATTGTGCTGCCCTGCAATTGAAATAGCACCTTCATTTGAATAACTAGTTTTGATGGCTGGATGAACACTTAGGTATTCCAAAATATTTCTGCTGATCACAGGTAATTCTTCCATTTTTTCCTTTGAATAAATGGTGGTACCTGGTTTATTGGCACTATCAGATTGTCTTTTTTTTGCATACACAGTCAGGTTGCCCAAATTGCTGGTATTTTCTTTTAAAATAAATGGTACATAAATATCAGTGCCTAATTCAATTTGAATATTTTTCATTTCATCTTTTTGAAAACCTATGAATTGAACTTCTGCAGCATAGGGTCCTCCCGGCATAAGATTGGCAAAATAAAATCTGCCACTAATACTGCTTCTGGTAAAATAATAAGTACCCGTAGGTTCATGTATTAATTTAATGGAAGCGCCATATAGAGCCAGGCCTGATGGGGTATTGACCATTCCTTTAATACCGCCGGTTGTATTTTGAGCAATTCCGATTTGACTAATAATAAGGATAAGAAAGATAATTGATGGAGTTTTTAACATGCGCTGGTATTTGTTCTGTTAAGAAACAAATGCCGGGGATTATTTCCATTGGGTATTTAACGCTAAGAAGCACCGTTTTTTAAGGTATTTTTTTGCGTATTTGGTAAAAAATGTAACAGTTTGGCTGATTTATGAACTATTTGATGTTGTTAATGTGCATCAGTTGTAATTTCGCCGCTCAATAAGTATTTATGTTAGATAGGATTCAAGATGCGATAAATGATATCCGTAACGGTAAAATGGTGATTGTGGTAGATGATGAAGACCGCGAGAATGAAGGTGATTTTGTTATTGCTGCGCAACATACCACACCAGAAGTGATCAATTTCATGAGTAAGGAAGGTAGGGGCCTGATCTGTGCTGCATTAACTGTAGAGCGTTGCCAGGAACTGGAATTAGAACCCATGGTTAGTTCCAATACATCCCTGCATGAAACAGCATTTACAGTTTCTGTAGATTTAATTGGAGAAGGTACCAGCACCGGAATTTCAGCACATGACAGGGCCAAAACCATCCAGGCATTGGTGAATAGCCATACAAAGCCGTCTGATTTAGGAAGACCCGGACATATTTTCCCCCTAAGGGCTGCGAATGGTGGGGTGCTGAGAAGAACAGGACATACGGAAGCTACGGTTGACCTGGCCCGCCTTGCAGGATTAGAGCCTGCTGGCGTTTTAGTAGAAGTGATGAATGAAGATGGAAGTATGGCGCGTTTACCAGAACTCCTGGTGATTGCCCAAAAATTCGGGTTGAAGATCATATCCATCAAAGACCTGATCGATTACCGTTTACAAACTGACTCGCTCATTGAAGAATTGGTAAGGGTAGATATGCCTACCAAATACGGACATTTTAAACTTGTGGCATTTAAAGAAAAAACCACCGGAGCAGAACACCTGGCTTTGGTTAAAGGAGAATGGCAAAAAGGAGAAGCAGTTTTATGCCGTGTGCACAGCAGTTGTTTTACCGGCGATATTCTGGGTAGTTTCCGTTGCGATTGCGGTGAACAATTGCATACAGCCATGCAACAGGTAGAGAGAGAAGGCAAAGGCGTGATATTGTATATGAACCAGGAAGGCAGAGGTATTGGACTGATCAATAAACTCAAAGCTTATAAGCTGCAGGAAGAAGGGATGGATACGGTAGAAGCCAACCTGCACCTGGGTTTTGGCATGGATGAAAGAGATTATGGGGTAGGAGCTCAAATCCTTCGTTCATTAGGTGCGAATAAATTAAAACTGATGAGTAATAACCCACGTAAGCGTGCAGGCCTGAAAGGTTATGGGTTAGAAATTGTTGAAATAGTACCCATAGAAACCAATCCCAATAAACACAATCGCAAATACCTGGAAACTAAAAGAGATAAACTGGGACATGAAATTCTCGGAGATTGATTTGCAAAAAAAAACGCTCAATTTTTATTTGAGCGTTTTTTTTAATTACCTGTGATGATGACCCTGATGATCAGCATCTTCCTTCTCTTTCTCTTTATCGTAAGCTTTAATAATTGCTTTAACGAGTTTATGCCTTACTACATCTTCTTCGGTTAATTCAATATGAGAAATCCCTTCTATATTCTTAAGAATACGCGTAGATTTTTCTAATCCGCTGCGCATATTGCGGGGAAGGTCAACCTGTGTAGGGTCGCCAGTAATGATAGCTTTTGCATTGGCACCTATACGTGTCAGGAACATTTTTAATTGAAGATCATTGGTGTTCTGCGCTTCATCTAAAATTATAAATGCATTGTCGAGGGTTCTTCCTCGCATATAAGCCAATGGTGCAATTTCAATGGTGCGAGTGGTCATATAATACCCTAACTTATCAGCAGGTATCATATCATCCAAAGCATCATATAAAGGGCGTAAATAAGGATCGATCTTTTCTTTCAGATCACCGGGAAGAAATCCCAGACTTTCACCAGCTTCCACAGCGGGCCTTGTTAAAATGATCTTCTTGACCATTTTATTTTTTAATGCCCTAACCGCTAAAGCAACAGCCGTATAGGTTTTACCGGTTCCTGCTGGTCCGATGGCAAATACAATATCATTCTTATCGGCAGCCTGAACCATTTTTTTCTGGTTGGGTGTTCTGGCACGAACGGTTTTACCATTGGGTCCAAATACCAGGATGTCATTCGGGTTCTTATCAACAAAATTGTCGATCGTTTCCGCATCATCACCGCCTAAAATCTGTTCAAAATAGTTTTCACTCAGGTGCCCGTTTCTTTCGAGGTACTGAATGATGAGGTCGATCTTTTCTTTTGCTGTTTCAATTTGTTCCGGTGCACCGCTCATTTTTAATTGTGTCCCGCGGGAAAGGATCTTTAAGAGAGGGAATTTCTTTTTCAGCAAATCAAGTTTTCCGTTGTTTACACCAAAGAATTCAATGGGATTAACGGATTCGAGGTTAATGATGGTTTCTGTCAATCTTTTAAGATTTAAGGTTTGACGAACTGGTTACAATTTTTTATGTCTTGCTTCTCAAATTTAATTGTATAAACCAATCCATACCTAACATTTCTTATACACAGATGTGGATAGACTTCTTAGGAATAATCAGAATAACCTTATTCTTATTTCGGTGTGAAATTTGTATGAAGTTTTCGCGATCCTTTTAAAATAGCAGATTAATTATTGACTGCTTAGCTGCAAACTTTTAAAAAATTAAAAACTTTTTAAAGTTGCAATAGTTGCCGCAGGGTCTGCAGATTTGAAGACAGTATTCCCTGCCACCAAAACATCTGCTCCCGCTTGTAAAATGGCAGGGGCATTGTCAAGTGTAACGCCACCATCAATTTCAATAAGCGTTGCCAATGATTGTTCCTGTATCATTTTTTTTAATGCACGTATTTTATGCAGGGTATGGGGAATGAATTGTTGTCCGCCAAATCCGGGGTTTACACTCATCAGGCAAACCAGGTCAATATCATGCAAAATATCTGATAATAAGTGAACAGGTGTATGCGGATTCAATGCTACACCGGCTTTCATGCCTAATGACTTGATCTGTTGCAGGTTTCTATGCAGATGCGGACAGGCTTCGAGGTGAACTGTAAGAATATCCGCACCTGCTTTTTGAAATGCTTCTGCATATTTACCCGGTTCAAGTATCATCAGGTGAACATCACAGGTCTTCTCTGTAGCCTTGCATACGCGTTCAATGACAGGAAATCCAAAACTGATATTGGGCACAAAACTACCATCCATCACATCCAGATGAAACCAGTCGGCCATACTATCATTCAGCATCGTACAATCTTTTTGTAAATGCATAAAATCGGCACTTAATAGGGAAGGGGCAATGATGGGCATAATCTCTGTTTAGTTTGGCGAAATTGAGAAATTTTAAGCTGCTTTTTAATTTTATTTATTGCCCAATCTTTTCAGGGCATCAGTTGCTTCTGAAATAGTGGGGTCTAGTTGTAAGGCTTTTTCATAATAAACGATGGCTTCTTTTTTATTTTCAAGGCTTTCTTCGCATTTCGCCACCCAGTAATAACCATCTGCGTAAGTATTTTTCAAGGTGATCAACACCTTGAAAACGGCTAATGCTTCTGCTATTTTTTTATCTTCAAATAATAGGAATCCTTTTTCCATATAAGCTTCCGGGTAGTTAAGTTGGTTAGCAATGGTATTATTGAATGCTGCTATTGCCTTTTCTTTTTTGCCTGTTCTTGCATAATAAATACCCGAAATAAATTGGCTATGCGCTTCATATTCCCTGCCGATTCTCATTAAGGATATCTGTTTGCATATGGACAAAGCAGTTGAATCCTTTTTTTCTGCCAGTAAGTTGGCAGCACCTAACATGGCATCAGGTGAAGGATATATTCTGATGGCATATCTATAAGAGCGTAATGCACCTGATGTGTCTTTTATTGCTTCCTGTAATAAGGCTTTGCGATACCACAAACCATAATTGAGACTATCATTTAGCAAAAGGGTATCCATTTGCACCATCGCTTGTTTGGTTGCACCCAAACTGTCTAAAGCATTCACCAATTGTAACCTTATTCCCGTGCTATCAGGAAATAGGGCTGTTCTTTCCCATAAACTTTGCAAAGCAGCGGGCATTTCTTCCTTGGTTAGCATATCAGGAACTACCTTTTTTTCTTTGTTATTACAGGCAAAAATCAATAGTGCGAGAATAGCCGTTTGCAATTTTTTCATCTGTCAAAATTAAGCTTCAGGGCGTTGTGATGACAAAAAGCTGACAAAAGAAAGCCTTGATGCCCTTATTTTTGCCACACCTTAACATTATGGTTATGCAAAAACTCATCCTTTCTTTAGGAATTGTTACTTTTTTATTTGCCCAATTAAATGCCCAAAACACTGATTCGGTTTTGTTTGCCGGTGAAAAACATTTCAAAAATGTACAGCAGTTAACTTTTGGTGGTGATAATGCGGAAGCATATTGGAGTTATGATGGAAAAAGTATCATCTTTCAAAGAACCAATCCCAAGGAAGGCGTGAATTGCGACCAGATTTTTATTGGTAAACTACCCAAACAAGGAGAAAAATTTAGCTATAAAATGGTGAGCAGTGGAAAAGGCAGAACTACCTGTGCTTATTTCTTACCTGATGGGAAACATATCATGTATGCTTCTACTTTTAAGGGGGCCGATAGCTGTCCGCCTGTACCCGATAGAACCAAATATGGCAATAAGTACATCTGGCCTTTATACGACAGCTATGATATTTTCATGGCCGATTTAAATGGCAAGATTGTTAAGCAAATTACAACTGCCAAAGGCTATGATGCGGAAGCCACCCTTTCTCGTGATGGTAAAAAAATGATCTATTGCAGTGATAAATTTGGCGACCTTGACCTCTATGTAATGGATCTGGCCACCGGAAAAGAAAAAAGAGTTACTAATGCCCTAGGATATGATGGTGGTGCTTGGTTTAGCCCTGATGGGAAGAAAATAGTTTGGAGAGCCAGTCGCCCCCAAACCGAAGCAGAAGTTAAAGAATACAAGGAATTGTTAGCACAGGGAATGGTAGCTCCCACACATATGGAAGTTTGGGTAGCTGATGCTGATGGCAGTAATGCAAAACAAATCACTAACCTTGCACAAGCCAACTGGGCTCCTAATTTTACCCCAGATGGGAAACATATTATTTTCTGTAGTAACCATGAATACAAAAGAGGTTTTCCCTTTAACATGTATCTCACCGATCTAAACGGTAATGGTTTAGAAAAAATCAGTCGTGACAAGGGTTTCGATGCCTTCCCCATGTTTAGTCCTGATGGTAAAAAAATCATCTTTGCCTCTAACCGGAATAATGGGGGTACCAGAGATACCAATTTGTTTGTGGCAGATTGGGTAGAGTAGGGTGGTTTGTATTCTGGAGTCTGGAGTCTGGAGTTTGCAATTGTATAGGGGGGTATATTAATCTGCCAATATTTTTTGCGTTTTTAGATTCTCATAGTTTATCTTCATTTCATTAAATAAAAACTATGCAAACAGGATTACTTCATTTACATAATTTTCTACGCTGGGTTATTTTGATTTTACTTTTGTTGTCAATTGTAAAAGCTTATTCAGGCTCTAGTGGAAAAAAACCATTTACTGCCGGTGTTAAAAAGTTATGGTTATTTACGATGATCAGTGCCCATACAACCTTGCTCCTTGGTATATTTCAGGTTTTATGGGGTAGATATGGGTTGCTAACTTATAGCTTGCCCGAAGGAACATCTCTGATGAAAGATAAGTTCTTGCGATTTTTTCTGGTAGAACATCCCATTGGGATGATCTTGGCAATTGTGCTGATCACACTGGGTTATGGTATGTCTAAAAAACAGGTGACTGATGATGTAAAATATAAGAAAGCGTTTTACTATTTTTTGATCGCTTTGATTGTTTTAATAGCAAGTATTCCTTGGCCTTTTAGAGAAATTGTGGGCAGACCTATTTTTCCGGGAATGTAGTTCGGTAAAAATTTTAGCCGCAGATGCGCAGATAGGAAACTGATCTGCGCATCTGCGGCTTTTTCTTTTGAGGTTACTCATCTTCACGCTTTCCAATCCTCTTTCATCATTGCTATATACTTTTTCATTTCTTCTAAGGTGCCAATACTCACCCTGGCCCAGTTTCCATCAGGTTGTTTATAGGAATGAAGTATCACTTTCTTTTTATACATATCATCTTCAAAGTTTCCGCTATAATTGCCTAGAGGAAAAAAAACAAAATTAGTATACGATGGGATAGCAGCAATTTGCATTCCCATCAACTCCTTGATCGTATATGATCTGGCTGCTGCATTTTTTTGTTTGCACAAAGTTAAATGCGCTTCATCTTTTAAACTGGCAATGGCTGCGGCCATCGTGAGATTACTGATAGTGATTTGTGCATTGCTAAATTGATTATCACCCAACGTGCGGATCATGGTAGGATGCGCTACAACAAATCCTATTCTTAAACCAGCCATTGCATGTATTTTAGAAAAAGTACGCACAACAATGATGTTTGGGTGCTGGTTAATAAGGCCGATCATCGACTCATTATCAGGTGCATCTAAAAAGTCGATATATGCTTCATCTACAATTACTACAGCTTTTTTAGAGGCTTCTATACAAAAGGCTTTTAATGAACTAGGGGATACAATAGTACTAGTAGGGTTGGCAGGGTTGCAGATATAGACGGTTTGTGTATCATTGTTAATGGCTTTCAGTATAGCAGGCAAATCATGCACTTTCGATTTCGTTAAAGGAATCTCTATTACTTTGGTGCCTATCTTTTTTGCAGTGTTAGGTAGTACCCCAAAAGTTGGTGTTGCCGTTACAAGATTTCCTTTGTTGAAATGCCGGGCTAATTTATTCAATGCATCACCAGATCCGGCTGTTGCTAAAATATAGTCTTCACTTACTTGAAAATGGTTGCCTAATATTTTTTTAAAATTGCTTAAAGAAGATACATTGAATTGATAACGATTTGCTTCGGAAAGCATATTTACAAGGGCTTCTTTGGCTTTGGGTGAAATGCCATAGGGGTTCTCATTCGATCCCAAATTTAACCATCCATCATCTATAACAGCAGGTTGCAGGATACCGGAATCTTTACCTAAAGATGGTAGTGAAAATCCCATTGCTAAAGCTGCCAATGAATTTGCTTTAAGCCAGTCCCTTCTGTTTAATGCATTAGCCATAAATTGATTGTTTTAGAATAAAAAGATACAATTTATTCTCTTTAAAGAATCCATTTTTATATAGGATTTCTTTATTCTATCAACGTTTCCCCAGTTCAATCACTTCGCAGTTCTTGATATCTTTTCCATCAATGACAAACCTAACAAGGGTTCTTACTTTATGCCAGCCTTGTTTACCTGCAGCTCCGGGATTCATGTGCAGGCAATGGTGCAGATCATCATACATGATCTTTAGAATATGGGAGTGCCCACTGATGAAAATTTGGGGTTTCTGTTCTTGGATTATTTTTTTTGCTTCTGCATTATATCTTGGCGGGTAACCACCAATATGTAACATACAAATTTTCACTTCTTCGCAATACCAACTAAGCATTTCAGGAAATTCAGAACGGATAGACTGTCCGTCAATATTGCCATACACGCCTTTTAATGGTTTCAAGGCTTGCAAAGACTGAACAAGGGATAATGAACCAAAATCTCCCGCATGCCAAATTTCATCACAATTTTCAAAATGTTTGCTTACCTCATCATCAAGGTAATCATGGGTATCTGAGAGTAATCCGATTTTCGTCATACGCGTACTAAGGTAAATCGTTTTTTTTCTCTTGCTTATTTGTAATTGCTAAGTTTATGGAAAATGGGCATAGTTTCTCCATACAAAAACGAAAGTTTATCTAAGTATACAAAGTAAATGGTTGGTAGTTACCTTTAAGGGATCTTCTAAATAATACCAATGATAAAGGCTGTTTCTGGCATAACCATCATTTTTCTGGTACTTTCCTGTACTTCTTCCAAGAATATCAATTGGCCAGTTCAAAAAGAATCAAGCCGGCAACAAAGCGCCACTGAATTTTATCAAAATGTGGCAGTTTATTCCTGGCGGGATAGAGATTCAGTTGCATTGTCGCTATTATTGTCTGGTAACATCCCTACATTTCTTAAAAGATTTGTAAAAATTCATACCTCAATAACTGATAGCAATGGAAAAAAAACGGAAGCATATTATTTTGTGTCGCCTGATTATTTGTCCGTCGGAACAGATGATGATTGGGCCAGGATTCCCTTATCACCAATGGCAGCAAAGGTTATAGCTGATAGTGTATTCTGTTTTTTGCCTACCCGAAAAATGGTCAATGATATTTATGAACAAGCCAAAGTGAAACTGGCACCTGTTCCTATGTATGCATTAAGAGATAGTGCTATTACCATGTGGCAGCATCACCTGATCATTGAAGGTCAACGTAAGGGAGCAAAAGGACTGATCGCAGGGATTAAAAAAGATGTGGTTATATCAGGTAAATTATTACGTGAAAAGAAGTCAGATCGTGTAGCCATTTATGGTTGGCATCAATTAAATGGCAAACCCATACAACCCTTATACACAGGGCATATCAACTGGTGGGTTGATTATAGTCATGGTATCAGACTTGTTTACAGAACCATTTGGGTAGATGGTAAGCCGATGGATTATACAGCTGTTTTACAAAATAAGTATTTGCAAAAATTACTTTGTGATGAAGAATGGTGCGATTGTTTTGGTTATTGAAAGCAGGGTCTCTTATTAAAGATACCTTTCCAAAACGATATCCTGGTGATGCAGCATGTGACCATACAGGATGAATCCAATTGCATTGGCAGTAACCTTCATATTACTGGCTACTCCCTCAAATGCCCACTGCTCTTCTGAAACTGACTGTATCAAAAGATCAGTGGCTTTTCTTATTGCCAGAAACTCTTCTTTGATGGAGTCAAAACTTCTATGATTGGCCAGGGAATTAGTGGCGTATTGGTTCTCGTCAAAAGATGCCAAGGGAGTTTTATCATTCCTGGCTATTCGTAATAAGCGGTAGCTCATGATCCTCTCCGTATCTGTGATATGTTGTAATAACTCTTTGAGTGTCCATTTACCGTCAGCATAAGCATGCATGGCTTTTTCTTCTGGTAATCCTAGGTAAAATGCGGAAAGCGGTTCACTGTATGTTTGTAAGGCTTCGGAAACACTGTTAGCTTTTACTTTAAGGATATATCTGCTAAAATATTCCGGGTATTCATTCACTTGTGGGAAGGGCATCAGCGTTGTGTTTTTGTATTTAGTTTGATAGGAATGATAGAAGCCTGTTTTACTTGCTCTTTTATGGCAATGTAAGGTTTGGTAGTATCTGCATTTTCAACTGCCTGGAAAGCATTGATAATGCCACCTGTACTAGAAAGTAAACTGAAGGGTATGATCTCGTTACGAGAGCCTGGCTTGATACAATTAATCCGGCTATCGGGTTTGGTAACAGATTCTTCGATAACTTTTTTTACCTGAACGGCAGATAATGCTGGGTAATAAGATCGGATCAAAGCCGCTAAACCAGTAACAATTGGTGCCGACATACTGGTACCCTTGAGATTACCATATTGGTCGCCACCCGGAAATGTTGAGTAAATCCGTACACCAGGAGCAAAAACGTCTACATTTTCTCTTCCATAATTACTGAAATCTGCCGTGATACTGCCGGTTATTTTTGGGTCGCTGCTGGCTCCAACATTGATGAAGTTGGCCGCTTTGGTATGTGATTTATTCAGAAAAGGATTGGGAAAATTTTCCTTTGTGTCAACATCATTATTTTCATTTCCGGAAGCATGCACCAGCAAAACATCCTTAGATTCTGCATACCTGATGGCGCTGTCTACCCATGGTTTTTCCGGTGAATAATATTTACCAAAACTCATGTTGATCACTTTCGCACCATTATCAACAGCATACCTGATGGCTAATGCTACATCCTTATCGTATTCATCACCATCAGGAACTACACGCAACATCATTATTTTTGCATTGTCAGCTACACCATCAATGCCCTTACCATTGTTTCTTTTGGCAGCGATCAAGCCACTCACATGGGTGCCATGTTTTGCGCCATTCATAGGCCCCATAATATCATTGTTGCCATAGAATCGGTCGGAAAAATCAAAATAATTGTCTTTTACAATATCTGCCCTGTAATCGAATGGGGGTGCATCTTTCGACTCAAAAGCCAGTTTTTTCCCTTCCACATATTCATCGAGGTCTGCGATGGTATTGGTGTTTTTTTCATCAGGATCCACACCAATCATTTTCAAGCAAGTGAGGTAACCAAATTTAGCGTCACGTCCGGGTTTGGTAGTTGGGATAAATTGTTCCAGGCTTTCACAGGTATATTCTTCCATTCCCATTTCTTTGCGAAGCACTTTGTCGTGCTTTTTTAAAGCTTTGGCTGTGATCTCTACAAATAAAAGTTCTACCTGTTCATCCGAACTGAAGTTTAGTTCACTGTTTACTTTTTTCCAAAGTTCAAATGCGGCTATATCATCTCCATGAAGCGCATTGGTATCCAGAGAAGGATTGATAAACCTAGATTTTAGTCGATGGTAAATTCTGGATCTTTCATCCGAAGTTTTGTATACATCTCTGCCATCTTTACCACCTAAAAAATTCCAGCCATGGATATCATCAATATAACCATTGCCATCATCATCAATACCATTGCCAGCAATTTCTTTTTTATTTGTCCAGAGAATTTCTTTCAGGTCTTCATGTGTGGTGTCAACACCTGAATCAAGTACAGCTACAATAATGGGTTGGGAGTGCTTGTTTTTTTCTTTTAGAAAACTGTATGCCTTTTGAAGGCTAATACCATAATAGGAATCGCTGGCAAAATCAAGCAGGTGCCAGCCTTTTGGTGCTTCGCTTTGTGCTGCTACCTGCGCACAAAAAATAGACCAGCCCACTATGGTCAAGACAATCCCTCGATGCATCATTTTGTAAAAATGTTTTCTATAGCTACAAATTTGCGTAATGATCATGATAAAATAATGGGCTTCGGGAAGTTTTATGAAAATGTTAAGGTTGTTTGCCTAAAGGATCTGCAAAATGATCTGGGCCCTCTACATTGTTGGGCACCACATTTTAAAATAGTATCATATATGATTTTTTGATTATCTTAAGCCATAATTTGATAGTCTATGAAAGGGAAAATGCCTTGGTTAGTACTGATATTCTTGTTTATTAATAAGGGTATTGGTTTTTGTCAGACCAGAGACAGGATCTATTTACAAACTGACAGGTCCGCATATGTAGCAGGTGAAATTATCTGGTTTAAATCTTATTTATTTTCAGCACTTACACCTGGTAGCCTGGGTACTAATCTTTTTATAGACTTAATAGATGAATCAGGTAAACAAATCCATCAAGGTAAAGTGCCCATACTTGGTGGAGTAGCTGCTGGCAATTTGAAATTGCCATTAACCCTGGCGCAAGGTGTTTTTTTTATTCGAGCTTATACCAAAGCAAAACCCAGTCCAACAGAATATTCCTATACCCAAAAAACAGTGTATGTTTTTAATCCACAACAAAAATCTCCTAATGCAGCTTCTATTAATGAGAAGTTAACTTGTAAGTTTTTCCCAAGTTCCGGAAACATAGTTGCAGGTATGGTTAACCTGGTGTATTTACAAATGAAATACACATCAGGAAATGTATTTGAAGGGGAGGGGACGATTATAAACAGCAAAAAAGAAGAAGTAGCTGGTTTTAAAACTGATAAACAGGGTAATGCCAGTTTCGCCATCTCACCTGAGTTAGGTGAACTATACCAAGCGATAGTTACCATTCCAGGTGGAAGTAAAAAAGACTTTGCTCTTCCACCAGCACAGGATAATAAAGTGTATATCACCATCAATAATATCAATGCTGCCAAACAATGTAATTTGGTTTTGCCAGCATCTTTAAAAGGTGCTAGCGGACTCATGCTTAGAGGCTTTATGGATGATAACCTGATATTGGAAAAGCAGGTAAACACAGCATCGGGTCAGTATTCCATCAAAATTCCTACTGCTGAATTGCCAACTGGATTATTGCAAATGCAGGTTACAGATGCACAAAAGCAAATATTGGGTACGGCTCATTCTTTGGTAATTGCGGATAGTAGTTTTTTGCAAATTTCATTGGTAGCGGATACTTTGAATACGATCCCAATAGGTAAAAATGTATTTCATTTTACGGTACCTGAAAATATAGCAGGTAGTTTTTCAGTTTCTGTATCTGATGAAGATAAATGGGTTTATACTAAGGAAGATAATATCATCAATGGACTATTGTTAAACCAGGATAGCAAAACAAAATCCTATATCAGTTCCGAAATTATCCCTGCTATTCTGGATAAAGAAAAGTTTGCATTGGAAATGGGAACAACTGAATGGAGAGACCAGTCATTGCATGCAGGTGAGAGTTTAACATTAAATGATTCCGGGTATATTGCGATACAGGGTAAGTTGTTTGACCAGGACACCAAGAAGCCCATAAACAAAGGTGATTTAGTGATAATGTATACCAATAAGGATTCTGCCAGTTCCTTTCTTGGTTCAACAGTAGCAGAAGATGGAAGTTTTAAAGTGGATCAATTGATTTTTGAAGGCAAGCAGGAATTCAGGTATACCTTAAATGGCAATAAATGGAAACTGCTTGGGGTAAGTATCGATACTGCAGATTTGTATATGTCTATGCCTTTTTCATCTCAGGATCAGCTGATAAACAGGTCTATCTTGGTTGATGAAGTAAAATTACAGCAGGCCAAAGAAACCCTGACCAATTTGCGTTCTGATTCTATTTCTGCTACTGGGTTAAAAGAAGTGGTGGTAAAATCAAGGGTAGTGCCGCCAAAGCAACAGGTTAATGATCGTTATACCAGGGGTGTTTTTAATGGCATGTCAACTGCTAAAGTGTTAGACCTGATCAATAATCCCACAACCGATGGCGGTAATGTGTTAGATTTTTTACAGGGAGAAATTGCTGGTCTTTTGATAACCATAAGTGGTAATGATTATCGGATAGAAACGAACCGGCAAATTTCTTTTAGCCTGATGCCACCAGTGAGGTTGTTTTTGGATGAGTTTCCAACAACTATTGATTTTTTAAAAGGCGTGCGAGCCAAAGATGTTGCGCTTGTAAAATATTATCCTCCAGGAATGGGTGGGGCTTTGCCTGGTGTTGGTATTGGGGCAGCCTTGGTTGTTTATACCAGGAAGTACTCAGATGCAAGCAAAGATGCAATTTCTTCTATGAGCAATTTTTCTGTAAATGGTTATATGCCCTCATTGGACTTCACCAATGATTATATCAATACTTCTTCATTGGGTATTAGCAACAGAAACACTATTTACTGGAATCCCAATCTTTATCCGGAAGAAAATAAACCAGAATTTTATATACGGTTCAATAACAATCAATCCGCTAAACGATTTCATGTGGTGGTAGAAGGGTTTACAACTGATGGCAGATTGGTGCATTTAGAAAAAGTTTTGGAAAATAAATAAGCTCATGCTGCCAAAGTGATTAGATAAATCAGCCTTGGACAATTAACAAATAATTTCCACTTTTTTTTCAGGAAACAGTTTCATACTTGGTTTTAGTAAAATGTAGATTATCTAATTTCATCAAATATCAAATGTGATTCCCTGAGCCAATGGTAATCCTGTACTCCAGTTGATGGTATTGGTTTGTCTGCGCATGTAAGCTTTCCAGGCATCACTGCCACTTTCCCTTCCGCCACCTGTTTCTTTTTCTCCGCCAAATGCCCCGCCTATTTCAGCACCACTAGTGCCAATATTTACATTGGCAATGCCACAATCGCTACCAGCATGAGACAGGAACTGTTCTGCCTCCCGCATGTTCAGGGTCATGATGGAGGAGGAGAGGCCCTGTGGTACGCCATTCTGTAATGCAATGGCCTCATCCAGGGTTTTATATTTCATCACATATAAAATGGGTGCAAAAGTTTCATGTTGCACAATGGCCATATCATTTGAAGCTTCAGCAATACAAGGTTTAACATAACAACCACTTTCAAATCCAGCACCACTTAAAACAGCTCCTTCTACCAGAAATTTGCCACCCTGTTTTTTACAATCCTCGATAGATTGCAAATACATGGCAACGGCTGCTTGATCAATCAGTGGCCCTACATGGTTTTGTTTATCCAATGGGTTGCCAATATGGAGTTGCGCATAAGCTTTAACTAGTTTTTGGGTAAAGCTTTCGTAAACAGATTCATGGATGATCAATCTGCGCGTAGTGGTGCATCTTTGTCCGGCTGTTCCAACGGCTCCAAAAACAGATCCCAGTAATGCCATATCGATATCTGCATCTTTGGAAATAATGATCGCATTGTTTCCGCCCAATTCTAAAATACTTTTTCCCAAACGAGCGGCCACAGCGGCACTTAATGCTTTTCCCATCCTGGTAGAACCTGTTGCAGAAATCAGCGGGACCCTGCTATCATGACTCATTTTTTCGCCTATTTCTCTGCCACCTTGTATTAATCCGTTAACGCCCTCAGGAACCTGGTTTTTAACAAAAACATCCGCAACTATTTTTTGCACGGCAATACCACATAAAGGAGTTTTTTCACTGGGCTTCCAAATAGTTACATTGCCGCAAACCCAAGCCAAGGCACTATTCCAGCACCATACAGCAACTGGGAAATTAAATGCTGATATAATGCCTGTAATACCCAAAGGATGCCACTGTTCGTACATTCTGTGCGATGGTCTTTCGCTATGCATGGTAAGTCCATAAAGTTGCCTGGATAGACCCACGGCAAAATCACAGATATCAATCATTTCCTGCACTTCGCCATAACCTTCCTGCAAACTTTTACCCATTTCATAACTCACCAGTTTGCCCAATGCTTCCTTGTTTTGTCTCAATGCATCACCTACCTGTCTAACAATTTCTCCCCTTTTAGGTGCAGGCCAGTTTCGCCAAACACCAAAAGCTTCTGCTGCTTTGTTGATGACTGTTTCATAGGAAGCATCATCTGCTGATAACACAGAACCAATTTTGGTTCCATCAACGGGTGAAAAGGAATCGATCTGTTTGCCCTTGCTTTCGATCCAGTTTACACCAGTTGAAACACCTTGATTATTTGCTGAAATGCCGAGTTGTTGGAGAAATTCCATGGGTAATATTTTCGCAAAAATACCATTAAGCCTTTGAGGGGTAAAATATTTTAACAGGAAAGGAGGAAATGTTAATTAAAACATCCCTTACGAAGGTCTTTATTTGATCTTTGAAATGGAAATTAACTGGTCGTATACACCCGTATAACTGCTGCCAATAGGTATTTCCTTGCCAGAGATCCAAAGTTTTGTTTTGCTAAATTTTTCTATCCTGCTTAAGGGCACGATAAAGGACCTATGTACCCTAACAAAATCTCTGGAGGGGAGTTTTTCCTGTATACCTTTTAAAGTCATGAGTGTTAATACAGGATTGGGTTTGATGTAAATCTTGATATAATCATCCAGCGCTTCAACCAGCTCAATATCTTTCAGGTTGATTTTCATGATCTCATAATTCACCTTTACAAATATGGAATTGAGCTGTAACTCCTGCGAGCCCAGAAATTCAATGTATTCATTGGCTTTGTAACAGGCTTTGAGAAAACGGTCGTATTCAAAGGGTTTCAGCAGATAATCCACTGCATCAACAGAAAAGCCTTCCACAGCAAAATCCTTGTAGGCAGTTGTAAAAATAACTGGCGGTTTATCCGTAAGGTTTTTGTAAAAAAGCATGCCATTGATATCTGGCATCTGTATATCAAGAAAAAGAAGATCTACCTTATTGTTTTGTAAATAGGTTTTTGCTTCATCTGTATTGGTAAAGGTTTTTTCAAGTTTGAGAAAGGATATTTTACTGCAATACTCATTGATCAACTGTAAGGCAAGCGGTTCGTCATCTATGGCTATGCAGTGTATCATAAGGTTTGTATCTCCAGGTTTACAGTATAATAGTTATTTGCTTGGGAGGTGGTGAGTGTGTGTTTATTGGGGTACATCAACTCCAGTCTTCTTTTCACATTGTTAATGCCAATTCCTGTATTTTCCATCAATGTGTTTTCTGAAGGTACTATATAATTTTGTACATGCAAATAGATCATCGTTCCATTCGTGCGGATCTCAATACTAATATTGGAAGATTCTTTGGTACTCACACCATATTTAAAAGCATTCTCAACAAAAGGTATGAACAAAAGTGGTGCAACCAGTAAATTGTCGGTACTGCCTTCTGTTGAAAAATCAAGTACCACCTTATCGGTCAGTCTAACTTTTTGCAGGTCGATGAAATTATTGATAAAGTCTACTTCATTGCTCAAAGGTACCAGGTCTCTTTGTGTTTCCGTTAAGATGTATCGCATGATAGCAGAAAGCTTCATTACTGCTGGTGCGGTCTTCTCGCTTCTTACGATGGCAAGGGAATAAATATTATTGAGTGTATTAAAAAAGAAATGAGGGTTTACCTGCGATTTAAGAAAGGAGAGTTCTGTATTTAATTTTTCATTTTCTGTTTCTTTTCTAGTTTGTTCTGTTTGAAGCCAACGCTGTATCACACTGATACAGGTACCAACTGTAAAGATCAGTAGGAATAATACCGTATTATAAGGGTCAGCACCAGGTCTTCTGGTTCGCCATAATCCTTGAAACTGTTTTTTACCAGTAAAGGCTGGATTGCGAATGAATTCGCGGGTAGCCTGTGGATTGAACATTTCTGGTTCTGCAATCATTTTCGCAATTTCTCTGGGAATGTAGAGGAAAAAGAAAAGGCAGGCAAGAATTGAAATAAAATAAAACAACCATTTTTCCTTAACAAGAAATTTCGGAATCAGTATCCATGTATTGAAATAGTAAAAAACAATCAAAAAAACATTATTGCAAATAATGGCAGCAATTTGGTGGTTGCTCATGCTAAATTCTCTGAGTCGGGGGAAAAACACGAGATAGGGTAAGGCAAAAAAACAACTCCACGCTGCTACATGTGCAATGAAGGTGACGATTCTTTTATTATTTGACTGGGGCAATGTATTGATGGTTAAAGTGTTTTAATTGATTGTATATTTTGTCCAAAAACTTTGTTCTTTCATTCGATTGTCGTTATTAGAAGCCGGAGTATTACCCCCTCTAGAAGGGTTCGAATTAACAACCCCTCTTCCAATACCACCCCTAGAAACATTGGATCCTGCCGGAACGCCGACAAGCTCTGTTCTAACAACCGTGGGTCCGCCTGTTGAACCTGCCTCAAATCCATTGATAACCCAACCAATGCCCAAAGGTTTCCCCGCTAATGCACTTTCACTACCTATGAATTTCGTTGGCACCAGGTATTCAATAAACAAAGCATTATTGCCATCCCATTCAAACGCAATATTTACGCCATTTTCTAAGATAATCAATTGTTGTTTATCATCCTGGTCTTCCATCCCAAATGTTTTCAAAAGAATCATTGTCTGAGCTAGTTGTTCCCTGATCTCTTTTGGATCGGGTCTTTCAGCAGGCTCAGCTTGTGCCGACCTATTTCCCCTGCCTGCTCCACCAAAAGGATTGCCTTCTTTTTTTAGTGGAAATTCAATACCTGTCCCTTCTCTTTTCTTGCCCTTTTTATCAATGAATAATTTCATTCCCAATGTCATGAGTTTCATTTGTGTGGCCTGGTCAGGAATCCTGATAGCGAAATACAGGTTCTCTTTATCATGATCTATGGCATACTGCAGAAAAGTTTCTTTGTCTGTTTCAAATTTTCCCTCAGCCCATTCATTAGCAGCTCCATCTATTGCATGGACATTTTTAACAGTAGAATCTATAAACACTGATCTTGCTTTCAACTCTACTGTAAGTGAACATAATAATACCCATGAAACAATGAATAGCTTTTTCATAATGCATTAGTTTGTACCAAATCTATTCCCAACAAAGAATCTACCCGTAGAATATGGGTGAAAAGGGGGGTGTTATCGGTGAAATTTTGCGTAAACCCCATTTTTGTTGTTTTTAAGGCAAAAAATGTAAACAGGAAAAGGGAAGCTTGTTTTTGCTTTGGAAACACCTATATCGATTAAACAAAATATGTTCAAATATTAGCCGTATTCTTTGCCAATAGTTCATAATACAAATGTTGTATCAAACCATCAGCCAGACCAATTTTAGGTACAAAAATTTCTTCTATTTCTGCCCATCGCATAATGTTGATATAGATCTGTAAAGCGGGTACAATTACATCAGCCCTGTCTTCGCGGAGTTTATAAATATTGATTCTGTCTTCTAGAGAAAAACTGGAAATTTCTTTATAGTAATCTTTAAGTAAATCCAGGCTAAGCGGTTTACCATCTTTCTTCTTACTGAGTGAAAACACTTTATTGATATTGCCACCTGTACCAATGGCAATTATTTTTTTATACCCTTTGGTTTTTGTTTTAACCACATCTTTTATTTCATTCCATTTGGTATCGTCTACCATATCTTTCAACAAACGTATCGTACCTATATTAAAAGATTCTTTGAATACCAATTTGCCGTCTGCAAAAAAAGTAAGTTCGGTACTACCGCCACCAACGTCAATGTACATATAGCTATGGTCGGTATCCAGGTTCTCTGCAATATGGTTTTCATAGATGATGGAAGCTTCCAGATCGCCACTAATGATTTCGATCTCAAGGCCGGTTTCCATTTTGATCTTTCTGATCAGGTCTGAACTGTTTCTGGCATCACGCATGGCACTGGTGGCGCAGGCAATTACATTTTTAACACCATATGCATTCAACAAGTGACTATATGCTTTCATGGTTTGTAGAACCATGCCTCTTTTTTCCTTAGATATTTCACCCTTTTCAAACACGTCAAAACCAAGCCTTAAGGGAACCCTAACCAGGTTCAATTTATTAAACTGGGGCTTGCCCACATTGTCTTGTGTTACATCTGCTATTAAAAGCCTTGCTGCGTTACTTCCGATATCAATGGCGGCTAACCTCACTATTTCCTATGTTTTTCTTGTGCAGGTAATGATACGTTTCAATTTGAGACCGTACCTGTTTTTTACCCTTGGAAGGTACATAGATGTTGGTTAAGTCATTGTTTAGAATTCTTGCCTTCACATTATCTCTTAATTGAATGTGGATAATATCTTTGAGCTCTGCACAGATGGCTGGATCTGTTATAGGAACAGCAGCTTCCACACGGTGGTCCAGGTTTCTTACCATCCAGTCGGCACTGGAAATAAATATTTTTTCTTTCCCCAGATTATGAAAGATAATAACCCTGGCATGTTCCAGGTATTCATCAACAATACTTACCGCAGAAACCTGCTGATTGGGCTTTTTAGGATCTGTCATTGCACAGAATATACCCCGTACAATCATTCGGATCTCCACACCTGCTTTGGCTGCTTCATTTAATTTACTGATCAGTATGGCATCACTGATAGAGTTTACTTTAAGAATGATTTTTGCTTCTTTACCCGATTTCGCATGTTTAATTTCTTTATCTATATATCCTATTAATGTAGATCGCATATTAACAGGACAAACCAGCAAGGTTTTACACATTTGCAAATGATGGACACCTAATTTCCAATTTTCCAGGTAACGGAAAATTCGGTTGATGTCGGCCATTACATTTCTGTTGCTGGTTAACAAGCAATGATCTCCGTAGATATTGGCAGTTTTTTCATTCAGGTTTCCCGTACTTACAAAACCGTATTGAATGATCTTACTGCCTTTTCTTTTTTTGATAATGCATAGCTTGGCATGAATCTTCATTCTGGGCACACCCAATAAAACGGTCACACCTTCTTCTTCTAATATTTTCTTCCATTCCAGATTGGCTTCTTCATCAAACCTGGCTTTCAATTCAAGCATTACCACCACTTCCTTGCCATTCCTGGCAGCATTGATCAGGGCATTGATCACTTTGGAATTAGAAGCCAAACGATAAGCTGTTATTTTAATTGAGGTAACATCCGGATCCATTGCCGCTTCACGCAATAGGTCGATCACTGCATTAAAAGAATGATAAGGGAAATGCAGCATCACATCTTTTTTTACAATAACGTCTGTAACGCGCATGGAAGTTTGCAGGTTAGGATGTGTAAATGCGGCACGTCTGGTACTTTTGGTATTGAATACGTCAGGGAAATCCATGAAATGTCGGAAATTATGGATGCGCCCTCCGGGGATGATATTGCTTTTTCTATTCAGGTTTAGTCTTCTGATCAGGTATTCCAATAATCCGGCATCCATTTCTTTGTCGTAAACAAACCTAACAGGCTTTCCTTTTCTTCTGTTTTTTACACCTTTCTCTATTTTTTCAACAAAAGTGGTGCTTACATCATTATCCAGTTCCAGTTCTGCATCCTTGGTTACTTTAAAAACATGTGATTCAAAATGGTCGTATTCGAAATAAGAGAAGATATTGGGCAGGTTGAACCTGATCACATCTTCCAGCAATATGATTTGTTTTTCCGCGCCCCTGGATGGCAATATGATAAACCTGCCTACTGCTTTTGCAGGTACTTCAATTAGTGAATATTTTTGATGGTATGCCGTATTTTTTTTGCGTAAAACAACACCCAGGTAAATACTTTTATCACGCAGGTAGGGTAGTTGGGGAAGGCTTTCAATCATTAAGGGAATGATATTGGAACGCACTTCATCATCGAAGAATTTTTTAACAAATAACTGTTGTTCTTTGGTTAGGTGTTTCTCATCTACCAGATGAATATTCTCTTTTTTAAGTTCCTTTAAAATGCCATTCCATATTCTGTTGAACTCATTCTGTTGCTGTAAGACAATGGTCTGTATCTGATCTAAGATATTTTGCGGTGCTTCTTCCAGGTGCATGTTTAGCTTCTTCCTTTTTTCAGAAAACTCAATCATCCTTTTTAAGGTAGCAACCCTAACCCTGAAAAATTCATCCGAATTATTAGAAAAAATCCCCAAAAAACGAATTCTTTCTTTTAAAGGTACACTGGGGTCATTGGCTTCCTGTAAAACCCTGGCATTAAAACTAAGCCAGCTGATATCTCTTTGAATAAGCAACTTTTTAGGCATATGCAGAACTTCAAATGTTTAAGATTCTTTCTGAGACTTTTTTTGCGATAGATGCAATGCTCAAATGTAGTAAAGCAGATTTTTTTGTAATGTTAAGTTTGAGGGTATGATGCGTTTATAATCTTTTAAGAAAAAGAAGATTTGATTTTTTGGATGATACCGGTTGTGGAAAATCCCTCTATGATGGGATTAATCAATACCTGGCCACCCTTTGCCAATACTTCTTTTGCCCCTACAACCTGTTCAACCGTATAATCGCCTCCTTTCACAAGGATATCAGGTTCAATGGCAGTAATGATTTCTAATGGGGTATCTTCCTCAAATAAAACCACTGCATCCACCATTACCAAACTAGCCATCATCAAAGCCCTGCTTTTTTCTTTGTTCACGGGTCTTTCAGGTCCCTTTAATCTTTGTGTGCTATGATCACTGTTCAGTCCAACAATCAGGTAGTCGGCTTCCTTTGCTGCTGCACAAAGAGAAAAAATATGACCCTCGTGTAAAATATCAAAACAGCCATTTGTAAATGCAATGGTCTTATTGGTTACCCTCCAGGATGCTATCTGGGCAAGCATTTGCGGAAGGGTAAATATTTTATGCTCGATAGCACTAATTGTTTTCATGTGATTTCTGTTTGTTATAAAAGGGTAGTAGACCCATACATACGGATCCTACCACAACTACGATGATAAACTGTGCAAACCATTGCAATGTTCCATTGGCAAAACCAATTTCAAATGGTATATCATTTTTCTCCAGTACTTTGGCCAGAAAGAATGCATAGGCACCAATGCCACCAGGTGTGATGATCATACCAATACTGGCAAATGCTAATCCAGAAATTGCAACACCTAAACTAAGTTCAGCAGTTCCTTCAGTTGCCATAAGACCAACCCAGGTACCGCCAATATATAAAGCCCAGATAAGGATGGTGTATAGCACAAAGAGCCCTTTGTTTTTGAGATTCCGAATACTGATCAATCCCTCCCAAATTCCCCATAAAATTTTTTTAACCATGATCACCAATTGGAGGTGTGAAAATTGGTTGAACCAATGTTTGATCACAAAGAATATGGTTAAAATGATGACCAGAAAAATCGATATCCTCAACCAGGAAATATGGCCTTTGCTACTTTCAAATACTTGGGCATAGATCTGTTGGGCAAATTCTCCAACTACATCAAATTGACTTACCAATGCAAGCATAAAAACTAAACCAAGGGAAATAACATCAACTGCTCTTTCAGCAACGATGGTGCCTACCAATTTTTCTGCTGGTACTTTTTCATAGCGGGCTAATAGGGTACATTTTAGTACTTCTCCTAATCTGGGTACGGCCAGATTGGCCAGATAGCCTATCATAACAGCAAAAAAGGTATTTAGAAAACTGGGATGATAGCCCATGGGCTCCATTAAAATGCGCCAACGGAGGGCCCTGATTACATGGCTGAGGGAAAGGATCAGGAAAACCGGCAGGATCAACCAATAATTGGCCGAAAGCAGCGATTGTTTGAATTCACCCCATTTCTGATCCGGAATCTGGTGCAGGCTCCACCAAACCAGGAACATTCCCAAGCCCAGAAAAAAAACATATTTGAGGATAGCTGAAAAGCGTTTGTACATAAAGCATCAATCTATTGCAAGTTATGCAAGGTATTTAAACTTGTGTTGTTAAGTATAGGTAATGCCATTTTTTAAGGTGATAATCAATAATTTATTAAATCCATGATCAGCGCAATAGCTAGTTTAAAATGCATAGGTTTTGGGTAAAAGCCGCTTAGTGGTTGCTTTTCGCGCTAATTTATGTACCTTTGCACACTGATTTTTACAGCATCTTGCTAAAATTCGCATACTAATGTCTATTATTAAGAAGAGAATTTTATTCATTTCCACAGAAATGTCGCCGTACTTGGAATTGACAGAATTCGCAGAAGTGATCAACAAACTGGCGATTGCCAGTAACGACAGTGGTCTTGAAGTAAGGTGTATCATGCCACGTTTTGGTGTGATCAATGAAAGAAGACACAGATTACATGAGGTAGTTAGGCTTTCCGGCATTAATGTTTCAGTTGATAACGACGATTATCCATTACAGATTAAAGTAGCTTCGCTTCCCAATGCCCGCTTACAGGTATATTTTCTAGAAAATGAAGACTTTTTTAAGCGTAAGCAGGTATTTCATGACGATGAAGAGACCTGGTTTGAAGACAATATCCTCAGAACCGTATTTTTCTGTAAAGGTGCTTTGGAAACGGTTAAGAAATTTGGCTGGCCTCCAGACATTATTCATTGTAGTGGTTGGATGACAGGCTTGATACCTGCTTATATCAAAACAGCTTATAAAAAAGAGCCAGTTTTCGGCAATAGCAAAGTGGTATTTACCATTGGGCAGAATACATTCAAAGAAAAACTTGGGTCCGACTTTATCAGAAAGGCATTGATAAATGCCAATATCAAAGAAAAGGATCTGGAATCTTTTAAAGAAGGAAATAATACGGCGATGTTTCGCGGCGGCGCAACCTTTGCGGATGCCATAACATTTGGTGCTGATAAAACCGATAAAAAACTGACAGAGGAATTCGCCAAAGTAAAAGGTAAGAAAGTAGTACCTTTTAAAGGATGGGATTCTGATTTAACAGAGTATTTAGAATTGTACAACGACCTTGCGGGCAAGTAACCAACAACACATGGATTCAATTTTTACGCTGAGAAGAATAGTATTATTTTGTTTTGTTTCTATTACACTATTTTCTGCATGTACGCGTATTTCTACAACTGATATTGGCGGAAGTCTGATTCCTGCTATTGACGGCGTTATAACAAAAGATACGCTGATAGAACTTATTACCGACAGTTTTGAAGACAATGATAGTGTGCGGATCTACAAAAATGATCTGCATGTGATTGGGTCCATCAACAATGACCCTTTATTCGGTAAAACAGCGGCTACCATGTATTTTGAAATGAAGCCCAATACCTACCCTTATTTTATTCCAGGTGCCAAAGACAGTACTGTGGCTGATTCTGCCGTATTGATCCTTAGTTACCAGGGATTTTATGGTGATTCTACCCAGCCTCTGCGATTAACTGTCTCTGAAATTGACAAAACTACCCCGCTAGACATTACAAGAGCTTACCCAGCCAATTACCCGTCAGCTTTTAATATTAAGATCGGACAGCAATTAGCACCTACACAAACTGTAGATATCAGAAGATTAGGCGACTCAGTAAATAACCGGTATGAAAATGCGAAAGGTCAAATCAGGATCAAATTAAACAGTGATATAGCCAGACGTTTTATCAAGACCTACGATTCTACCAATGCCTATATTTCAGATTCTGTTTTCAGAACTTTTTTTGCAGGGTTTGCGCTTACAACCGATAATGGTAGTCCTGCCAATGCGCTGATAAAGTTGAGCCTAATTGACACCAATTCAAAATTTGCCCTTTATTATAATTCCAGCTCCACAGGTGCATCTCAAAGGGATACATCGGTGGTGTATTTTAGATTCAGTTCCTCATTTAGTGGAGATGCCAATATTGTTACCCGTAACAGATCAGGTAGCGATGCCAGCAAACATTTTACCACCACCAGTAAACCTGATTCATTAATTTATATCCAAACTTTTCCGGGATCCTATGCAAGAATTAGAATACCTGGATTACAAAGCCTGAACAATAGAATCATCCATAGAGCAGAACTGGTAACAGAACAGGTTCCGGATGACGCAACCCTTAATACCATTGAAACACAAATGATAGCGCCGAGATACCTTTTGCTTAGCAGGTATGATTCGGCCATTAAGAACCAGCGTAATATACCTAACGACTTTATTATTTCTGTATCTGGACCAAATACAGCCAGTTTTGGGGGATATGCTTTTAGAAAATCAGTAGCTCCTTACAACTCTATTTATGGCTATAATTTTGATATAACCCGATATGTACAGGGAATTGTTACTAGAAAAGACAGTTCATTTACCTTGCGATTGTCAGCACCTACTAACGACTCGTTATTATATTCAGCTCCTTATCCCAATACTGCATCATCTTACACCTATTACCTTTCCACTGGGTCGGCTAATGATGTGGGAGATGGAAGGGTTAGGCTTGGGGGAGGTACGCATACAAGGTTTAGGATGCGGTTGAGAATTATTTTCTCTCGTATCTAATCCTTATTAACGATTATTATATATTTGCATCCATTAAAAATTAAATTACATGTCTTATTTGTTTACTTCCGAGAGTGTTTCTGAAGGACATCCGGATAAAGTTGCCGACCAAATTTCTGATGCCTTGATAGACAATTTTTTAGCTTTCGATGCACAGTCAAAAGTTGCTTGTGAAACACTTGTAACCACTGGTCAGGTAGTTTTGGCAGGTGAAGTAAAATCCAAAGCTTATTTGGATGTACAGGAAATTGCGCGTGGTGTTATCCGTAAAATCGGTTATACCAAGAGTGAATATATGTTTGAAGCCAATAGTTGTGGTATTCTTTCTGCTATTCATGAGCAATCTGCAGATATCAACCAGGGTGTTGACAAAAAGAAAAAAGAAGAACAGGGTGCAGGTGATCAGGGTATGATGTTTGGTTATGCAACGAATGAAACCGAAGATTATATGCCTTTGGCCTTGGATCTAGCACATAAGATCTTAATTGAACTTGCTGCATTGCGCAGAGAGAACAAACAAATTAAGTATCTCCGCCCGGATGCAAAGAGCCAGGTTACTTTGGAATATGATGACAACAATAAACCTGTTCGTATAGACGCTATTGTGGTTTCTACACAACATGACGACTTTGATTCAGAAGCTAAAATGTTGGCTAAGATCAAAGAAGATATCGTAAATATTCTTATACCTAGGGTTAAATCAAAGTACAAGAAATACGCCAAACTTTTCAATGATAAGATCAAATATCATATCAATCCTACAGGAAAGTTTGTGATAGGTGGACCGCACGGAGATACTGGTTTAACCGGACGTAAGATCATCGTTGATACTTATGGTGGAAAAGGTGCCCATGGTGGTGGTGCTTTTAGTGGTAAAGATCCTAGTAAGGTTGACCGTTCTGCAGCATATGCTACACGTCACATTGCAAAAAATTTAGTTGCTGCTGGAGTTGCTGATGAGGTTCTTGTGCAGGTTTCCTATGCCATTGGTGTAGCTCAGCCAACTTCTATCAATGTAAATACTTATGGAACTTCAAAGGTTCAGTTAACTGACGGCCAAATTGGCAAGATTGTAGAGAGAACTTTTGATATGCGTCCTTACTTTATTGAGCAACGCCTGAAACTCAGAACCCCTATGTACAGTGAAACTGCCGCATACGGTCACATGGGACGTAAGAACGAAGTTGTAACCAAAGAATTTACCCTGCCAAATGGTAAAGTGAAAAAAGTGAAAGTGGAACTTTTTACCTGGGAGAAACTCGACTATGTTTCTAAGGTAAAAAAAGCTTTTGGACTTAAGTAAATAAGGCAATTTTAAATAAATACATGCAACCTCTGTTCTTTTGGGCAGAGGTTGTTTATTTTTAGGAACTGATTCTGCTTATTTAACATAGCTTCCTATTCATTTCAGGATTATGAAAAGAAGATTGACAATTTCCGGCTTTGCAACGATCCTTGTTTTTCTTGTTATGCGTTTTCAGGGAGTAAGCTTGAAAACAGCTGTAAGTCCCAAAGCCATTATCGACCTCGAATTTGCTAAAACAACCCAAAGACTTCAGGAATTAGTGTTACAGTGGGATCTCTCGGTAGTTAAAATAAATATCTGGATCGATTTTGCTTTCATCGTTACTTATGTATTGTTCATAGCTTCCGTAGCGGAATTTAGTGCTAATCGTTGGTCCAATTATCGTATGAAAAAAATGGGTATCTGGTTGGCAAGAACTGCATACCTGGCTGGCATATTTGATATGGCAGAAAACCTGTTGATGCTGCAGAGTATTGCTGGTAATTTTACAGACTCATCCTTAATGCTTACAAATTTTTGTGCAACAGTGAAATTTTTGCTTTTAGGGGTTATTGTATTTTATGTATTTCTATCATTTTTCAGTAATGCCGAAAGCAAAAAGAAATGAGTAAGGAATTGAATCCCTGGAAAATATTAAGTGCACAAAAAATATATGATAATCCATGGATTCATGTAACCGAATTTGATATCATCAATCCTGGCGGAGGCAAAGGAATATATGGCAAAGTGCATTTTAAAAATCTGGCAGTTGGTATAGTTGCCATGGATGCTGAAAACCAAATTTACCTGGTTGGTCAGTACCGATTTACTATAGACCAATATTCCTGGGAAATTCCAGAAGGAGGTAGTAAGCATAGCGATAACCCATTGGAAGGCGCGAAAAGAGAATTGCTGGAAGAAACCGGACTGGATGCTTCCAATTGGCAGGAATTGATGCAGATGCATTTATCCAATTCTGTGAGCGATGAACTGGCTATCATTTATTTAGCTACCGGACTTCAACAAAAGGAAGCTGAGCCGGAAGAAACAGAACAGCTGGTGATAAAAAAAATACCATTTGAAGCAGCCTATCGGGAAGTAATTGCCGGTAGGATAACAGATTCGATAACAGTTGCTGCAATATTGAAAGTCAAGTTGCTTTTTACAGAAGGAATACTGAAAACAAATCATTGAACATGGCCATTAAACAAAGTGCATTAATAATAGGGCGGCAACCATTGGTGGAAGCATTGCAAACAGGAAAACCTATCGATAAGATCTTATTGCAAAAAAACACAAGTGGTGAGGTGATCAATACCATCAGACTGCTTGCCAGGGAAAACAATGTACCCATTCAATTAGTGCCGGTTGAGAAATTAAATGGCATGACCAAAGCCAATCACCAGGGCATTATTGCATTTGCTGCTAGGGTAACATATATGGACCTTCAACAAGTGATCGATCATGTTGTTTCAGAAGGGATTCTCCCTTTATTCCTGATGTTGGATGGGGTAACAGATGTTCGCAATATTGGTGCTATAGCTAGATCAGCTGTATGCTGCGGTGCACAGGCTATCATTATACCAGATAAAGGGGTGGGGGCTTTAAATGAAGAAGCCATGAAAAGCAGTGCAGGCGCTTTGGAAATGATACATATCTGCCGGGTAGGAAGTCTTCTGAAAGCGGTTGATACCCTGCATTTGAATGGCATCAAAGTTTTTACCAGTGAGATGCGGGCAACCGAAAATGTGTATGAGTTACCATTTGCAGACCCTTGCTGTATTATTATGGGTGATGAAGGGAAAGGCGTACAACCTTACCTTGCCAAAGCAGCAGATCATTTTTTTAAAATTCCCATGGCTGGTACTTTTGATTCTTTTAATGTATCAGTAGCTTCAGGTATTATTTTATATGAAGCCATGAAACAGAGAATGGGCAAATAAAATTCTGAAGAGTTTCCTTTTGTATACTACTATTTGCATCCTATGAACAATTCACCCGATATGGCAAAAGAAAATGAGATAAGATTGGTTGAATGTCCGCGTGATGCTATGCAGGGTTGGTTGCACCCGATACCTACACAAAAAAAAATACAATACCTCAATGCATTGTTGCAGGTTGGTTTTGATACGATTGATTTTGGAAGCTTTGTTTCTCCCAAAGCCATTCCTCAAATGTCAGATACTAAAGAGGTGATCCCACACTTACAATTGAATGGTTCAAGATCTAAGCTTTTAGCTATAATAGCCAATAAACGCGGCGCTGATGAAGCAGTTTTATTTGATGAAATAACTTATCTGGGATTTCCTTTTTCTATATCACCCACTTTTCAGTTAAGAAATACAAACAGTAGTATCCAACAAAGCGTTGAAACAGTAGATATCATTCAGGACTTATGTATTAAGAAAAATAAGCAGTTGGTGATCTATCTGAGTATGGGTTTTGGCAACCCCTATCAGGATCCGTATACGGAAGAGATATTATTACATTGGGCCGATAAAATGGCAAAACGAGATATCGGTATTATTTCCTTAGCCGATACTGTTGGCGTAGCCACTCCCCAACAGATAAATGAAGCATTGATCAGGTTGATACCGCAATACCCTTCTGTAAATTTTGGGGTTCATTTGCATGCATCTGCTCAAAATGCTGCATCAAAGCTGGAAGCCGCTCTGGCAGCGGGCTGCAAGAGATTCGACGGCGCACTGAAAGGTATTGGTGGCTGCCCAATGGCACAGGATGAACTGGTAGGTAATATGGACACAAGTTTAATGATTCCCTATATGGAAAAGCAATACAATTTGAAAGGAATCAATCATCATGCACTTGATCATTGCTTAAGTTTAACCAATGAGGTTTTTGTTTAATCATTAATTTAGGGTAAGAGGTGTAGAATTTTAAGCCGAACATTATTTATGAAATTTCATTTCGAGTTTACTATCCCAAAACTGCCATTTCCTGTAAAACATACACATAAGCTCATGTTAATGGGCTCCTGCTTTACAGAGAACATGGGAGAAAAATTAAGAAAACATAAATTCAACACACTTGAAAACCCGAATGGAATTTTATTTAATCCGGTAAGTGTTGCCAGTGCGATTGAAAGCTATATTCAAAATAAAACAATTACCGAAGCAGATATTTTTTTGCATAACGAAACCTGGCATAGTTGGAAACACCATAGTCGTTTTTCAGGTATTACTGCCCAGGATTGTATTGAAAAAATAAACAATTCTACGGCAGCTGCGCATCATTTTCTGCAACAGGCAGATCATTTAATTATCACGCTCGGATCAGCCTGGTTATATACCCTTACAGATGTAGCAACAACTGGAGAAAAAGGTACGGTGGTTGCCAATAACCACAAAGCGCCAGCCAATTGGTTCTCTAAACACCTGATGAAATCTGATGAAGCTAAATTAGTGTTACAATCAATCATCAAAAGTTTACAATCCTTTAACCCGGCCTTGCAAATTATTTTTACGATAAGTCCGGTAAGGCATTTGCGGGAAGGTGCTATTGAAAATAATAGAAGTAAAGCAGTACTGATTCAGGCTGTTCATGATGTTTGTCAGGCTTTTGAATCTGTTTATTATTTCCCTGCTTATGAATTGGTTATTGACGACCTGCGTGATTACCGTTTTTATGCCGAAGACTTGGTACATCCTAATTACCAGGCAACCCAATATGTTTGGGAGAAATTTACAGAAGCCTGTATGGATGATGAAACCAGGGAATTGCTTAAAATAATTGCAGAAATAAACCTGGCTCATCAGCACAAACCTTTTAACCCATCAACCCATCAACACCTGCGTTTTCTGGAAACTTATTTTCAAAAAACAAAAAACTTCCAGGAAAAATATCCCTGGTTAAGCTTTGAAAAAGAACTGGCATATTTTGCCCAAATGGAATAATGATACATCCGGTTATTTTATTTCAATTTGGTTGTAGCCATATCTGGACTATCCGGATTTACAGTAAGTTCTTGTTTAAGTGGATTAATCACTACATCCAAATCTTCTAATGGGATAGAGCCTAACAAAGGTTCGGCATCTCCAGGCAATACCATAGCCCTGCAAGTTGTACTCCTATTTTTAAATCGAATATCTATGGGGCCAACAACATCACATTCAATTGACTGTTCATTAGCTAACCTCGCTTTTCGCTTATCCACCACTGGTAATTGTAAATACGCTTGCATGTTTTCATTAATCGCCAACATGTAAGAACCGGTATCTACAAGCATGTTTACATGTATTTTTTTAATCTCATCCTGATCTATAAGATGACGCCTGGCAAGCCCAATATCCTCACTATTTATTAATTCAATATCTGCATAAATGAGTCCCATATGTTTGTCTTTCATACAAAACTATTTTTTTGTTCTTTACTAAATTAGGGTATTTATATGCAATGTTAAGTGTGTTTGCAACTCATTATTTATACAAGTGTAAAGGTTTCAAAGACTATGATCAATGGATCCTGTCACCCCTGAGTTCCAAATCTTTCATAATACCTGTTTCATAAACCAACCATTCTTTCCATCTTTTACGGACAAGTTTTTTATCTATATAAGTTTCTGCCAGTTCTATGAATAGGGTATAATGTCCTGCTTCACTTTCCATGAACTTTCTATAGAAATTGCGCAAATAAGCATCGTTCAAACCCTCGCTTAATCGCTTGAAACGTTCGCAGCTTCTCGCTTCTATCAATGCCATCGTTAAAAGATGGTCTAATAATCGGTCTTCCGGACTTCCTCCTTTCTTTTGAAATTCAATCAACTTATTTACATATTCATCCCTTCTTTGTTTGCCAAGAGAAAGTTTTCTTTTTTTCAATTCGTTTAATACCAGTCTGAAATGCCCCCATTCTTCAGCAACAATAGGAGCCAATTCATAAACCAGTTTTTCTCTATCAGAATATTTCTGAATTAATGTGATGCAAGTGGTTGCAGCTTTTTGTTCACAATAGGCATGATCGGTTAAAATGGCTTCCAATGAAATGCCAGCTAGATCTACCCAGCGTGGGTCTGTTGGTAAATGTAGCCCCAGGATATTTTTGGTATGTTCTGATAAATCCATAGTGGTGATTAAAGTTTGCGGAACATCAGATACCTGTTTGATTCGGTTTCTTTACATAAATTCCACTACAAATATCTGCTACAATCCTTTAGTTTTGGCATATGTACAGGGATGATTTTTTAAATAAAAAAATTCAGGAGCGGGTAAACAATCATTCTCTCAGGGAACTTCGATTGCCATCAACGAATATTGATTTTTGCTCTAATGATTATTTGGGTATCGCTTTTCATTCTAAACTCAACTTACTAAAACCACAAAGTGCGCATGGGTCCACTGGCTCCCGGTTATTGTCTGGTAATTATCCCGCTATTGAACAATTAGAAACTAAGATCGCCCAATTTCATGAGGCTGATGCTGCCCTTATTTTTAATTCGGGCTATGATGCCAATATTGGGCTGCTTTCTTCTATACCACAAAAAGGGGATACTATTTTTTATGACCAGCTTTCACATGCATCCCTAAGAGACGGGATTCGTTTATCATTTGCCCAGTCATACTCCTTTAAACACAATGATCTGCAGGATCTGCAACAAAAATTAGCTTTAGCAACAGGCAATATTTTCATTGTTACAGAATCGGTATTTAGTATGGATGGCGATTGTTGCCCTTTAGAAGAACTGGTTCAAATGGCAGCATCAACTGGTGCGCATTTGATCATTGATGAAGCCCATGCCACCGGTATCATTGGAAAAAGGGGAGAAGGGCTGGTTCAATACTATGGGATGCAATCAAAAGTATTTGCAAGGATCCACACATTTGGAAAAGCTTTGGGTTGTCATGGAGCAGTGGTGCTGGGTTCGCAAAAACTCCGAACCTATCTTATCAATTTTGCCAGAAGTCTGGTATACACTACTGCATTGCCGGAACATACCATAGATGCGATCCATTTATCCTATGATTTATTTCCAAATATGCAAACAGAAAGAAAGCATTTGGATGATCTTATACATTTATTTCAATCGCATGCTAAACATTTGCCCATTCTTACATCACAAACACCTATTCAGATCATAATGGTTCCGGGAAATGAAGAGGCAAGAGCATTAGCAGAAAAAATGCAACAACAACAAATGGATATTCGGGCGATCCTTTACCCTACCGTGCCTAAAGGAGAAGAAAGGTTGCGGATTGTTTTACATGCATTTAATACACTAGCAGAAACTGAGAAACTACTTGATTTGTTAAAGCTGCATTTAGCGTGATAAAGATATTTAGTTAGCATTTACTTTTAATGCTCTTTAAATGAAAGTAGGTAGACTATTATTTGCAATTTTTGAGCAGTTAATGATACTTCGCCAAACCTACTGATTTACAGATGGTTATATAAAGGTGAAACAAGCCTAAAAGACTGCTAATTTGCAATTCTTTACCTTTGCAGATGCAATCCACAGAATCGCTTCAAAATATACTTTCTTTATTGGGTATTCAATCATTGAATACCATGCAGCTAAAAGCTTTGCAAGAAATTCCCAATCAAAAGGAACTATTACTTTTATCCCCAACAGGATCGGGTAAAACATTGGCCTTTCTTTTGCCCATCTGGCAATCAATGCAGGTTGATGCAAAAGGGGTGCAGTGTATGATCATATCTCCTTCCAGAGAATTGGCTATTCAAATTGAACAGGTATGGAAAAAAATGTCCACAGGGTTTAAAGTCAGCTGTTGCTATGGTGGCCATGATATGCAAACAGAAATCCAAAATTTATCAGAGGCACCTGCTTTATTGATTGGTACACCGGGAAGGATTGGCGACCATATTAAAAGAGCCACATTTGCCAGGGAATCCGTTGGTACGATTATTTTGGATGAGTTCGATAAATCTTTGGCACTTGGTTTTGAAGAGGAGATGAATTATTTATTTCAATCATTGCCGGGCATCATTAAAAAAGTATTTGTTTCTGCTACAGCAAGTATCGATATTCCGGATTTTGCAAAAGTTTCGGATTCCTTGCTGGTATTGGATTTTATCAGTCAAAATGAAGATGCATCGGATCTGCTATTCAAAAGGGTCATCTCAGAAGACAAGGATAAAGTAAATAGATTATTTGACCTTCTTTGTTATATTCAATCTGAACCTGCGCTCATTTTTTGTAATCATCGCGACGCAGTAGATAGAACCGTTTCTTTATTAAAAGAAAAGGGGATTGAATGTGCTGCATTTCATGGAGGAATGGAACAGATGCAGCGTGAACAGACTTTGATACAATTTCGAAATGGCAGTGTACGTTTTCTGGTTGCAACAGATCTGGCAGCAAGAGGGTTGGATATTCCGGAGATCAAGCATGTGATTCACTTTCATTTGCCTGCTACCGCTGCGGAATTTACTCACCGTAATGGACGAACTGCCAGGATGGATGCAAGTGGAACAGCTTATTTGCTGATGCATGCGGAAGAACCGTTACCATATTTTATTCAGCAAACGCCCGAAACCCTATCTGTACAAGCTGGAACCAAGATCCCTAAACCGGCTGAATGGGTTACCATCTATATTAATGGGGGTAAAAAAGACAAGCTTAATAAAGTGGATATTGTAGGATTCTTTACACAAAAAGGAAAATTAGATAAGGCTGATATAGGATTAATTATTGTGAAAGACAGAAATGCGTTTGTAGCCATTAAAAAGCAAAAAATAAAAACCTTATTACCATTGGTTCAAAACGAAAAAATAAAAGGAACCAAGTATAAGATAGTAGTTGCCAGGTAAATTTTACAGTTACATTCTCGCTGGAACTTCCTTAATTTTATAAGAACAAAGCAGGGCATGCCACTTCATCGCAACTTTACCTATTGGATCGATAAACGCTGTTGGAAATATTATTTTCTAATGCTTTCATTGCAATTGGGTCGAAAATAAAAAATCCGCAATCCACAATCCGGAATGCGAAAACCTTTGTTCAATAGAAAACTTTGCATCAGCAGGGTTTAGGCCTTAATTTACTTTCACTAACAGTATTTACCATGCCACAATACCATACTTTAGGAAACATTCCGCATAAAAGACATACGCAATTTCGTAAACCAGATGGAGGATTGTATTCGGAAGAATTGTTCTCTACTGAAGGGTTTAGCAATGATTATTCCCTTTTATACCATATACATCCGCCCACACAAATTATCCGTACGGATGACCCCATAGATGTTTTCCCAAAAGTTGCGGAAGAGAAAATGCTCAAACACCGCAGCTTTGAAGGTTTTAAAGTTATGCCACAGAGCGATTTTTTTGAAAGCAGAAAACCCATTTTGGTTAACAATGATTGTCATATTGTTTTAGCTGCACCAAAACAATCTATGGCAAATTATTTTTATAAAAATGCAGATGCGGATGAAATGATTTTCATTCATGAAGGGTCTGGAAAATTATTAACACAGTATGGTGAACTGCCTTTCTCTTATGGTGATTATCTGGTAATACCCAGAGGCTCTATTTACCAAATACAGTTTGCTACAGCAGATAATAGGTTATTCATTGTAGAAAGTTTTAGTCCCATTAGATATCCTAAACGTTATTTGAGCAAATACGGCCAGCTATTAGAACATGCACCATTTTGTGAACGTGATATCAGAACGCCACAAGATCTTGTTGCTATTGATCAGGAAGGCGACTTTTTGATCAAGACCAAAAAAAAAGGCGTGCTATACGGACTACATTACGCCCATCATCCATTTGATGTGGTAGGCTGGGATGGTTGTTGTTATCCATTCGCATTTAGTATTCATGATTTTGAACCTATCACAGGCAGGGTGCACCAACCACCTCCTGTACATCAAACATTTGAGGCAAATAATTTTGTGGTGTGTAGTTTTTGTCCCAGGCTCTACGATTATCATCCACAGGCTATTCCAGCTCCTTATAACCACAGTAATATTGATAGTGATGAATTGCTGTATTATGTAGAAGGGGAGTTTATGAGTCGAAAAAATGTAACCAAAGGAATGCTCACTTTACATCCTGCAGGTATTCCACATGGGCCACATCCAGGTGCTGTAGAAAAAAGCATCGGTAAAAAAGAAACGGCAGAACTGGCTGTAATGGTAGACACCTTTCATCCATTAAAATTAACCATAGATGCACTTGAAATTGAAAATGAAGGCTATACGATGAGTTGGGCTGAGTGAGGGAGGGGGGATAGTTAAAAGTTAATAGTTAAAAGTTAATAGTTAATAGTTAGGGTATCTATCCTTGTTCACTTTTAACTATTAACTTTTAACTTTTAACTCTTAACTCCTATCTCTTCCCGGTCATCTTATTCCACAACTCATGCTTAATTCTTTTGAAAAGAACCTTATCATAGGTAGGAACAAATTTCCAGTAACCCTTATAATTGAAAACCCATTTTAAAAGGTCCAATATTTTTTTTCGTTTTAATACGCGAATGATATCCCTGTAAAAAATAGCTACTTCTGTAACTTGATCTTCATTAGCATAGATGCTGTTTTCTGGAAATGGTCCGGGTGCGAAACTTCTTTTAACTGCTTCCGAAAAGCTATGCCCTGTAAATCTTCCGGATGCCAGCCAAAAGTTTGGCCTGATATCTACTTCCAGTAAATAATAAATAGATGATTCTTCATGGTAAATAAACTGTATGCTGGCAAAACCATGTATGCCTACATGTTCCCCAATATTTCTTAATTCATTTTCCAGTCTTTTGCTATTGAAATAATTTCGCTTGGTGGTAAAGGTAAATTTTGAATCGAAATAAGTGGTTACCTCTCCAGCATTGTATTCTACTAGCTCACCATTTCTGTAAAGCGCCTCTACACCAATATCTTTTCCGGTAATATATTCTTGAATAATGGTGGCATACTCCTTATTTGTTTTGGCTAAATTAGCTTGAAAGGAAGCGTCATCATCACAAAATAAAATACCACCGCCGCCCCAGCTCAGATCTTGTTTTAGTAAAACTGGATAACGTAAATTAAAGTTTGCCGTATTAAAGGATTGCTGGTGGTCGTAAACAATATATTTGGGACTAGCAATGCCATGTTTTTCGCAAATACGAGAGAGCCCTGCTTTAGAAGCAAGTATATCGCGGTTCTCTATTTTCGTGAGCGGTAAGATCCTGTAGAAAACATCTGCTTCTTTGATGCTGTCGTTTAAAATATTCAGCAATTTCTCATCAGCAGGAATCACCCAATCGTATGGGTCATCTTTACGCATGGCCAATTCTGTTAATTTGTTTACATAGGTTGCTGTATCATCGCTGCATTCGATCCAGTTATGAAAATAGCTGTTAGAGATCAACCAAGATTTCTTGGAACAATAAACGTCAACGATACAACCACCTTTATTTAAAATAAACGGAAGTTCCTGCAAGGTATCCCAGTTTTCGAGGCATGCTACCAATACTTTTGGCATGGATCTGTATATTAGTTAATAGGAACATTAAAGTTACTGTTTATACAGATAAAATTGGCAATAAGAAGTACTTGGCAGTCATTTTTTGATCTTAAAATAACTTAGTCTCTGTTCGAACTGCAACAACCACAACGAATGGACTGCCAATCACAGTCTTTGATTTTTTCTTGTTTTTTCGCTAAAAAAAACCTATCTTATCAGTCTAAAATTATTGCCATATGATCAAATTCAGCGACATCAAAATTGGCGACTATCTAAAAGCCGAATATGAAGGAAAACTTTGGGAAGGTGAAGTTGTGAACCTGAATGGTGATGAGAAACAAATTTGTGTAGACACGGGCGTGCAGGAGTTCTGGTTTGAACAGGAACATTTGTATCCACTGGAATTAACCGAAGCATCATTATTGAAGCTCTCTTTTACCAAGGAAATTCAGGCAGATGGTTCCATTAAATACCTGAAAGGTTCTTTTAGAATCGTTATTCCAGGTTCCGACGATTTTTCCCAAATGGAAATGTGGTATCGGGAAGATAGACGTCACCACCCAAATGTTCATTTCATTCATCAGTTGCAGAATCAATACCTGGACATGACTAAGGTTCACTTAACTGATGAACCGATGTAATCCAATCACTGATCAAATTATAGAACCCGTTTATGACGGGTTTTCTTATTTTTGGAGGAATTGAATTTTATAATCATTAGTCTATTATTTTTGTAGGATAAAAAAAGAGCGCATGAAAAAATACCTGTTACTTGCTGGTTTACTGGTTTCTTCAGCATTATTGGCACAAGAAGAAAAGAACTTTCATATTGAAGGGCAATTGAATAACATACCCAACAACGTTTCTAAAGTTTATATTCAATATAGACAAGGGGATAAGAATATGCAGGATAGTGCAGTGCCTGTTAATAACCGTTATAGTTTTAATGGAACAATACTTGAGCCTGTTATGGCGGGAATCAGGATCCGTTTTCAACCGGGGGCCGATGGTTTACCTGTGAAGTACCAGGGAACACGTGATTTTGCCACTGTTTTTCTTTCAGCTGGCAATATTGCCGTTTCATCGGTTGACTCTTTTAGCAATTACACTGTAAAGGGCTCAAAAGAACATGAAGATTACCTCAAACTAACTGCCCTGCTCAAGCCAGAAAATGAACAGATGAAAGTATTTGGTGCTGCTTATACCCAGGCCAGTAAGGAGAAGAATGAAACAGCCCGTAAAGCTGCAGAAGATAAATTGGATTCATTAGACAGGGTAATTAAAGCATTATATGGTTCGTATGTAAAAAACAATATCAAATCACCTATCGCTCATTATGCATTAGCACAGTTTGCAGGTTGGGATATAGATGTTAATGCTGTGGAGCCATTGTTCAAACAATTATCTGAACAGCAAAAAGCATATCCTTCTGTAAAAACCTTAGCAGAGAATATTGCTATTGCAAAAAAGACTAGTATCGGGGCCATGGCTATGGATTTTACGCAGAATGATACATTGGGTTTGCCGGTAAAATTATCCTCCTTTAAAGGGAAATATTTATTGATTGATTTCTGGGCAAGCTGGTGCGGTCCATGCAGAAGAGAGAATCCGAATGTGGTAAAAGCTTATTTGGCATTCAAAGACAAAGGCTTTCATATTTTAGGAGTTAGCCTTGATCAACCTAATGCAAAAGATAAATGGATAAAAGCTATTCATGACGACCAGCTTACCTGGTCGCATGTTTCTGACTTAAAATACTGGCAGAATGATGTAGCCAAACAGTATGGTATACAAGCCATCCCTCAAAATCTTTTGTTAGATCCAACGGGAAAAATTATTGCTAAAAACCTGAATGGTGAAACCCTTACAAAAAAACTTTCAGAAGTACTGAAACCATAAAGTATTCAGAAAGATTAGTTTGCCTTCCTGTTAATGTGTTTGCATATTCTACACAGTAACAGGAGGGCATTTTTTTTGGGTATCATTTGTTATCTTGAAAAATATTATTGGCAACTAATATGGTACGTGTCTTTGTTTTTTTAGTTTTTATCTTCAGCGTTTTGTTTTCACAGGCGCAACAGTTTGGTGGTAACCCACATAGTACCCAATGGCAGCAGATCAATACAGATACTTTTCGCATTATTTTTCCGAATGGTTATCAGTCTGGTGCAGAGCGGGTTGCATCCATCATAGCCGGATTACAGCAGCAGCAATCAGGTTCATTGGGTAAGGCCTTCCGCAAAATTAATATTGTATTACAGCCCGAAACCTTGATTAGTAATGGTTATGTTAGTCTTGCCCCTTTTAGAAGTGAATTTTATTCAACACCATTACAAAATGCTTTTGTGTTGGGTGGAGTAGATCCCTTAGATAACCTGGCATTACATGAATACAGGCATGTTCAGCAGTATAATAATTTTAATAGAGGGTTATCAAAATTTGCCGGATACCTTTTTGGAGAGCAGGGAATAGCTGTTGCAAATGCATTGGCAATACCCGACTGGTTTTTTGAAGGGGATGCAGTTTTTAATGAAACCAAATTTAGCAAGCAGGGCCGGGGAACCTTACCTCTTTTCATGAATACGTTTCCAAGTTTGGCATTGGCCAATCATACCTATTCCTATGCAAAAATAAGAAACGGGTCTATGCGTTCATATGTGCCCAATCATTATGAACTGGGCTATTTATTGGTGGCATATGGCAGAGAAAAATTTGGAGATGATATCTGGCGTAAGGTTACAAATGATGCAGCAGGTTTTAAGTCATTATTCTATCCCTTCCAGCATGCAGTTCAAAAGCATACTGGTATTGGTTTTGATCAGTTCCAAAAAGATGCCCTTGCTTTTTATGAACAGCAATTGCCTAAAACTGCAGAAGACAGCATACAATGGATCACAGGTATTGAACAAAACAATGTAGTAAATTACAAGTACCCCTATAAATCGGAATCAGGTGCTTTGGTCGTACTGAAATCATCCTTTAAAAATATTCCAGCTTTTTATCTGATTGATGAAAAGCAAAAAGAAAAAAAACTGGTTGATAAAGACATTTCTACCGATGATTATTTTTCTTACAATAGTGGAAAGATCATCTATGCGGCTTATCAGCCTGATAGCAGATGGGGGAATAAAGACTACCATGTGATTAAAGTATATGATATCCTTAAAAAAGAAGAACGGAAAATAGTATCGCATACAAAATATTTTTCGCCTGATATCTCTCACAATGGAAAATACATAGTGGCAGTTTCTACCTTTAAAGACAGTGCAAACATCTGTATCATGGATGCTTCGGATGGAACTGAGAAATACCTTTATAGTGAACAAGGTGTGGTATATGCATATCCAAAGTTTTCTCACAATGATGCATTTGTATATTGGACAGCCAGAAAGCGAAATGGAGAAATGTCACTATTTAAAATGTCTTTGAAAAATAAAAAAATAGAAGCCTTAATTCCTTTCAGTAACCGAATTATCGGATTACCAACAATTCAGGGTGATACCTTATTGTTTTCTTCTACGCAGCAAGGCAAAGATGAAATTTGGGCAATCATCGAAGGGATGGAGAAAAAAGGCCCTTTCAAACTCGCATCTTATGCAACTGGATTGTACCAGGCAACATTAGCGCATCCGAATGAATTGATCAGTGCTGCATTTACAGCCAATGGCTATCGTTTGGGTAGAACCAAGCCAAAATGGGAGCGTGCTGTTTGGAAGGATGAATTAACTACTTATCCCTTCAACCAATCCTATAAAACCAATGACCATCTATTTTTGGATCAGGTTACAGATAAACAATATGCCATAGAAAAATACCGCAAATCCTACCAATTATGGAACATTCATAGCTTCCGACCATTTTATGAGCAACCAGAATATTCCCTAACCTTATATGGACAGAATGTGCTGAATACTTTTCAATCGTCAGTAGCCTACACATTTAATCAAAACGAAAAAAGTCATAAGCTAGGTTTTAATGGCGTGTATGGCGGCAGTTTTCTGCAGCCTGTTTTTGGTATTAGTCAGCAATGGCATCGCAGCGGAACTTACAATAAGGACACAACACTTCATTGGAACGAGTTGATAGGTTATGCCGGACTACAATTGCCTTTAAACCTGAGTGGTGGCAGGCATTATCGATTCCTGAACCTTGCAACTACTTTTCATACTGATCAGGTAAAATGGGTTGGACTGTCTGAAAAGCTTTTTTCCAACCGGCAATTTCAGTATTTGCAATCAAGCATTCAGTTTAGTTCCCAGGTACAAAAAGCCATTCAACAAATCAATCCCATTTGGGCTCAAACCTTGCGTTTACAGTACCGAAATGCGGTAAGTCAATTTACGGCTTACCAGTTTTTAGCTACGGGCACTTTATTTTTCCCGGGCCTAGCCAATAACCATAGTCTGGTGCTATCTGGGGCCTATCAAACCCGCGATACGATGCAGCAGTATTTATTTTCTAATAATTTCCCTTTTGCAAGAGGCTACCAAGCCATCGATTTTCCGAGAATGTGGCGTTTAGGGCTGAATTATCATTTTCCAATAGCCTATCCTGACTGGGGGTTTGCCCAACTGGTATATTTTCTCCGTATCAGGGCGAATGTATTTTTTGATTATGCCGAAGGAAAAAGTCTACGTACAGGTATACGTTACCCTTTTAAAACCATCGGAACGGAAATTTTCTTCGATACAAAATGGTGGAACCAACAACCGGTAAGTTTTGGGATCAGGTATAACAGATTACTGGATAATGAGTTTAGGGGAGTAACCCAGCCGAATGTTTGGGAGCTAATTTTACCCGTTAACCTCTTTCAATAGACCGTTTTTACCTACTTTTGCACCTGTTTGGGAGATATTTTGGCAGGTTTTCCACATTTTTCAGATTTTTTTCCACTAATTTTTCTTATTCCGGTTGGTAATTTGTATCTTTGCAGCCCCAAAAATTGTATGTCGAAACAACCACTGATTAAACAAGATGGCGTTATTCTGGAAGCCTTGAGCAATGCGATGTTCAGGGTTAAATTAGAAAATGGTCATGAAATACTGGCCACCATCTCAGGTAAAATGCGGATGCACTACATCAGGATTTTGCCAGGTGATAAAGTAGGAGTAGAGATGAGTCCGTACGATTTAAGTAGGGGAAGGATCATTTTTAGGTATAAATAATTATTAACGCTGACCGCCGAAAGCTACACGCTGAAAGCAAAAGCAGGAACGAGAAAAAAAAACAAACAATGAAAGTTAGAGCTTCCATTAAAAAACGCAGCGTTGATTGCAAGATCGTGAAGAGGAAAGGCAAACTATTTGTAATCAACAAAAAGAATCCCCGCTTTAAGCAGCGTCAGGGATAAGATCAATTTGAAAATGTGGCAATTTGAAAATGAATTTCATTTTGTCCATCAATTTTCAAATTTAAAATTTTCAAATTTTCAAATTAAAAACAGAATATGGCTCGTATTGCCGGTATTGACTTACCAAAAAACAAAAGAGGCGAAATTGGTCTGACCTATATTTTTGGTATTGGTCGTTCCACTGCTCAGTATATCCTAACAAAAGCTGGGATTGACTTCGACAAGAAAGTTAACCAGTGGAATGATGAAGAGCAAGGTGCTATTCGTAATATCATTAATAGTGAGTTTAAGGTTGAAGGTGCCTTACGTTCAGAAGTATCCATGAGCATTAAGCGTTTATTGGATATTGCCTGTTACCGTGGTCTTCGTCACCGTAAAGGATTACCTGTTCGTGGTCAGCGTACCAAAACCAATAGCCGTACCAGAAAAGGTAAGCGTAAAACGGTTGCTGGTAAGAAGAAAGTAGCTAAGAAGTAATCATATTGGATTTAGCCCCAGCTTAGGTTGGGGCTAAACTCCTGATAAAATCCGGCCTTGGATCTTCCTGAAAAGGGAGGGAGAGATTACCGGTTCCCTTTAAAAGGGATTTTTTAATGTGTAAGACTACCTCTAAAAAACAAACATGGCAAAACCACAAAAGGCGCAAAACAGTGCAAAAGCTGTAGCCAAGAAAAGAATTGTAAAAGTAGATGCAGCCGGTGAGGTTCGTATTTCTGCAACATTCAACAACATTATCATCAGTTTTACCAACAAATCCGGTCAGGTTATTAGCTGGAGCAGTGCAGGTAAAATGGGTTTCAAAGGTTCTAAAAAGAACACTCCTTATGCAGCACAGATGGCAGCCGCAGATGCTGCTAAAGTAGCTTCTGAAGCAGGTTTGAAGCGTGTGGATGTATTTGTGAAAGGACCAGGATCAGGACGTGAGAGTTCTATTCGTTCTATTGCACAGTCTGGTATTGAAGTTACTTCTATTAAAGATGTAACCCCTTTGCCACACAATGGTTGCAGACCTCCTAAACAAAGAAGGGTATAATTAGTTAGGAAAACCAGTCAGTACGTTTTAAGCTTTGTTCTAATTCGTACCTCGTTTTATCATAGGATGTTTTATCAATTTTAGATTTTTAAGATAAAATATCGTCATTAAAAAATCACAAAAAATAATCAATGGCACGTTACACAGGTCCCAAGACCAAAATTTCAAGAATTTTCGGAGAACCTATCTTAGGTAATGCAAAATGGTTGGGTAAGAACAGTAACCCTCCCGGACAGCACGGTGCAGCCCGCAAGCGTAAAACCTTAGGCGAATATGCATTACAGTTAAGAGAAAAGCAAAAAGCCAAATACACTTATGGTGTATTAGAGCGCCAGTTCCGCAAAACATTTGAAGAAGCACAACGTCTGAAAGGTGTTACCGGTGAAAACCTGATCAAATTACTGGAAGCACGTTTAGACAATACCGTTTACCGTTTGGGTTTAACAGCCAGCCGTCCGGAAGCAAGACAATTGGTTAACCATAAGCACGTAACAGTGAATGGTGAAGTAATGAATATTCCTTCTTACCAGTGTAAGCCAGGTGATGTGATTGCTTACAGACCAAAAAGTGCGGACAACTCTTCTGTAACAAGTAAGAGCCGTGGTAAGAATCCTAAGTTTAGCTGGTTAGATTGGAGTGAGACCGAAAAGAAAGGTACATTCATCACCTTCCCAGAACGTGAAAGTGTTCCTGAAAATATTAAGGAGCAGCTGATCGTGGAATTGTATTCTAAATAATAGTGAAGTGTAGGCAATTATCAGCTAAAACTGATAATTGCTTACTCCTTACTTTCACTGATATCATATTCCTTTTTACCTCATGTGGGTAAAAAGACAAACCCGAAAAACAAGTTTTAATATGGCCATATTAAGCTTTCAGAAGCCCGACAAAATCGTTTTACAAAAAGCAAATGACTTTGAAGGTCAATTTGAGTTTCGTCCTTTAGAGCCAGGCTTTGGTCTGACCATCGGTAATGCTTTACGCAGGGTATTATTGAGTTCTTTAGAAGGATTTGCTATTGTAGGTATCAAGATCGAAGGTGTAGACCACGAATTTGCTACTATCAAAGGTGTTACAGAAGATGTAACTGAAATTATCCTGAACCTGAAGCAGGTTCGTTTTAAAAAGCATGTTGAGCATGATGTTGCCAACGAAAAAATCACTTTATCCATTAAAGGTCGTACCGAATTTACTGCAGGTATGATCGGTGAACTGTCTCAGAATTTTCAGGTAATGAACCCTGAATTATCTATCTGTACCATGGACACCACTTCTAAGATGGATATTGAATTAACTATTGCCAAAGGCCGTGGTTATATTCCTGCTGAAGAGAACAAGATCAAAGATGCTGTATTTGGTTATATCGCTATCGATTCTATTCATACACCCATCAAGAACGTGAAATACGCTATTGAAAACTACCGTGTAGAGCAAAGAACCGATTATGAGAAACTGATCTTAGATGTTGCTACTGATGGAACCATTCATCCGGAAGATGCTGTTAAACAAGCTTCCCGTATCCTGATTCAGCACCTGATGATCATCACTGATGAGAACATCACTTTTGATAATAAAGAAGACAAGAAAGAAGATGTTGTTGATGAACACGTTTTACAATTACGTAAAGTGTTAAAAACACCATTGGAAGATCTTGACCTTTCTGTTCGTGCATTCAATTGCTTGAAAGCTGCTAAGATCAATAGCTTAAGCGAATTAGTACAATATGAGCAGGAAGACCTGATGAAATTCAGAAACTTCGGTCAGAAATCACTGTCAGAAATTGAGCAGGTATTAACTGAAAGAGGTTTGAGTTTCGGTATGGACTTAAACAAATTGGGTTTAGATAATTTAGATAATTAACCCCCTAGCCCCCTAAAGGGGGATTAAGGGATATTTTAATAATCACTTTCTAATTCCCCCTTCAGGGGGTTAGGGGGTACCCCTCACAAATCCTGACACGGTGTGAGGTTTAAAACTAAAAGTCATGCGTCACGGAGACAAAGTAAACAATCTAGGCAGGAAAAAAGCACACCGCGTTGCTTTATTACAGAACCTTGCAAGCCAGTTGATCACACACAAAAGAATCGTTACAACTTTAGCAAAAGCTAAGGCTTTGAGAACTTATGTGGAGCCCCTGATCACCAAAACTAAAAAGAACGAATCAGCTACACAGATCAGTCATAACCACCGTTTGGTTTTTGCTGAACTGCAGGATAAAGCAGCTGTGAAAGAGTTATTCACAGTGATCGGTCCAAAAATAGCTAGCCGTCCGGGTGGTTATACACGTATTTTGAAGCTGGGTATTCGTCCAGGTGATAATGCGGAAAAAGCAATGATCGAATTGGTTGACTTCAATGAGATCTACGGTAAAGGCATTGATAAAGCGGCTGAACCAGCTAAGAAAACACGTCGTAGCCGTGCAGTAGCACCTAAAAAAGCAGAAGCTGCTGTTGAAGCACCAGTTGCAGAAGCACCTGTTGAAGAGGTGCCACCTACTGAAGAAAAAGCAGCAGAATAATTATGAAAATAGTTTAACTATAAAAGGCAAAATCGTTTCTCGGTTTTGCCTTTTTTGTTAGGCGCTAATTGTTGAGAAAATAATCAGGTTTATTCGTCAGGATAAAGTTTTTTTGCAATCGAAATCGTACATGAATATGAGACTAAATAAGCAACCAGCCATTTTACTATTAGCAGACGGACATGTTTTTCATGGTTTGTCTTTTGGTAATACAGGAACTGCAACGGGGGAAATATGTTTTAATACAGGCATGACAGGCTACCAGGAAGTATTTACAGATCCAAGTTATACAGGTCAGATCCTGATCATGAATAATGTTCATGTTGGTAATTATGGGATTAAGTCTACTGATGTTGAAAGTAAAAGTGTAAAGATCCATGGGCTGATTGCTCGTAACCTGGAAGACCAGTTTAGCCGTTTTATGGCCGAGGGAAATCTAAGTGATTACCTGATCTCAAATAAAATTGTGGGTATAGAAGGAATTGATACCAGGGCTTTGGTAGCTCATATACGTACCAAGGGGGCTATGAATTGTATCATTTCAACTGACATACTTGAGATTGAAGCATTAAAGCAAGAATTGGCCAAAGTGCCAGATATGGATGGACTGGAACTGGCTAGCACTGTAAGTACAAAGGAAGAATATGAAATGGGAGATGTAAATGCAGCCATTAAAGTTGCCGTATTGGATTTTGGAGTAAAAGAACATATTCTACAGTGTTTGGTAACGCGTGGGGCACATATAAAAGTTCATCCAGCCAAAACGCCTTTAAGTCGTTTAAAAGAATTCAATCCTAACGGTTATTTCATTTCTAATGGTCCCGGCGATCCTTCTGCCATGCCTTATGCAGTGGAAACATTGAAAGCGATTTTGCAGGAAAACAAACCTGTGTTCGGCATCTGTTTGGGGCATCAATTACTGGCATTGGCTAATGATATTCCTACTTTTAAAATGCATCATGGGCATCGGGGACTCAACCATCCGGTAAAGAATATTATCACAGGTCAGTGTGAGATCACTACCCAAAATCATGGGTTTGGTGTTGACCCTAAAGCGGTGAATCAACATCCAAATGTGGAAGTAACACATGTCAACCTTAATGATGATTCTATTGAAGGGATCCGTTTAAAAGACAGACCTGCCTTTAGTGTACAATATCATCCGGAAAGTACGCCTGGTCCACATGATAGCCGATACCTGTTCGACAATTTTATAGCTATGATGCAATAAGTTGATGTAACTTTTTTATTGAGATTGTGGAATTTTAGGTGTTTTATGTTATTTTTATTTGCGTTACTTATCATATATAAGTAAATGTTTTACAAAATAAATAACATGAAACCAAACAAGCTAACTGCAGGTGTATGCCTTTTAATGTTTACGCTTTTTTCCTGCAAAGAAAATAAACAACCTACTGAAATACCCAAGCCTATCGTGAATGTGGTAGCTGCTGGTGTAAAAACAATTCCTATTTTTTCAGAATATGTTGCACAAACCTATGGTAAGGCAGATATAGCCATTCAATCCAGGGTAGATGGTTGGATAACAGGCATACATTTTAAAGAAGGAGAACCGGTGAAAAAGGGTCAACTTCTTTATACTATTGATGATCAGCCTATTCAAACCAAAATAGATGCTGCAAATGCCCGTCTTGCACAAGTAAAAACAATGTTGGTAAAAGCCAAATCCGATCTGGATAGGGTAGAGCCACTTACTGCTATGAATGCGCTGAGTAAAAGGGATCTTGATGCAGCAAAAGCAGCATTTGAATCAGCCAGATCAGAAGTCAATGTTGCGGAAGCCAGCCTTGCCAATGCAAAAATTGAACTGAGTTATACAAAAATATTGTCGCCTGTTTCCGGAATCATAGGAATCACGAAAGTATTGGTGGGGGATTATGTTGGTAAATTAGGTGCAGGCCCTTTGAATACAGTATCTTCTATTGATGAGATCATGGTTCGTTTTTCAGTATCAGAGTCGGAGTTTCTTACTTATAGAAAAGCCATGGCTGTAAAAGAACAATCATCCCTGCAAGTAACTTTTCCTGCAGCAATTCAATTGAGCGATGGAACAATGTATGCTGAACAAGGAAAAATCAGTCTGGCTAATCGGGAAGTTGATCCACAAACTGGTTCCATCATCATACAGGCAATGTTCCCTAATCCCAATGCCATCTTACGTCCCGGACAGTATGTCAAGCTTCGCATAAGAACCGGAACATTTACAGATGCGATTTTGGTTCCACAGCAAGCGGTGAATCAGATGCAGAATATTTACCAGGTATTTCTGTTAGGCGATAGTAACAAAGTGATACCAACTATTATTAAACCTGGTAAGAGGGTTGGGGCCAACTGGATCATCAGTTCAGGTTTAAAAGCTGGCGATAAAGTGGCAGTAATTGGGAATGCTATAGTAAAACCAAATATTCAGGTTACACCCAAGCCTATGAACTGGAGCTATGATTCAACCATGCGTCAATAGATTAAAACAAACCTAACAGATTTTTATGAGTGAATTCTTTATACGGCGCCCCATATTCGCAATTGTTATTTCTATTTTGATTGTGATCATGGGACTATTAACCTTACAGGGGATTCCTGTATCCAAATATCCTGAGATCACACCTCCAATGGTTCAAATCTCTGCTGCTTATACTGGTGCGAATGCAGTTGATATGGAAAAGACGGTAGCTACACCCATTGAACAACAAGTGAATGGTGTGGAGAATATGTTGTACATGAAATCTGTGAATTACAATGGTACCATGCAATTACAGGTATCTTTTGAAGTAGGCACAAATTTGGATAATGCCAATATGCTTACACAAAACAGGGTTTCCAGTGCCAATCCCTTTCTGCCTCCGGAAGTAGTAAATCTTGGTGTGAATGTAAAGAAATCACTGACTTTCCCATTATTGCTATTCTCTGTTTATGCACCAGAAAAGAAATATGATGGATCATTCATCAATAACTATGCATACATCAATCTGATTGATCAGTTTAAAAGGATCAAAGGGGTAGGCGATGTAACAGTTATGGGTAGTTCTGAATATGCTATGCGTGTTTGGGTAAAGCCGGATCAATTGGCCAGATTAAAACTTACGCCTGCAGATGTGATAAGCGCTATCAAAGCACAAAATAATATCGTACCCGGAGGATCATTTGGTGACGAACCAGCAGTCAAAGGAATTCAAAATACATATACAGCCATATTGCAACAACGATTAACATCCGAAGAAGACTTTGGGAATATTCTCTTGAAGTCCAATGCAAATGGAGGACAGGTAAAATTAAAAGATGTTGCAAGAGTAGAACTTGGTTTACAAGCTTATAATTTAAGTAGTAGTTTAAACGGATCTCCCTGCGCAGTAATAGCACTATACCAGATTCCTGGGGCTAATGGATTGGATGTTGCCAATCAGGCAAAAGCCAAAATGGAAGAAATTAAAAAGCAGTTCCCACAAGGCATTGATTATAAAGTGAGTCTTGATACCACCGAAGCCATTACTGTAGGTATAGAGGAGGTATTGCATACTTTACTTGAAGCTGTGGTATTGGTGATATTAGTGGTGTTTTTATTTTTGCAGGACTGGCGTGCAACACTGATCCCTTTACTTACAGTTCCTGTATCGCTTTTAGGTACGTTTATCATTTTCCCTTTATTAGGATTTTCTGTTAATCAATTGTCCTTATTAGGAATGGTTTTGGCTATCGGATTAGTAGTTGATGATGCCATTGTGGTTGTGGAAGCTGTGATTCATGAAATGGAGCATGGACTCTCGCCAAAAGAAGCTACTCAAAAAGCAATGAAGGAAGTAGGTGGACCTGTTGTAGCTATTGCGGTTATACTATGTGCCGTATTCATACCGGTAGCTTTATCTGGTGGCATTACTGGGATGTTATACCAACAGTTTGCTATAACAATTGCCATATCAGTTGCCATTTCTGCATTCAATGCCCTTACCTTAAGTCCTGCATTGGCAGCACTCTTATTAAAACCCAAAAAAAATAGTAAAGGGTTATTACAAAAGTTTTTTGATGGATTCAATCGACTCTTTGATAGGTTCACAAAGGGTTATTTGAAAGTAGCAGGATTTGCTGCCCGAAAACTTGTGTTCACGATTTTTGTTCTGATCTTGATTTGTGTTGCAGCATTTTTCTTAGGTAAATCTGTTCCTGGTGGATTTGTACCAGAAGAAGATGAAGGATATTTTATGGTAGGTATTCAATTACCTGATGCGGCTTCCAAACAAAGAACAGATAACGTTACCAAAAAAGTGGAAGCGATTTTTAAACAAATTGAAGAGGTGAGCACTTTTACAACGATTAACGGATTTAACCTGATGTCGGGTACTTCATCACCCAATTCCGCCATGTTATTCATCAGTTTGAAGCCTTGGGATGATAGACACAGAACGGTTGCTGAACTGGTAAGCGAAGTAAATAAGAAGGCCACTATTGGTATTACCGAAGCTACGGTAATAGCTTTTGGACCTCCTCCCATTCAAGGTTTAGGTTCTGGTGCGGGTTTTACCATGATGATTCAGGATAAAGCAGGAGGTACGCCACAATACCTTGCTGCCGAAACACAAAAATTTATAGCAGCTGCTTCTAAACGTCCGGAAATTGCAAGGGTATATACATTGTATCGTGCCAATGTGCCGCAGAAAATCATTCAAGTAGATAAAGAAAAAGTGCAGAAACTAGGTATTCCCATACCTGATGTGAACAATGCCATTTCTGCTTATTTAGGAGGTGCTTTTGTAAATAATTTTAATGCATTTGGTAGACAGTATCGTACTTATTTGCAAGCAGAACCAGAATTCCGCGTTGGTCCAGATGACCTAAAGCAGTTCTATGTTCGAGACCCTAGTGGCAATATGGTTTCTTTAGCCACATTGGCAACGGTAAAAGACACAACAGGGCCTTCTTATACCAATCATTTCAATATTTATCGTTCTGCGGAAGTATCAGGCTTGCCAGCGACTGGATATAGTTCTTCCCAGGCATTAGATGCATTGGAAGAAGTTGCCAAAGAAGTACTTCCTCCTAATATGGGTTACCAATGGAGTAACACCTCATACCAGGAAAAAGAGTCGGCAGGAAAAGGATCTTCTGTATTTATCATGGCATTGGTATTTGTGTTCCTGATCCTTGCAGCACAATACGAAAGCTGGAAACTACCCTTTAGTGTTTTGTTGGGTACGCCCTGGGCAATTATGGGTGCATTACTAGGTTTATTTATTGGCGGTATGTATGCAGCCACATATGTAAACAATGTATTCGCTCAAATTGGTTTGGTAATGTTGATCGGACTAAATGCAAAAAATGCGATTTTGATTGTTGAATTTGCCAAAATGAAAATGGATCAGGATGGAATGCCTGCCCTGGAAGCAGCATTGGAAGGCGCACGTTTGCGTTTCAGGCCCATTTTAATGACATCTTTCGCTTTTATTTTAGGAGTAGTTCCTTTGATGCAGGCGAGTGGTGCTGGCGCAGAAGCTAGAAAGGTGATGGGTACTACAGTATTTAGTGGTATGGTAGTGGCCACCATTTTAGGTGTGATATTGATACCTGCTTTCTTTGTATTGATTGAAAGAAAGAAACAGAAATCTAAAGTTGCTGCAACAAAACAAATTGTATGAGATCTATGAAGCTTACCTATTTTCACTTCATTCTGATAGCATTGTTATTAAATGGTTGTGCAGTAACCGTAAATGACAATCGAAATAAACCTGCACTGCCTGCATCATTTAAAACTGAGGGTGTAGTAGGACAAAACATTTCAGATACTGCGCAAATGATCAAATGGTGGGATTTGTATAAGGATCCTGTATTAAAACAATTGATCAAAATGGCCATTGATAGTAACCGTAACTTACTGGCCACAGGTGCAAAATTGGAGCAGGCAAAATTAAATGCAGCCAATGCCAAAGTAAATATGTATCCCTCTTTTGGATATGCAGCGCAAGCAGGTGCTGGTTCTGTTGGCGTAGATGCTCAAAGAACGGCTACAGCTTTGGATGGTGGAGTAATGAAATTATATGGATCCTTTAACTGGGAAATTGATATATGGGGAAAACTCAAAAACAATAGCCTAGCAGCAGCGCAGGATTTTTTGGCAGTGCAATCAAATAGAAACGCTTTGCAAGCCAGTTTAGTGGCTGATGTTGCCAGTTATTATTTTTTACTGAGAGATCTTGATAACCGCCTGAGTATTGCCAAAAGAACTTTGGAAGGTCGTAAGGGCTCAACTCTTATCAATGCACAAAGGTTCAAGGAAGGATACTCACCGGAGCTAGATAAATTACAGGCAGAACAACAAGAAGACCTGGCAGCTGTAACCATCCCTGTATTTAATAGAGCTATCAATCAAGCAGAAAATGCTATAGGATTATTAACAGGAAGCTACCAGGATACCGTACCTCGTGGTCTTACTATTTATAACCAGGATATGGTTCCTATAATACCTTCTGGTTTGAGCTCAACCTTGCTGTTGCGCAGGCCTGATATCAGAGCGGCAGAAGCCCAGTTTCAGGGAGAACTGGCAAGAGTTGGGGTAGCAAAAGCCAGTATCTACCCATCCCTCAGTTTAACAGGATTACTCGGTTTTGCCAGTCCGCAATTAAGCACCCTGATTTCTGGAAATGGATTTGTTGCAACGGGTCTTGCTGGTTTAACAGGACCTATTTTTCAGTTCGGACAAAACAAAAGAAGGATCGCCATACAGGAACAACGTGTAAAAGAATCAGGGTATCTATATGAACAGGTTGTATTGGCCGCTTTCAGAGAAGTCAATGTTGCATTGATGCAATACAGAACATATGGAGAAGAGTATGCCATCAGGAAAAAGCAAACCGAAGAAGCCAGAAAAGCATTGGTATTGTCGAAGGCGAGATACGATTTTGGCTATACTTCTTATTTAGAAGTGCTCATTCAAGAAACAAATTTGTTCGATGCAGAACTCGCCTCCTCAATAGCTTTGCAACAACAACTCAATTCTGTTTCAAATTTATACAAGGCCCTTGGTGGCGGATGGTAATTTAGCAGTTATGAAAATGAATCTTTACATTTAAACATGGAAATAGCAATCATAAACGGACCCAATCTTAACTTATTGGGAAAGCGTGAGACCAATATATATGGCAACCAATCATTTGATGCTTATCTGGAAGAACTGAAATTGAAATTCCCCAATGTCAATTTGCACTATTTTCAAAGTAATGTTGAAGGTGAGCTTATCAATGAGATACAAAGAGTTGGATTTAATTTTGATGGGATCATTCTAAATGCTGCGGGTTATACGCATACTTCTGTTGCAATTGGAGATGCCATAGCAGCCATTAAAGCACCTGTTGTAGAAGTACATATCAGTAATGTTCATTCCAGAGAAGATTTCAGAAAATTATCTCATGTATCTGGTAAAGCCGCAGGTAGTATCTTTGGATTAGGATTACAAGGGTATGAATTTGCGGTTAGATGGCTTCTTGATCACGCAAAATGATCAGCCTGCATTCGTGATACCTGCACCTAACATGAATCTGTCTTATACTAAAAAGATTTGGTGGTTTATCTTACTCATTTCAGTTTTGAAAATGCTGGCCGCATCATTGATAGAACTGGGAAATGATGAAGTGTATTACTGGACCTATGCCTTACAGCCCGACTGGAACCATTTTGATCATCCTCCAATGGTTGGCTGGATGATACGTGTTAGTACTCTAAATCTCCACTGGGTAAGTGAATTATCTCTTCGTTTAGTTAGTATCGTTTGTGCAGGTTTCTCTACCTGGTTTATTTTCAAAACCGGTAAAATGCTGGCTAATGAAAGAACTGGCTGGTATGCTGCGGTTATTTATAATTGTTCCGTTTATACAGGATTCATTGCCGGTTTTTTTATTTTGCCTGATTCACCACAAATGCTATTCTGGACCTGTTCCTTATTCATCATGGCCAATATCATTTGTAAGCAGGAGGATAAAAAATTAGGGAATTGGTTATCACTCGGATTGATGATCGGACTTGCTACTATTTCCAAAGTACATGCATTGTATTTATGGGCAGGACTTGGGATTTTTATATTATGCTATAAAATAAAATGGTTAGGAAATTGGCGGATGTATGCGGGTGTATTGGTAACCATCTTTTGTGTGCTGCCAATCATTTACTGGAATATCGGGAATGATTTTATCACTTATAGGTTTCATTCTGAAAGGGTAACCCATACCAGCATACAATGGGACATGCTAGGTAGAGAGATAGGAGGTGAGTTTGCCTACCAAAACCCCTTTGTTTTTATTTTGATCATCATTTCCTTGATAGCACTGCTAAGAAATAAAATTCATTTTGGTCAGAAACTGTATGCAAACTGGTTGCTTTTAATGAGTTTGCCAATGATCGCTCTATTCTGGCTGGTTTCTCTGTTAAATCCTACATTGCCACATTGGAGTGGTCCAGCTTATATTCCTCTGTTTTTTATTGCTGCAATTCATTTGGAAAAGATTTCGCAAAAGGTTTACCCATTCTGGATCAAAGCAGGAGCTGCTTTAGTTTTCATAGTATTATTTGCAGGCATAGCACTTAGCAGATTTTCGCCTATAAATTTTGGTAGCCAGGAAAAAGAAAATTTTGGTGAATATTGTCCAACACTTGACCTCTCGGGCTGGGATAATTTCAGTACTGATTTTGCTAAATTGGTTGAAATAGATCGGGCAAATAAAATCATGAAACCTACTGTTGTAATACTTACACATAAATGGTTTCCGGGGGGGCATCTTGAATTTTATACAAAAAGGAAATCGGGACTGGAACTTGTTAGCCTCGGCAATTTGCAGGACCTGCACAAATTTGCCTGGCTTAATAAGGATAGAAAACAAATACAATTAGGATCGGATGCCTATGTAATAGTTCCTTCCAATTTGCCCACCGATGTGCAAGAAGTATATGGAAAATATTTTACAACTATTGAGAAGCCTTTGGTTTTTAACCAATACAGGGGTGGAAGTATAGTGCGTTACTTTTATGTTTACAGGCTAAAAAATTGCAAGAAATTGCCTGTTACTATCTTTTAATTTTACAAATGCTCAGCACTTTATTTTTGTAGGGTACTATCTGCCGGTGTTTTCAATTCAAGTTCATTTTCTTTTCTTCCAAAAAAGGATTCAAATTCTTTTCTATAAGAAATACTAACACCCTGTCTGGTTCTTCTGCCAAAACTGGAACCTGTGAAATCAAGGCTGTTTCTGTTGAAAATGATCAACCTCAAACGTTTGTCCTGCGATAATACAATTTCAATATTAACATTCGGCAGCCATTGAGTATTACCATTTTGAATAGCAGAACTATTGCCTAAGCTGAAGTCGAAATCACTACCCAATGTTACGATCACTTTATCATTGGCAAAAGCATAGCCTAATTTTAAGTCAACCCTGGTTCTATCCAACTTGCTTTCCTGTGTATTGATGCCGGTACTTCCCGGATCCATTAAACTGGAACTGCTATAAACGGTGGTGCCAATATCAAATCGCAAACTTCTGTCGCCCGTGATTTTATATAACAAATTGGAGAGTGCCTTATTCACACTTTTGGTCAAAACCTGTGAGATAGAATTAACGGTAATGGATGTAATGGAATAAGGTGTAATACCTGCACCAGTGCCACCTCCACCGGGAGGTGCAAAAGAGTTGAACAGGATCAGGAATGCCACCTGGTTTAATATTTCGTTTTGATCTTTCTCCAAACGATTAAGATAAGAAGTAAATACGGCATCTGTTTTTACAGGGCTACCCTGTGGGAAATCAAGTTTGAACCTGATTTCGGGTTTATTTAATTTTTCTCTTAATTGAGCGATAACATACACATCTCCGCGATACCCCTTTACTTGGGGGCTCATTTCCATTTTGCTTACAAGATCAGTTAAACTGATACGCTCTGCTGTGTATTGTGCATCGATATGCAGATCAGCTCTAAAGGGGTCTCCGGTCCATTCTATATAGTTGCCTGCTTCTGGTAAAAGTTCAAATGGTTTACGCAAAAGCCCCTGGAAATTAAAAATATAATTTCCTTTCTCAATATTATATCTGCCGTTGATGGTTAATGGTTCTGTTGAGCCTGCATGAATTTTAAGTTTGCCATTTCCAACAGCTTTGATAACGTCGCCTGTAAGCTGATCAAGAATTACATCGATCTGCACTCGCTTATCAGCAGTGATATCTAAGTCTACGATGAGGTTAAAATTGCTACTGCTTTTTGATTGTAATATTTCTGTTCCATATTTTTTAAACACGATAAAATCTGCTTCACCACTTTCTCTGTTGATGGAGTTGGGTATATAGATATGCGAGCTGTCATTGGCTTCTGCTCTGATATTTAGTTTAGCAGCTGTTTCAGGTCCGTAGAGTTTTAATTTTGCATTACCAATAGCGTTCCCATAAAACTGTTGGTTGTCTGTAGCTTTTGTGTCTATCAATAATAGTTTGTCTGTACTTAATTCGAAATCAAAAAATAGATTTTTAAAACCCTTTTCTTTTAAACTCCCAATGATGGTTCCTGTATTTTTAAACCTGTCTTGCACATTGAATTTTCCAAAATCAATTCCTTCCTCTTTGAATTTAATATCAGCAGAATCTATTGTATAATAAACCTGTGTATAATTAACTTTCATGCCTGCTTTACGCAAAGCAATCTGCCCAAATAAATCTGGAGCATTTAAGTCGCCACTAATACGCAAATCACCCGTTGCGAACCCTGAAATATCAGAAAAAAGGTTACTCAAAAACATATGCAGGATATCGATCTTTGAATTATCAAGATGAATATCAGTAGAGAATGCCTGGTCAGTACTGTCTTTGATATTGTATTTCCCTTTGGCTGAAAACTGGTAACCTTCATTAGGAGATTGAATACTAAATGGTATCTCACCAGTTTTTTTATCAAATTCTGCATGAATGATCACCTGCCCGATAGAGTCATTGTTTAAACGGAACTGTTCTGTTTTCAGATTTGCCAAAGCGGTAAAATCTCCTAACAGATCTTGTAGCTCAACTGTGCCACTGGTGATTCCCTCTAGTCTGGGGTCTTTAAAAAACAAGGCTGTTAGATCTCCTAAAGAAACATCCTTTAAATTAACTGCCAGGTTACCAGTTTTGTTGTTTGTGCTTTCTAAGTTTGTAATACTGATTTCCTGAAATCCTTCTGTGAGCTTTATATTGTGGGCTTCTATCAGTTGTTTTCTTATGGTTAGTTCACCAGATTTTTCTATCTGCCATTTTTTTTCATTTAATACAAAAGAAGAAGGCATGAATGCGATCCTTGCCCCATTTGTTAATGTATAAATATCTGCATTTAATTCTGCGTCTGTTAAAGTATTGTCTGCGCTTGTTTTTAAAGAAACTACAGAGTGATCATTTCTGGATACAATATTTATTCTGGTATTGGGGAAGCGCATACTATCTGTTACCTGTGTACTACTGATAGTGCCGTTAATTGATAAGGAATCCCTGTTTCCTTTGCCAATGATATCTAAGCCAATGATACTTATTTTCTCATAACGTCCTGAAGGGATATTGGCATCTATCAGTAATTGGTTGGTGATGGTATTGATAGAACCGTTCATCTTAACATCATTGAAGCCACTTAATTTTTTATCAATGAATTTAAGGTAGGGTTCAATATAACCAGTACTTGCATTGAAACTGAATACCTGGTTCTTTGGTATGGTTTTAATGGGTTTGATATAAGCGGGATAGTATTGTGTAAGAAAGCTTTGAAAGCTTTCTGGAAGGTCTTTGATGCTGAATTTACCTGATACGTTTACACTAAAATCATTACTCCCTAGGTGAAGTGTTTTTATGGAGTCTTTTAATTCTGAAACTAAGTTAAGAGAGTCGAAACTAAGTTTCGATTCGTCATTTGAAAGATTGGCATTCAAAAATTTGGCAACCCCTTCAAAATTATCAATAGTGGTTCCGGTAAAATTCACATCAAGGAATCCGGAAAGTTTGATCGGACTTTTTCCGTTGCGCAAAATGTTTAAAGAATCTAAGTTGGAATGAATCAGGTCTCCCAGAATATTAAATCTCGGTGCATCTTTTTTCAGATCAACTTCCAGGGTACTTGTAAAATCAAGATTGGGGTCATCAATTTTAATTTCCCCGCTAAAATATCTTTTTTGTAAAGTGCCATTGGTGGTTATGTTACGGTATTTGTACTCATTATATTCTAAGGAACTTATATTGCCGGTTAAGGTTGTTTTTAATTTGTCTAAAATAAAGCTGCTGCCATTGATACTCCCTTTGAAATCAACCAAACCTAATTTAGCTTCATCCAAAAATTTTCCCAGGTGGAATCTTATAGTTTCAATATTGCCTTTATAAGTGGGCTCACCTTTTTTGGGCATTGTTAAACTGATATCAGTTTTTAAACCGCCTATTTTCGTACTGAAGTTGCCGGCAGTTCTAAAATCATTGACTGTGCCAATAAAATTTCCACGATAAATAATAGTTCCCAATGCAGCAAGGTTTGGCGATTTGAGCGATCTAATAGCAGGGATCACAATGCCCATTTCATTTGCATTGGTTTGCACTGTTCCATTAGTGAAATTTATTTTAGTTGTGTTGATTTCAGGTAATCCTTTCATTCGTAAATCACCACTGATATTGGTGCCACCTGTTGTTCTTGCATAAAGATTCTTAATATTAAAATCTTCCACTGTGCCAAGAAATTTACCACCAAATAATATATTTTTTTTCCATGTTGTAAGTTCGGGTGCGAAGTAGGCAATGTCATCTGAGTTTATTCTAGACTCTTTGAACTGTGCGTTCATGATAACCTTATTGATATAATCACCAAAGTCTTCATTGAAGTCTTTGTATTGCATGGCATAATAATTGGTTAACCTGCTTTTGGCAGTTTGAAGGTCCAGGTTTGCCAATTCCATGATCTGTGGGGTAAAGCGAAAATTTGTTTTTAGTTTTTTGATTTCTAAACCGCACCTGTCTTTTACAGATAGTGAAATATTCGCTCGCATGGTATCTTTCACAAAACTCACATTCGAAAGATTACCATTTAGTTTGGTTAATTGGATATGACTGCCGTCAAAATTGCGTATTGGTTTTTCTTCATTGCCATCAATAAATACTGTGCCATTTCTAATGGAAAGATCGGCAACACGCATATAAAGATCTGCTGCATTAAAATACATGCCAGTATCTTTTTCTTTTTTTGCTGCTGGCACTTTTTTAGGTCTTAACGCCGTAAACCCTTGTATTTTAAAAACAGGCTTTTCCAAAGCAATTCGATTAATGTCGAAAGCCATTTTATTTAGATCGATATTTTCTGCATCGAGAATAAAACTGCCAAGGGTAAGGTCCATTCTTTCGCCTACCCAGCGGTCATTCTTTTGGAACCGGATATTTGTAAAGTCAAGTTTTTTAATGTTCAGATCAATGCCTTTACTCTTTTTTGATGGATTAGGAGAACTAAAATAATCGGCAATAAATCCATAATTCCAAACAGAATCTGTTCTTTGGATTTTGATTACCGCATCTTCGATGCCCACAAAGTGTAATACAACTTTGTCTTTCAAAAAGAACCAGTCGGTCATTCTAACTTTTAACAATCCGGCATATAAGAGTGTATCTTTTTGTTTATCTCTTACCAGGGTTCCTTCCATATTAACCCTGTTGAAAAAAGAGATACTAACTTTTTTAATTTTAACTTCTGTACCCAATGCTTTTGAAAGCTTACCAGTGGCTATCTCTTTAAGCCAGTTTTGTACGTAATCCGTTTGAATTGCCACATAAGCCAAAAAAAGAATGGCGATGATGAAGAGTATAGTTCTGCGTAGTATTGTTAGGAAGCGCTTCAGGATAGGTTTTGTTTGAGCTGCAAAAATAGGCATTCGTAACCTTAGCGCAAATACAATACCAAACCTTCTACTTCAAGTAGCAATTAGCTAGTTTTATATTTTTACAGCAATTCTCTGCCTTAAAATGGAACAGTTTAACTATTTTAGCACTAGTCAACACAAATACCATACTCTATGAGAAACTTGGTTGCCATTTTTGTTCTATTGTGTCTGCTGGGCTGCCAGAAAAAGCCAAAACCGGCGGAAGTTGAAATGCATCTTAAAAAAGCGATGTCTGAATTCTTGTTCAATTCAGCCAATAAGGACACTTCTTCTGTAAAGTTTAATGTAAAGGAAGTGCTCTATTTTGAAGATGTTGAATTTTATGAGTGCGAATTCAATGTAGCGATGAAACAGAATGGTAAGGATACGGTTGGTGTGATGAAAGCAAGGGTTACGAAAGACTTTTCGAATGTAACCAGGAAATTGTAGGGGGTAGGCACCATTAAAAAAATATCCTTTCTTCAGTAGAATAACTTTTTTTGAACTCCTTTGGGGTACAGCCTTTTTTCTTTTTAAAGATCCGGTTAAAATTAGAAATATTGTTAAAGCCACAATCATAAGCTATTTCCGATACAGATTGGGTTGTATCAATAAGCATCCTGGATGCATGTCCAAGCCTTATTTCAGTAAGACTATCAATAAATGTCATTCCTGTCCTTGTTTTAAAAAACCTGCTAAAGGCTGATTCTGCCATATTGGTTATACTGGCTACTTCCGACAATGTGATGGGCTTTTGAAAGTTTTCGTTTAAGTGTTCCATTACTTTTTCAATACGCCTGCTGTTATAACAGATTTGATCGGTATTGTTAAAACTGGAATTGGATAAGGTACGAGTGTATCTGGATATAGAAAGTTCATGTAGGATAGACATTAGTTCGTAAACAGATTCAAACCCGTCTTTTTTACTTAATCTTAAAATTTTAGAGGATAGGAGGGAGGCTGTTTCATACGTAAACAACAGACCTCTTAAAGAGTTATCCAGCATGTTTCGGATAAACGTAAGTTGGTTTCGTCTTAAAAATTTTTCATCAAACAGGTCCTTATGAAACTGGATGGTAACTTCTTCAATAATTTTATTCTTGCATTTATGTGTAAACCAGGCATGTTGCAGGTTGGGACCAATCAATACCAGCTCGTAGTCGCCAATTTCTCCCACATGATCTCCTACGATTCTTTTTACACCTTTACCGTTTTTAATAAAGTTAAGCTCGAATTCTTCATGGTAATGAATAGGGTAATCAAATGCAGATTTGGTGCGGGAAAATACTGTAAAACAATCAGCCTGGGTTAGTGGGGTTATTTCTCTGAGTATTTTATTCTGCATATGTAAAAGGCGATTTCTTCCGAAGCAAAATGATGAGTATTCTATAAAATGACAGAAAGAGAACTACAAAAGCTGCAAACGATTGCGGGATTTTATCCACTTTTCTCTAATATGAATAGTTCAGGCTTTTATTTTGGGTTAAGCTTTAATTTCATTGCCCCTTGGCATTCTTTTCATAACCAGTGCTTTTTTTATGACCGGTTATTTCCATAAAATAGATCAGCCGCTTCTTATGCGGAACTGTATTACTGGTAATTTCAATACTCTTGCGAACAAAACCGGTTATTGATTTTCTGGTATCAAATACGGCATTGATGGTGCCTGAATCATTTTTAGGTATGATTTTATTGGCCATATCTATAGATGTGCAACTGCAGCTACTCTCTATGTTATTAATTATGAGCAAGTTATCTCCCTTGTTTTTAAACTTAAAAGAAAAGGCAATTGTATCACCCATCTTCACTTTGCCTAAATTTTTGATTGAGTCAACCCAAAAAATGCTGGTTGTTAAATTAGAATTGCTTTCATTTTGTTTTTTTTGATCGATAGGGTCATTACAGGCAAGTGTAAAAAAGCATATAACTATTAAAATATATGTGTGTGAAAATTTCATTATTTCCCGGTTTTTTTAACTTTTCGTTGGCAAGGTCCAAAACTAGTTAAAATCCTTGTAAACGCAAGTCTGTATTAGGTTTTGGCTGAAATTGATAGATAGTTCAATCCTGTAATGTGTATTTTTTACATACCAAAATTGGTAAAATCATACAATAAAATGTTAAAAAAACACATTGTCAGGTTACTAAATCGTTATAAATTTATCGCGAATTGCTATATCCTCTAATTACAACCCAAATTGCTATGCCAAAGAAATTCAGTTTGCATGCCAGAAGTGCGCTACTTGCACTTCTTCTCGTTTTCTCTAGTTTCAGTGTTTTCGCTCAAAAATCCGTAACAGGTAAAGTAACCAACAAAGCTGGTGGTCAGCCTATTGTTGGTGCTACTGTTTTGGTGAAAGGATCCACTACTGTGTCTTTAACCAATAATGATGGAGTATTCTCTATCAATGCTGGTGGTAAGGATGTATTAGTTGTGTCTGTGGTTGGTTTTGAAACCCAGGAGCAAGCTGTTGCCGGAAAAAGCGACTTTACTTTTTCGCTTACAGAAACAACCAGCCAGTTAAATGAAGTATTGGTTACCGGTTATTCTGCTCAACGTAAAAAAGACATCACCGGATCTGTTTCCGTTGTAAATGTAAAAGACCTGAAAGCAGTTCCTGCCGGTAGCCCTGAGCAGATGCTTCAAGGACGTGCCTCTGGTTTAAATGTGATTACCTCCGGTCAGCCCGGTTCTGGTAGTAACATTCGTATCCGTGGTATCACATCTTTTGGAAATGTTGATCCATTAGTAGTTGTTGATGGAGTACAAGGAAGCCTGAGCAACCTGAACGTATCTGAAATCGAATCTATCCAGGTATTGAAAGATGCCGGTGCTGCCTCTATTTATGGTGTTCGTGGTGCCAATGGTGTAATTGTGGTTACAACTAAAAAAGGTAAGTCTGGTCGTGCAAATGTTACTTATGATGCATATATAGGTACACAGCGTCCTGCATCCGGAAATCCATTTAACCTGTTGAATACACAGGGAATGGCAGATCTAACCTGGTTAGCTTTCAAAAACTCAGGTCAGGCTCAAAACCATCCTCAATATGGTAGTGGTGCAACTCCGATTATTCCTGATTATATCCTGAATGGTAGTAATGCAGGTATTGTAGGTTCCATATCTCCTGCAGATTTGGCTAAATACAATATCTCTGATTTCAATAAAGGGATCTATCAAATAGTAGCTGCCAATAAAGTAGGTACTAATTGGTTCAGTGAAATATTCAAACCAGCTGGTATTCAAAGCCATACCGTTACAGCTAGCGGTGGTAATGATAAAAACACCTACTTATTTTCTATGAACTATTTCAATCAGCAAGGAACCCTGATGGGAACTTACCTGAAAAGATATTCTGTTCGTGCAAATACCACATTTAATATCAATAACAATATACGTGTAGGAGAGAATCTCTACATGTTTAATAGAGACAATCCTCAAATTGGTAACCAAAGTGAAGGAAATGCTATTTCAATGGCATATCGTGAGCAGCCAATTATTCCAGTATTTGATATCAATGGCGGATTTGCTGGTACAGCTGCAAAAGGTTTGGGTAATGCCCAAAACCCTGTAGCCAACCAGGCAAGAACCTTTGAAAACAAAGGTAACTCATGGGATATCCAGGGTAATGTATTCGGTGAGGTTGACTTCCTGAAGCATTTCACTGCAAGAACAACTTTTGGTGGTACCATGAGCAATTTCTACTACTATAATTACGGTTACCGTACTTATGAAAATGCAGAGAACAACGGTTCTAACTCATTTAGTGAAAATGCAGGTTATAACAGACAATGGACTTGGACAAATACTTTAAAGTATAGCAATGTATTCGCTGATAAGCATGCTGTTACTGTATTAGCTGGTTCTGAGGCTGTTGAATCTTATGGTCGTGGCGTAGGTGGTGGATCTCTTGGATTCTTCACTGATAATCCTACCTACAGAACTTTGAATGGTGGTTCATCAGGATTTACAAATTATAGCTATGCTTATGCAAACTCTATCTTCTCCATTTTCGGTAAGTTGGATTATGCGTATAATGACAAATATCTTTTAAGTGCAACTGTTCGTCGTGATGGATCTTCCAGATTCGGACCAGACAAGCGTTATGGTATATTCCCATCATTTGCTTTAGGTTGGAGAATTTCACGTGAAGACTTCATGAAAGATGTTAAATGGATTGATGATTTGAAAATCCGTGGTAGCTGGGGTAAATTGGGTAACCAAGCTAACGTAGATCCTTCCAATGCATTCAGCCAATATGGTAGTTCTGCAGGAAACTCTTTCTATGATATCAATGGTACCAGCACTAGCTCTACACAAGGTTTCTATGCAACTAGAATTGGTAACCCTAAAACAGGATGGGAAGAAGATATCCTTACCAACTTTGGATTTGATGCTCAATTATTCAAAAACAAAGTGGATCTGACTGTTGAATATTATGAGAAAAAAATCAATGGTTTATTGTTCTCTGATCAGGCACCTGCAACTGTAGGTGGTGCTGCTTTGCCTAACGTAAACATTGGTGATATTCAGAATAAAGGATGGGATGCGTCTTTGACCTATCATGGAACTGCTTCTAAAGATTTGAAATTTGATGTAGGTGTGATCTTTACTACATATAAGAGTAATATCACCAATATCCCAGGCGACTATTTTGAAGCCGGTGGATCTCGTATCGGTAACTTTGTAAGGAATAGTGTAGGAAACCCTATCGGTTCTTTCTATGGTTACGATGTTATTGGTTTATTCCAGGATGCAGCTGATGTAACCAAATCACCTGTTCAGGATGGAGCAAAAGCTGGTCGTTTTAAATACAGAGATGCAAACGGAGACAACAAGATCTCTGATGCTGACCGTGTATTCTTTGGTAATCCTAACCCAGATTTCACTTTAGGTCTTAACCTGGGTGCAAGCTACAAAGATTGGGATTTCTCTACCTTCCTTTATGGTTCATTTGGTAATGATGTAATCAATTATGTACGTTACTGGACTGATTTCTATCCTTCATTCCAGGGTGCAAAAAGCCTTGATGCATTGAATAATTCATGGTTGCCTACCAGAACAAATACAAAAGTTCCTATAGCTGAAAATGATGCTAGCTTTAGCACAAACCAGGTTCCGAACTCTTATTATATGGAAAATGGTAGTTACCTGAGATGTAAGTCAATGATTCTTGGTTACACCATGCCATCTAATCAGTTAAAGAAATTTGGTATTCAAAAACTTAGATTATATGTGCAGGCTGCCAACTTATTTACCATTACAAAATACACAGGGTTAGATCCTGAATTATCTGGTTCAAATGCGGCATTCGGAATTGATTATGGTAACTATCCAAACAACCAGAAAAATTTCAATATCGGCGTAAACGTAACTTTCTAATTGATCATCTAAACAACTGTATTTAAAAATAGTAATATGAAACAATCAAAATTTAAAATACTCTTAATAGGCGCAACTACCTCAATGGTGTTGTTTTTCGCCTGTTCTAAAAACTTTCTCGATAAAGCACCTATCGGTTCTTTAGACCAGAATACATTGGCTAATAAAGCTGGTGTAGAAGGTGTTTTGATCGGTGCTTATTCGATGCTCGACGGTTATGGCGGTGCTGCTGGTGGCTGGGAAAGCGCCGGTTCTAACTGGGTGTATGGTGGAGTAGCATCTGATGATGCCTACAAAGGTTCTGACCCGGGCGACCAGGCAGATATCGTACCCATTGAAACCTATACAGCAACAGCTTCTAATGGTTATTTTAACGTTAAATGGCGTGCTGTTTATGACGCAGTACAACGTTCAAATGACGTTTTACGTTTGATGGCTTCTGCAACTGATATCAGTGCTGCTGACCAGAAGCGTATTTCAGCAGAAACCCGTTTTCTCCGCGCCCATTACCATATGGAAGCTAAGAAAATGTGGAACAATGTGCCATTTGTTGATGAAACCATCACTTATGCAGCAGGTAATTTCAATGTTGCCAATACTGCTGATATCTGGCCTAATATTCTTGCTGATCTGGATTATGCAATCGCTAACCTTCCTGCCACACAAAGTTCTGTTGGTAGAGCAAACGTTTGGGCTGCTAAAGCTTTAAAAGCTAAAGCACTCATGTTTAAAAGAGATTACGCAGGTGCATTACCCATTCTGAAAGATATCATTGCAAATGGTGTTACTACAGGTGGTAAGAAATATGCTTTAACACCTAATTTCTTCGAAAATTTCAATGCAGAAACTAAAAATTCTTCAGAAGCAATTTACTCTACACAGCAATCTGTTAATGATAACTCCGGTGGTAATAACGGCGGTTGGGGCGATGTGTTGAACTTCCCTTACAATGGTGGACCAGGCGGATGCTGCGGTTTCTACCAGCCTTCTATTAGCTTGGCTAATTCTTATAAAGTAGATGCAGTTACTGGTCTTCCTTTATTAGATACCTGGAATGCGGCTGACTTTAAAAATGACCAGGGTATTGCTTCTGGAGCTGCTTTTACGCCTGATGTAACCACACCTGTTGACCCACGTTTGGATTTTACCATTGGTAGAAGAGGTATTCCTTACCTTGACTGGGGTCTACATCCTGGTAACGACTGGATCCGTGATCAGAACAATGGCGGACCTTATGCACCTATCAAACACGTTTATTATAAGCGTCAGGCTGGTGCATTAACTGATAATTCTTTCTGGACTGCAGGTGTAACTGCTAATAATTATACACATATCCGTTTTGCAGACGTTTTATTATGGGCTGCAGAATGTGAAGTTGAAGTGGGTTCTTTAGCTAATGCAGTTACATTGGTAAATCAGGTAAGAAGCAGGATAAAAGACAATCCATCTTCATGGGTTAAAGCTGGTGGTGTAAATGCCGCCAATTACCAGATCGGTTTATATACTGCTTTTGCTGATCAGGCTTTCGGTCGTAAAGCTGTTCGTTTTGAAAGAAAACTGGAATTAGCTATGGAAGGACATCGTTTCTTCGATCTGGTACGTTATGGTACTGCAGACGTTGAAATGAATGCCTATATCGCTAAAGAAAAAGCAAAACGCACTTACTTTACAAGTTCTTCATTTGTAAAAGGTAAGAGCGAGTATTTCCCTATTCCACAATCTCAGATAGATTTGAGCAAAGGTGCTTTGAAACAAAATCCTGGCTATTAATCTCTTTGAAAATTTTGTAATATTTTTTTAGAATGAGGCAGTGTAATTACACTGCCTCTTCTTTTTTTTAAGGATATTGTGGACCGAATATTTTGTCAAGATTGAATCTGATTCTCATGAATAGGCCTGCTTATAAATTGCTTTTTAGCCTTTTAGCATTTTCTGTATTTCTCATTTCCTGCAAACAAGACAAAACACTTTTTACCAAGGTAAGAGCTGATCAGTCTGGCATTGATTTTAATAATGAAATCAAAGAAACAGATTCGGTTAATGTACTTGACTTCGAAAATGTATACAATGGTGGCGGTGTAGGTGCTGCAGACTTTAATAATGATGGGCTCACCGACCTTTATTTTTCGGGAAACCTTGTTTCAAATAAACTTTACCTGAATAAGGGGAAAATGTCTTTTCTGGATATTACAGAAAAAGCTGGTGTTAATGGTAAGGGTAAATGGTGCAGGGGCGTATCAGTGATAGATATCAATAACGATGGTTTAATGGACATCTATGTTTGTGCTACCCTTTTAAAAGATCCCGTAAAAAGAGAACATTTATTATATATCAATCAAGGCATAGATAAAGAAGGGATACCCACATTCCTGGATAAGGCAATGGAATACGGATTGGCTGATAATAGCCACGGAACCATGGCCGCTTTTTTTGATTATGATAATGATGGCGATCTGGATGTTTATATTGGGAATAATGAAATTGTAAAAAATGATTTTCCCAACAGATTTAGACCCATTTTAAAAGATGGTAGCCATGCCAATACCGATAAACTTTTTAGAAATGATTGGAATGCAGATCTTAAGCATCCTTTCTTTACCAATGTTTCCAAAGAAGCTGGTATTACTGTTGAAGGTTATGCCCACGCAGTCAGTATTGCAGATATCAATAAAGATGGCTGGAAGGATATTTATGTAAGTAATGATTATTTATCCAATGACCTTTTATGGATCAACAATAAAAATGGTACATTTTCTGAGCAACTTTCCGTTTATATCAAACATGCATCTGCCAATGCGATGGGCAATGATATCATTGATATAAACAATGATGGGTTAAGTGATATGATTACGCTGGACATGAACCCGGAAGATAATTATCGGAAAAAAATGATGTTGAATCCGAACAGTTACCAAACCTATCAGAACATAGATTACTTTGGTTATAATTACCAATATGTAAGAAATACCTTACAACTTAACCAGGGCCCCAGGGTAGGAGAGAATGATTCTATTGGGCCACCAATTTTCAGTGATATTGCTTTTTATGCCGGTGTTGCCGAAACCGATTGGAGCTGGACTCCATTGGTGGCAGATTTTGACAACGATGGCTTTAGAGATATGGTAATAACCAATGGGTTTCCCAAAGATGTAACAGACCACGATTTTGTGGCATTCAGAGGCTCCTCATTTTCTGTTGCTTCAAAAAAGCAATTACTCGAACAAATTCCGGAAGTAAAAATTCCTAATTATGCTTTTCGAAATAATGGGAACCTTCAGTTTAGCAATGTTACCAAAGATTGGGGGATGGTAATACCCAGTTTCTCTAATGGAGCCGTTTATACTGACCTTGATAATGATGGTGACCTTGACATAGTGATCAATAACATCAATGATCAGGCTGCTTTATTTGAAAATCATCAAAATGAAGATAAGAAAGTAAACACCCATTACCTCCAGATAAAACTGGAAGGCGATTCTACAAACAGGAATGGATTAGGTACCTGGCTTGAATTGTATTACGATAATGGTAAAAAACAGTTCCTGGAAAATTCGCCCTATCGTGGCTATTTATCTTCCTTGGATGGTGTGGCACATTTTGGTTTGGGAGCTTCTAATTTATTGGACTCTTTACTTATTAGATGGCCCAATGGCTCTTTGCAGAAGATGTTAAACGTAAAAGCAGATCAACGATTAATTGTTTCTATCAAAAATGCACAAGCGATCAGTCCATTTAATTCACCAGTTTTTGCAAATGATTCCTGGTTCAAAGAAATTACCAGTGCCGTTAATCTGCATCATATTCAAAGTGAAAGAGATTTTGTAGATTTTAATATCCAAAAATTATTGCCCCATAAATTTTCGGAGTATGGCCCTGCCTTAGCTGTTGGAGATATAGATGGTAACGGCCTCGATGATCTGGTTACAGGTGGATCCTTTTCAATTAGTGGGCAACTATTTTTTCAGCAAACCAATGGCAAATTTTTACAAAAGCCCTTGATCCCAAATGCAGACATCAATACCAAAAGATGGGAAGATGAAGGCATGTTATTGTTTGATGCAGATAGGGATGGAGACAATGACTTATATGTTTCTAGTGGCGGTTATGAAAATGAAAGGAATACCCTTGTATACCAGGACAAACTTTACATCAATGATGGGAAAGGGAATTTTAAAATAGACTCACTGGCCTTACCACAAAACCTGACCAGTAAGCTTTGTGTGAGAGGAGCAGACTATGACCACGATGGTGATATTGATCTTTTTGTTTCAGGAAGGGTTGATCCCTGGAATTACCCCAAGCCCGTATCCAGTTTCATTTTTCGTAATGATACAAAAGGCAGTAAGCTTAAGTTTACGGATGTAACCCAATCTATTGCCAAACAACTGATAAGTATCGGATTGGTATGCGATGCTGTATTTACTGATTTTGATAATGATGGCTGGCAGGATCTTTTACTCGCAGGAGAATGGATGCCCTTGACCTTTTTAAAAAACGATAAAGGCGTATTCAAAAACCTGACAGATCAATCCGGTATTCAAATGCAAAAAGGCTGGTGGAATTCTATTGCACCCGGCGATTTTGATAATGATGGAGATATTGATTATGTAGTGGGTAATATGGGCATGAATTCCTTCTACAGGGCTAGCGAAAAATACCCTGTACATATAACTGCCGGAGATTTTGATAAGAATGGAAGTTATGATGCATTTCCATCCTTATTTCTACCAGATACAAAAGGTGTTTTACAAGAATTTCCAGCACAGAATCGCGATGACATTGTTAAGCAGATGATCAGTATGCGATTTCGTTTCCAGAATTTCAAGTCTTACGCTGAAGCCACATTAGACAAAGTGATTGGCGCAGAACAAATGAAAACCGCTTTACGTTTGGAAGCCAATAATTTCAAATCTTCATTTGTACGAAATGAAGGGAATGGGAAGTTCACTTTAAGTGAGTTGCCACAGCAAGCCCAGTTTTCAACCATAAATGGAATGGTGGTAAGGGATTTTGATGAGGATGGTAACCTGGACCTCGTAATAAATGGCAATGACTACGGCACTGAGGTTTCTGTAGGCAGATATGATGCATTAAACGGGTTGGTCTTAAAAGGCAATGGTAATGGAGGTTTTAAAGCCTTATCTATTTTAGAGAGCGGTATTTTTTTACCAGGTAATGGAAAAGCGATGGTGCAATTGAATGGGACTAATGGAACTAGTTTGCTTGCTGGTTCAGCAAATCGGGGTCCTATAAAAATATTTGCCTTGAAAAAAAATAGTAAAACGGTAGCTGTAAACCCCAATGATCTTAGTGCTACAGTTTACTTGGCGAACGGTAAAAAGCAAAAACAGGAATTATATTTCGGCAGTTCCTTTTTATCACAATCAGGTAGAAATATCCAATTCGGAAAAAATGTAACTGGCATTGAAATAACGGATGTTAATGGTAATAAGAGACGGATAAAACCTATAAAATAATTTGTATGAGAAATAATAAACAATTCACCCCATTTTTAGTGATGTTTTTGGTAATGATCTTTTCTTGCAGTACTAAGAACCAAACAATTCTTAATGATGCTGAGGTTTTGCATAACAACCAGGACCAACTTACACAGGTGATTATTTATGATGTATTTACACCACCGGTAAGTAGTAGGATATATGTGTATTCATCTTTGGCATCTTATGAAGCTATTCGATTCGCAAAGCCGGGAACGCCTTCTATTGCAGCAAAATTGCACGGATTCAAAACAATGCCTGAACCGGAAAAGGATAAAAAATACAATTATACATTAGCAGCCACAAAAGCATTTTTCACAGTAGTACATAAAGTGGTTTTTTCTATAGATTCTTTAAAGGCTTATGAAGATGCAACATTCGAACAGTTTAAAAAATCACTTGATGAAGAAACCTATAACCGATCAATAGCTTTAGGTGATACGATTGGTAAAACTGTTCTTGCAAGAGCCATCACCGATGGATATTTACAGTCAAGGGGTAAACCCAAATACCTCGGATCTAATGAACCCGGTAAATGGCGCCCTACGCCTCCAGATTACCTGGACGGTGTAGAATGGTGTTGGAATACCATGAAACCAATGGTACTGGATTCTGCAGCACAATTCAAACCGATCCCGCCTCCAAAATACAGTCTTGATACCAATAGCGCTTTTTATATAGACACCAAAGAAGTATATACGATTGGAAAAAACTTAACCGAAGAACAGAAAACCATTGCCAAATATTGGGATGATAACCCTTTTGTGATTGAACATTCCGGTCATATGATGTTTGGTAATAAAAAGATCACTCCAGGCGGACACTGGATGGGTATTGCAGCCATTGCAGCTAAAGAAACCAAAGCTGATGCCATCACTACTGCCCAAGGATATGCAATGACAGCCATTGCTTTGTACGATGCTTTCATTTCATGTTGGGATGAAAAATATAGAAGTTCAGTGGTAAGACCTGTTACCGTTATCAATGAAAATATTGATAAAACCTGGGTGCCCTTTTTGCAAACACCACCTTTTCCTGAGTATACAAGTGGGCATAGTTCTATCACGGCTTCTGCAGCAACAGTATTAACCAAAATCTACGGCGATAAATTTGCGTTTCAGGACACTAGTGATCTTCGTTATATCGGTATGCAAAGGCATTTCAATTCTTTTGCAGAAGCTGCTGCAGAAGCATCTATTAGCAGGGTTTATGGGGGCATACATTACAGGAATGGCGTTGATGTAGGTGCAGATGGAGGAAAAAAAGTTGGCCAGTTTATTGTAGATAAAGTAATGAAATAGCCAAACTGCACTATACCTGAAAGCCGATACCATTAATGGTATGGAAGCTGTTCGATTGCATACTAAGTTGTGTGAAGTTGGCAATTACATCCAATGCGCCAAAATCTTTCAAATCATTTGAAAATTCTTTATCGCCAATACCAATTGACAGCATTCCTGCGGCAATAGCAGATTGTATGCCACTGATAGCATCTTCAAATACAAGGCAATCTGCGCTTTTGATGCCCATTTTTTGGCTCATGGCCAGATAGGGCTCGGGGTCTGGTTTTCCTTTGGTTACATCATGCGCCGTAATAAAATGGGTGAAATGGTTTTCGATTGTATGTTTGGCAAGTATTTGTTGCAGCCTGCTATCATGTGAACTGGTTACTATGCCGATTGGAATGGCATAAGATTGTATATAACTGATAAAATCAAATGCACCTTTCAATAATTCCGGAAGCATCATTTTGTCAAATTGGATGGCCGATGTTTCTATTTCTTTTTTTCTTTCATCCGATAAATGGCTAAAAACGCCTTCTAAAGTATCACCAATTTTTCTGCCATGTATCCATTGTCTTATCATAGCCTGATCCAGTTTCACAGAAGCTTCTTTGGCACAGGTATGCCAGAAATATTCTATTGCCGGATTCGAATCTATGATCACACCATCCAGATCAAAAATAAGGGCTTTAATAGGGTATAACATCGGTGTAATTTGTAAGTATAAAATGGCTGATCGAAAATATTGGTTTATCGGGAATATTCTATCCTTTTATTAATAACTTTAAGCCCTCTAAATGATTGCATATGAGAAAAAAGTCTGTCTTTTTAAGTATCTGCCTGCTTATGTTTTCTGCAACTTTCATTTTTGCACAGCAGGTTTCCATTATTCCGGAACCATTGTCGGTTAAAACAAGTCAGGGGAATTTCACCTTGCCTTCAACCATTATCATAGATGCAGAGGCACAAGTTCAATTATTACAATCTATTGAAGTATTGAAAAACCATTTGGGTACTGTGGCCGGTAAAAAAATAGTGATTACAAAAAATGCAACTGTTCCTACAATAAAATTATCATTGGTTCAAAAAGCTGGAGATACCATCGGACATGAAGGATATCGTATCATAGTTAATGCCAAGGGTATTACTATTTCTGCAGAAAAGCCGGCAGGTATATTTTATGGTGTACAAACTTTTTTGCAATTGCTCCCCAAAGAAATTGAAAGCAAAACATTGGCTAAGAATGTAAAATGGGAATTGCCTCTCATTGCTATTACTGATAAACCCCGCTTTGGCTGGCGTGGTCTGATGTTTGATGTATCCCGCCATTTTTTTACCAAAGCTGAAGTGAAACAATTTATTGATGATATGGTAAGGTATAAATATAACCTGCTCCATTTGCATCTTACAGATGATGAAGGCTGGCGTATTGAAATCAAAGGACTACCCAAGCTTACAGAAATAGGGGCCTGGAATGTAAAGAAAACAGGCTATTTCGGCACTTTTGATCCGCCTGCTCCGGATGAACCTAAAGACTATGGCGGTTTCTATACACAAGAAGATATCAAAGAAATTGTAAAATATGCTTCTGATAGATTTGTAAATATTTTGCCGGAAATTGATGTTCCCGGTCATAGTCTTGCTGTTATAGTTTCTTATCCTGAATTGTCCTGCACTGAAGGTGCGGATAAGTATCGGGTTAGATCTGGAGAGGAGATCATGGACTGGTCGCACGGTAATCACCCTATAGCATTACTAGATAATACACTTTGCCCCGCCAATGAAAAAGTATATGAATTTTTGGATAAGGTTATGACACAGGTTGCTCAGTTATTTCCTTTTGAATATATCCATGTTGGTGGTGATGAGTGTCCAAAAAATTATTGGGAAAAAAGCACTGCTATTAAAAACCTCATGCAGAAAGAAGGATTGAAATCTTTAGAGGAAGTACAAAGCTATTTTGAAAAAAGATTAGAAAAGATTGTTGCATCAAAAGGTAAAAAATTCATGGGATGGGATGAGATATTGGAAGGTGGTATTGCACAAAGTGCAGCTGTTATGAGTTGGAGAGGTATGGAAGGCGGAATTGTGGCCGCCAAACAGCAACATGATGTTGTAATGACTCCTTCTGCATTTACTTATATCGACTATATGCAAGGTGATCAAATCATCGAACCAAGAATTTATGCTTCTTTAAGATTAAATAAGACCTATCAATTTGAACCAGTTCCAGATGGTGTTGATGCGAAGTATATAAAGGGTGGTCAGGCTAACCTTTGGACAGAGCAGGTGTATAATATGCGTCACGAGCAATACATGACATGGCCCAGGGCTTTTGCTATTTCAGAAACCTTGTGGTCATCCAAAGAGAAAAGAAACTGGAATAAATTTTTTACCAAAGTTGAACATCATTTTGAAAGGTTTGATATCGCAGATAAAAAGTATGCGCCTAGTATGTATGAGGCAGGATTCAATGCCAGTTTCAGTTCTGAGAAAAAATTACAAATTGAATTAACAAAAGAGTCTGACAAGGTTGATCTGTATTTTTCTTTCGATAATAGTTTCCCAGATAATCATTACCCAAAATATACAGAACCCATCATTGCGCCCAATGAAGCTGTTATGTTAAAGGTTGTTTCCTATAGAGGTAACAAACAGGTAGGCAGAATAATTGCTATGCCATTAGCAGAATTGAAAACCAGGGCTGAAAAGAAGAAATAAGGGCAAAACATATAAATGGTACAAATGAGTGCTAAGGCAACATGTTGCCTTAGCCATGTATCTTTTATTTATTCGTATTTTACAGCGTTAATCATTTTATTATTGTCTGTTTAGTGAGATTCCTACGCCCTGCATGAAAATAAAGCTGTTTGTCTCACTCTTATTATGTTGTGCTGTTATAACAGTGCAGGCGCAACTATGCAATGGTAGTTTAGGTGATCCTGTAGTGAATGTAACTTTTGGTTCTGATGCTACGCCCAATGGTCCTCTAAAGCCGGGTGTTACCAATCTTGCTTATACAGGTTCCGGATGTCCCAATGATGGGCAATACAATATCACAAATATGTCTTTCGGTTGTTTCGGTAATACCTGGCACCTGATGGTGGGCGATCATACTGGCGATACCGGTGGGCGATTTATGATTGTGAACGCTTCACAGGAACCAAGTCAATTTTATGTGGATACGGTTTCTGGTCTTTGTGCCAATACAACATTTGAATTTGCCACATGGGTGGCAAATGTGTTAAAACCTACATCCTGTGGTGGGGTAGGCGTAAAACCCAACCTCACTTTCAGGATAGAAACAACAACAGGAACACTCCTTCAAAAATTTGATTCTGGAGATATCCCCTTTGAAAGTCAGAAGGTTTGGAAACAATATGGCACCTATTTTAAAACACCTGTTGGCGTTAATACAGTTGTTTTAAAGATCATCAATAACTCTCCCGGTGGAAGTCAGTGTGGCAATGACCTTGCTTTGGATGATATTACTTTCCGTCCTTGCGGACCTTCTATACAAGCCACTGTAAACAACATCATTAACCCATTGATTGATATATGTGAAACCAATAAAAGCGATTTTCTATTTGCAACCAGTTTTCCTGTTGAATATGTAACCCCTCAGGTGCAATGGCAAATGAGTTTGGATACAGGCAAAACCTGGAAAGATATACCAGGGGAAAGATCGCTTACATTTCTTCGCAAACCCAGTAGCGGCGGTAGTTTTCAATATAGGGCTGTGATGGCAGAAACTGCAAATTTCTCATCTCTTTCCTGTCGTATCTCTTCAAATATTACCATCATCAATGTTAATCCATTACCCAACCCTGCAGGTGATAAAAACCAATTGGGTTGTATTGGTAGCGATTTTAGATTGGAAGCCGTTGATGGTACAGCGTTTTCTTATGTTTGGAATGGTCCCAATGGATTTACTTCTACGGTCAGAAATCCCTTTATTTATAATGTGGATCTAAATGATGCCGGACTATATACAGTATTGGTTAAGACCGATGTTGGATGTTCAAGGCTAGATTCTTTTTTTATTACTGTTTTTCCTGGAACCAAAGCAGTGGTGGGTCCGGGAGGCAATATCTGTGAAGGCAGTAGCATAGCACTTTCTGCATCGGGCGGAATCAAATATATATGGACACCCGCATTAGGATTATCAGATAGCTCATCTGCACAACCCATTGCTTCACCAATTGATACAACTACTTATAAAGTGGTAGTGGCCAATCAATTTGGTTGCAAAGATTCTGCAAACGTATTAGTGAATGTGTATAAAAAGCTGATTGTAAATGCGGGACCTGATAAAGCCTTGTTTGAAGGTGATACCGCTATGCTAAATGGAAGTATTATTGGAACCCCAGCGGATATTTATTGGCTGCCTGCAAACAATATCATCAACAGGCAAACTATCAGTCCCATCATTGATCCTACTGAAAATACCACATATACCTTGTATGCACTTTCAGGTGCAGGTTGCCCGATTGAATCGGATGATGTATTTATAAGGGTTTACAAGAAGCTGGGCATACCCAATGTGTTTTCACCTAATGGAGACGGAGTATATGATACTTGGGCCATTAAAAATATGGATACCTATCCGCTGGCAGTAGTAAAGGTGTTTAACAGGTCAGGGCAATTGGTATTTGAAACTAAATCCGGTGGTGCAGAATGGAATGGAACTTACCGTGGTAAGCCAGCACCTATTGGTACTTATTATTATGTTATTGACCTGAATATAGGATTGCCACCTGTATCAGGATGGGTAGTGATTCTTAAATAAATTTCTCTTTTTTTATCAGGGTTGGTGTTTGCAATTATACACCCGTTAATTCACGCAGGTATTGCTTTTCTTTAGTGAAAGCTTTTCTGGGTGAAAGGCCTAAGAGCGCAAACATTTCGTGGTCTTCTTCAAAACTAGGGTTAGGGGTTGTTAATAATTTTTCACCGGCAAAAATACTGTTGGCACCTGCCATAAAACATAAGGCCTGCTCAGCCAAACTAAAATCAGTTCTTCCGGCACTTAATCTTACCATGGTCTCCGGCATTAATATACGCGCTGTAGCAATCATTCTTACCATATCCCAAACTGCCACTTTACTGTTATGCTCCAATGGCGTACCTGCAACTGGCACTAAAGCGTTGATAGGTACACTTTCCGGGTGAGTGGGCATGGTAGATAAAGTATGCAACATTTTGATCCTGTCTTCTTTGGTTTCACCCAAACCAATTATGCCACCACAGCATACCGAAACCCCTGCTTTTCTAACATTGTCAAGGGTTTCCAACCTGTCTTCAAAACTGCGGGTGGTGATGATTTCTTCGTAATGCTCTTTACTGGTATCTAAATTATGGTTGTATGCATATAAGCCAGCATCTGCTAATCTTTTTGCCTGATCTTCCGTTAACATACCCAGTGTACAACATACTTCCATACCTAACTCATTCACACCTTTCACCATTTCCAGAACCCTGTCAAAATCACGGTTATCCCTCACTTCACGCCAGGCGGCACCCATACAAAAACGGGTACTTCCGGCTTCTTTGGCTTTTTGTGCATAGCCCATTACGGCTTCCTTATTCATTAACGCTTCTACATTTACACCAGTATCATATCTTGCTGCCTGAGGACAATAGGCACAATCTTCAGAACAGCCGCCGGTTTTAATACTGAGCAATGTGCAAACCTGCACCTCTGCTGTATTCTGACTGGCATGGTGTACTGTTGCGGCTTTAAAAACCAATTCTAATAAAGGAGAACTATATATTGCTTCAATTTCAGCTAAGGTCCAATTGTGGCGTAGGGTATTTGGCATACGTCAATTTTTAAGAACAAATATAAGCGGGATTTATAAAAAAGAGCATCATTGCATTATGTAGAGAAAAGGGTAATATAGATAGACAAAGCTATTTTTTTAATAAATAGTTCCTCCATTTATCAATCACCTGTTGCATATCTGAAGGTAATGCTGATTCAAATAAAATTTCTTTTCCTGTAATGGGATGCACAAAGCCCAGCGTTTGCGCATGTAAGGCACATCTGGGACATACTTCAAAACAATTATCTACAAATTGTTTGTATTTAGAATAAACAGTTCCTTTCAAAATTTTATCTCCACCGTATTCCCAATCATTAAAAAGGGTATGTCCAATATGTTTCATGTGTACCCTTATCTGGTGGGTCCTGCCTGTTTCCAAAACACATTCTACCAATGTTACATAGTTGAATCTTTCTATAACCTTATAATGGGTAACAGCATGTTTACCAATCTCTCCTTCAGGGTAAACATCAAACATTTTTCTTTGTTGCTGGTGACGGGCAATATGTCCAGTAATAGTGCCTTCATCTTCTACAACATCACCCCATACCAATGCCCGGTATTTCCTCTTTACGGTATGGTTAAAAAACTGTTTGGCCAGAAATGCAGCAGATTCAGGGGTTTTAGCTAAAACAATCAGTCCGGTAGTATTCTTATCTATCCTATGAACCAATCCAAACCTTGGTAAAGCTTCTTCATCAATATTTGGATTTTGCATTTCCAGGTAATAAGCAACACCATTTAATAAAGTGCCACTAAAATTTCCTACCCCAGGATGAACCACCATATTGGGTGGCTTATTAATAACCATCAGTGCATCATCTTCGTAAACTATATTGAGCGGAATATTTTCTCTTTTAAGTATGGTGTGCTCAGGGTTAATTAAACTCATTAATAATAATTCATCCCCCGGTTTGATCTTGTAATTGCTTTTTACCAATTTCCCATTTACAGTTACAAAACCAGCTTCAATGCCTTTCTGCACCTTGCTGCGTGTGGCACCTTCCACATGCATCTGTATCCATTTATCTATACGTAAGGGTTCCTGACCTTTATCAATGGTAAATGTTTTACGTTCGTATAAAACTTCAGCAGATTCCTCAGTAAAATTTTCTATTTCATCAGACATGCAACAAAAATAGTTGATTCTTAGGAGAGCGCCTTAGGCTGCATTTCAAACACACTCTTAGTAGGGTTATTCCTCCTTTTCTACCTAATTTTGCCCAATGCAACAGCAAGTAATGTTTGAAGACCTTGGTTACCGTGCTTATAAAGAGGTTTGGGATTACCAGGAAACCTTATTAAAGGATAATACAACGATCAAGTCGCAACAAAGGGAATTAGCTGCTAAAGCAAGTCATTCGAATAAGGATTTCCCGGAAACACACCATCATTTGTTATTTGTTGAACACAATCCTGTTTACACTTTAGGCAAAAATGGCAAAGAAGAACATGTACTGATTACGGAAGAGGAAAGGACAAAAAAAGGGATTGAATATTTTCATATTAACAGGGGAGGTGATATTACATTTCATGGACCTGCCCAATTAGTAGGATACCCGATACTGGATCTGGAAAAATTCAAACCCGATCTCGGATGGTTTCTGAGAAGTTTAGAAGAAGTGATCATTCTCACATTGCAGGAATATGGAATTACCGGTGAAAGAAGCCAGGGCGAAACGGGTGTTTGGATAGACGCATCCATTGCAGGAAAGGAAAGAAAAATTTGTGCCATGGGTATCAAATGCAGCAGGTGGATTACCATGCATGGTTTTGCTTTCAACATCAATACTGATCTGGATTATTTCAGTTATATCGTACCCTGTGGTATTCAGAACAAACAGGTAACATCTTTGCAAAAAGAGTTAGGATACGAGATCTCTTTGGAAGAAGTGAAAGAAAAAGTGAAAAAGAATTTTGAAAAAGTATTTGATAGTGTTTTGATAGGCAAACCCAAGTTCTAATTTTTTTGTAATTGAAATTTGTTTTTTTCTTTCAACTTATCATTCTCATACAACTCAAAGTGAAACCAGCCTGCATGCATGAAATTGGTTTTGTCAAGTATCAATTCTGATTCTTTGATTGTTTTGATGCGGAATATTTCAGTCCCGTCTTCTTCAAAAAAGATCAGATGATATTTATGTAGTTTATGCAATGGCAAACTGATTTTTACATAACCCACCTGATTCGTGTAAACAAATACAGAAGGTCTCCAAACATATTTAGGCATAAATGGGTGTATGTCTGATCGATATTTATTTTGCATAAATAGGGTATCCTTCGATGAACTCATGATAGAGTCGCGAAATCTTTTATACTTCGAAAAACTAATTTGCGCCAGAAGGCTATCGTTTCTATAGATCTGGATATATTCTTCTGTCTTTTCTATATAAGGTTTCCATAGTTTATGCCAATTACCAAAAGCTGTTAAGGTGTCACTGGTTTTGTTAAAAATCGAATCCTTAAATCGGGCATAAGCCTGTTTGTTCATCCTTAATGAAAGCCCATCTTTTCTGAATATATGGATCAGCTCTTTTTTAGGTTTCTTTTCCGACAAAATCCATTCAACCGAATGCTCATTTATTCTTCGCAAAGCATCATTTGTCTGGTTATTGATCGAATCTTTAAAAGCTTTGTATTCCTCATTAGTTAAAAGGGACACTTCGTTTTTCTCTATAACTATTCGAGTGCCAGTTTTCACTGCTTTGCTTGTATTTGCCATGGGCGGACCTGGCATCGGCTTATTGACAAGATTGGGCTGATTAACTACGTTTGCATTTTTGGTTTCACCAGCTGTTTTTTTAATGCCAATGGCGCTTACATTAGAAAAATAATAGGCACCTCCATTTAAAACATAGAAAATCCGATAATAAATGGTGTCTTTCTGGGGAAGCTTATTGTCAAGATACCCATTTGCCGGTAGCTCTGGAGAAAGGGAAGAAAATATGGTTCTGAAATTTTTACTGCTATCTGTAGACCTTTGTATAGAAAGTTGAATACAGGAAGGATATTGGTTAATCCAGCTGATTTGAATTTTTCCCTTGCCCAGTTCTCTTACAGTAAAGTTGGGTAAAGAACCCTGCGCATAAACCACTTGATGCAGGAGTGACATAAAGATTAAGGCGGAAAAAAATGCGATTCTTTTCATCTATCACAAATATAAAACTGAAATAATTTAAAAAGGCAAACTTCCATCCGGTAGGGATCTGTTACCCTGTAACCCGCCACTATGAATCAGCAAAATATTACTATCTAATGAGAAATGTTCTTTTTGTAACAAATCACCCACTGCATACACTAATTTAGAAGTATATACAATATCTGTGGGCAATAGCCATTGTTGCCAATAGTGTATCATGTGCTGGATTAGTTCGGGTGGGTGTTTGGCATAACCACCAAAATGGTAGCCATGAATAAAGTGGAATTGTGTACTAAAGGATGTCCCTTTAAGTAAGCTGTTAACTTCCGATTCAATGGAAAAATGATTTTTTAATACACTAATGCCCAAAACTTGTTGCTTGGGGTAGGCTCCCAGAATCAATCCAGCCATCATGGTTCCTGTTCCGGTTGCACATATAATATGTGTGTATCGGGCAACTGATTCAATTTTCATGATATCTGATGCACCTTTCACACCTAAATTCCCATATCCTCCGGGTAATATCCAATAAACTTTATCATTATTGTATTTTTCAATGATTGCTGCTGGAGATTCGGACCTGCCAATGAATTGAAGCTTCATGCCATAAGATTGAGCCTGCGCAAGGGTTTCATTAAGTACTAACAGTTCTTTACCATTGATATAACCCTCACTCTGCAATCCTGCTTGTTTGGCTGCAAAAGCAGATGCCACAATATGATTTGAATAGGGGCCACCAAAAGTGGCAATTGGTTTTTTTTTCTTTTGGATGGCATCCTGCAAATAGTATTTCAGTTTGAACCATTTATTGCCACTAACAATTGGGTGAATGGTATCCAGCCTGAGTATGGATACGGGTATACCCTTTAAAGAAAAATGGGGGAGTGGTTGAATGGGAATATCGTTTAAAAAATCATGCATAGGAACAACAGGATACCTTGTGAATGCTTTAATTTTGCATACAACATAAATAAAAACTATGAAACCTACACTTGTGATTTTAGCCGCAGGAATGGCCAGCCGTTATGGAAGTATGAAACAGACACAGTCTTTTGGCCCTTCTGGGGAGACTATCATGGAATATTCAATTTTTGATGCCATCAGGGCAGGTTTTGGCAAAGTTGTATTTATTATCCGAGAAGAGTTTGCAGAAAGTTTTAAAGCCACATTTGAACCTAAATTAAATGGTAGAATAGATACTGATTATGTATTCCAACACCTGCATTCATTTACAGGAGGCAGAGCAATACCGGCAGAAAGAACAAAGCCATGGGGCACAGCACATGCTGTTCTAAGTTGTAAAGGAAAAGTAAATGAACCTTTTGCTGTAATTAATGCAGATGATTATTACGGACGTGATGCATTTGTAAAAGCCTATGATTTTCTAACAAAAGCTTGTAATGAACAAACCTATTGCATCGTTGGATATGAACTGAAAAATACACTGAGCGATAATGGCAGTGTGAGCAGGGGTGTTTGTGACGTGGATGCAGCAAATAATCTTACAGACATTAATGAAAGAACCAGCATTTTCAGGGGCGAAAATGGCAGGATCACATATGAGGACACTACCGGATTACATGAAGTATCTGAAGACAGTTTGGTAAGTATGAACTATCTCTGTTTTGCACCTGGGTTTATTGACCTTTGCGAATCGCAGTTTCACGATTTCCTAGATAAACATATGCTGGAACCTAAGGCAGAGTTTTTTATCCCTATCGCTACCAAGCACTTTATTCAATCTGGTAAGGGTGTTGTAAAAGTAATTCCAACTTCAGCCAAATGGTTTGGCGTAACTTATAAAGAAGATGCACCGGGTGTACAGGCCAGTATCAATGCATTGGTGAATGCTGGTGAATATCCTACTTCTCTTTGGAGCTAAGGTTATATTTTCACAAAACAAAAGAGGCTGTCTATCACTAGCAGCCTCTTTTGTTTTGTATGATCTGGTTTAGATTATTTTGTAAAAGCTTTCACATAAAAAACACAATCTTCCAGCCTGGTAATCTGCTTTTTACGTTCCATACCTTTGAGAGAAGTATGGGATGGGATCTTGATCTTTTCGATGGAAGTGTCTGTTTTCCTTAATTCATCAACCATCTGGTAAATATTTTTCGATTTTACTGCAAAAGCAACGCCTTCTGCTTGTGCCTGACGGGTACTTAAAATGCCAATCACTTCACCATTATGGTTGAAAACCGGTCCACCTGAATTACCAGGATTGGCACTGATCTGAACCTGGTAGGTTAGTGAATCACTATTATAACCAGTACGTGCACTTAGATATCCCTCTCCATAAACAATATCATTTCTGGGGTAACCTAATGTGAATATCTCTTCTCCCAAATCAGTATTACCTTTCTTGATACCATATGGCAAATTGCTGAGTGGTTGGTATTCTTCGTCTGTTATTTTCAGTATGGCTAAATCTCTTAACTGATCAATATGAGAAATAGTAGCATTGAATTCTTCACCCTTGCTGTTAACTACTACTGCACCAGACCCTTTTAATACGTGGGCATTGGTAATAATAAAGCCCTTGCTGTCAATTAAGAAACCAGTTCCACCACTGATCAATCGGGCATTTTCAGGGATCTTGCTTTTCACTTCGTTGATCAGATTACCCTGGTATTGTTGGTTCTTTTTAATTACCTCGATGGCTTTGCTCAATTGTTCAATCTGGTTACCATTAACCACGGGTGAAAAATAAATAGCTAATCCGCTGATAACTAATGCGATAACACCTCCAACCGATGCCGCAATGGCAGTAACTCTTTTATATTTGTTCCAAAGTTGTATTACTTTTCCTTTAGTGGTCAATTCGCCACCTTCATAAACTTCACCTCTCTCTAATAACCTGGTATGCGATTCCTGTAAACTATTTCTAAGGTTACGGTGTAATGCATAAATATCCATCTGGTGCAAAAACATATTATGTTCCACAACCATTTGGTCAATTTCCGGGGTACTTTTCCGAAGCGTTTCAAAATAAGCACGTTCAGCTGCATCCATATCGCCGCTGAGGTACCTTTCAATTGCTTCTAGTAGTAAAATGTCATCCATGATATTAGTCTCCGATATTATATTGCGAGAAGAATAGTTTCTTCAGGCGCATCAAGCATTTATATTTCTGATTCTTGGCATTATCTGCATTGGTATAGCCAAATTCTTCAGCCAATTCCATCATACCCATTTTTTTCAGGTAATAGCCTTCCAGTAAACTTTTGCAGGGCTCTCCCAAACTGTTCAAAGCCCTGTCCATGATGGCAAACTCTGCATTTCTTTTTTCATGAATTTCCAGGTCCTCTTCAACAGGTATGGTTTCTTCCAGGTTATCAATCTTATTAGAATACCTTCCTAATTGCTGTAATCGTTTAAGCCATAAACGCCGGCAAATGGAATATAAATAAGTTTTGATCTGACAGGTTAAAACAAAAGAATCATCTTGTGCTTTTTCATAGAGCGCGATAATGGATTCCTGAAATATATCCCTTGCATCGTCGTAAGAGCCGTTGTTTTGCAGAATGTAAGCCTGAACCATGGGAAAATTCTCCTTGTACACGGTATCGATGGCCTTTGAATCATTCAGAACCAAACCCTTCAATAATGCTTGTTCGTTAGTATCAGCTTTCACTATCTGTTCTTTTAATACAGGAGAGTGTGCAAAAGTAACCCAAAATGGGTCTAAAATTATTTTTTAAAAATAGGGATTGCGCAGGGTTACCTTTCTACTCCTTTGGGTATTAATAATAAATTCACTCACATCTAAACAAACAAAAAATGAAAAAGCTGTTATTCGTATTGGCTCTGGGCGCATTCGCTGCCTGTAATTCTGGTGAAACAACAACTCCTGCTGCAGACACAACTGCTGTAGCTGTTGACACAGTTGCTCCTGCTGTTGTTGATACAACTGCTGTAGCTGTTGATACTACTGTTGCTAAGTAATTTTTAAAGCTGGTGCGCTAGATTTGAAGCGACCAAGCTTGCCGGTCAGAAACAGCTGAATAAACTTTTTTCATATGGCAAGCAATCGTTAGAAGCCGCTCCGTTTCCACGGAGGGGCTTTCTTTTTTAAGTACTGGACTGAAATACACCCATTATTAAGGATGTTTCTTTCCATTGAATGCGAAGCCCAGGGTTAATGGAAGATGCTCCTTTTGCTGACTTATTCAATTTACAAACTAAGGGTTGTTAGTATAATTTTTTATAATATTTTGTGTTTTCATACAAATCATTCTTATATTTGAAATGAAATGAAGAACATTATTGCAAATACTTTTTACTTTTTCTTTTATTACTTCTTTGAAAAAAGAAGCCGGGTAGTATTTGCAAAAGCATAAAAGCGAAAACAAACTAAAAATACCATCCCGGCCTTAACAGCCGGGATTTTTTTTGTACTACCCTAACACTAAAGGGGAAGAAATTTTTAAAATGATAGCAGTAAATACAATAGAAAGCGCGAAAGAGAAATCCCATAGTAAAAAGGGGGCCTTAGGTATTTGTATCCAGGGATATGAAGGCAGCTTTCACCAGGTTGCTGCCAGGAGTTTTTTTGGTAAACAGGTATCAGTAATTCCCTGCGATACTTTCAGGGAATTAATTAAACTGGCATCCGATCAAACACAATCAAATGGTGCGGTGATGGCCATTGAAAATTCCATTGCCGGAAGTATCCTACCCAATTATAATCTTTTGCAGAAAAGTAAATTAAAGGTTATTGGTGAAGTATACCTGTCTATCAGTCAAAATTTAATGGTTAACAGGGGCGTAGCATTAACAGATATTAAAGAAGTGCATAGCCATCCTATGGCTATTTTACAATGTCTGGACTTCCTGGAAAAAAACAACTGGAAATTGGTAGAAACAGAAGATACGGCACTCAGCGCCAAACATATCCACCAAAAACACAGCAAACACGCTGCTGCCATCGCTAGTAAATTAGCTGCTGAATTATATGACCTCGATATCATTGCGCCAAATATTCATACCCTTAAAAATAATGTTACCAGATTTTTGGTACTTAAGCGTGAAAAGGAAGCAATTGCTGTTGAAAATGCTGACAAAGCCTCCATTTATTTTCAAACCAACCATTCAAAAGGTATTTTGGCAAAAGTGCTCACCAATATTGCCGAAGGCGGTGTGAATTTAAGCAAGTTGCAAAGTATGCCTATACCTGGGAGTCATTTTAAATATGGGTTTTATGCTGATATGGAATTTGAGAATCGACAGCAATTAGATGCCGTACTTTCTTCCATTGAATCACTCACCAACAACGTAAAAATATTCGGGATCTATAAAAAAGGGAAACTAGTAAAAGGTTAATTTATGCAAATCACATTAGCAAAAAGATTGGAAGGTATTGGTGAGTATTATTTTTCCCAAAAACTAAGGGAGATCGACGCGCTAAACAAAGAAGGAAAAAATATCATTAATTTAGGTATTGGCAGTCCCGATTTACCACCACATCCCGAAGTTATCAGCGTATTGCAGGAAGAAGCTTCCAAACCTGGTAACCATGCCTATCAAAGCTATAAGGGGTCACCCATACTTAGAAACGCGATTGCCGCCTGGTATGCAAAAAGCTATGATGTAACCCTACAAGCCGACCATGAAATATTGCCACTAATTGGAAGTAAAGAAGGCATCATGCATATCTGTATGACCTACTTAAATGAAGGAGACCTGGCTTTGATTCCCAACCCGGGTTATCCTACCTATAGTAGTGCCGTAAAATTGGCTGGTGCTTTACCGCTTAATTATACTTTACAAGAAACGAATAATTGGGAGCCCGATTTTGATGCTTTGGAAAGGATGGATTTGACTAAAGTGAAACTGATGTGGATCAATTTCCCACACATGCCTACCGGACAGGCACCCACCATTGACCTATTGAAAAAAATAGTGGCTTTTGGAAAAAAGCATAACATCTTGATCTGCCACGACAACCCCTACAGTTTTATTTTAAATGAAAATCCCCTAAGTATTTTAGGTGTGCCTGGTGCTATGGATAATGCCATTGAACTGAACTCTTTGAGCAAAAGTCAGAATATGGCAGGCTGGCGTGTTGGTATGTTATGTGGCGCTAAAGAGAGAATTGATGAAATTATCCGCTTTAAAAGCAATATGGATAGTGGCATGTTCCTACCAGTACAATTAGCTGCTGCAAAGGCTTTGAGTCTTGGTAATGACTGGTACGAAGGCATCAACGCTATTTATGCTAAGCGAAGGGAAAAAGTGTTTGAGCTATTGGATCTCTTGCATTGTACATATACTAAAACACAAGTGGGCATGTTTGTATGGGCAAAAATTCCTGAAAACTATGCCAATGGTTATTTGCTAAGTGATGAAATATTGTACAAGGCTAACGTATTTATAACACCTGGGGGCATTTTCGGTTCTGCTGGAGACGGGTATATCAGGGTGAGTTTGTGTGGAACTATTGAAAAATTTACAGAGGCCATTGAACGCATTAAAGAAGCACAATTAACGAATGCTAATCTGTCAAAATCATGAATATTACAATAATTGGGGTAGGACTTATCGGCGGCTCTATGGCTTTGGCATTGAAAGAAAAGGGCTTTGCGAAAAAAGTAATAGGGGTAGAAGCCAATCCGGAGCATGCAGCTAAAGCCATGCATTTGGGATTGGTTGATGAGATCTGCTCTTTGGAAGATGCCCTACAAAAATCTGATTTGGTAATATTAGCAACCCCTATCAATGTAGCAGAACAGCTATTGGATAAAATATTAAAATTAGTTGATAAGCAAGTTATTATGGATGTTGGCTCAACTAAAAATACAATCTGTAAAACGGCCAATCTTCACCAAAAAAGGGGAAGGTTTGTGGCATCGCACCCCATGTGGGGAACAGAATACAGTGGTCCGGAAGCGGCGGTAAGAGGTGCATTTGAAGACAAGGCAACAGTTATTTGTAATAAAGAAGAAAGTGATACAGATGCTTTATCAATTGTAGAAGAAGTATATCGTATGCTGGGCATGCACATACTCTACATGAATGCAGCAGACCATGATGTGCATGTTGCATATGTTAGTCATATTTCACATATCACTTCCTTCGCTTTGGCCAACACGGTTCTGGAAAAGGAGAGGGAAGAAGATGCCATTTTTGAACTGGCCAGTGGTGGTTTTGAAAGTACGGTTAGGCTAGCCAAAAGTAATCCGGCCATGTGGGTGCCCATTTTTATGCAAAACCGCGACAATGTGCTGGATGTTTTAAATGAGCATATTGCTCAATTAAGGAAGTTCAAAGCCTGTTTGGAAAAAGAAAATTATGAATACCTGGAAGAATTAGTTATAAATGCG
>CALRVT010000005.1:0-147707 GCA_943371675.1 Chitinophaga pinensis | reverse complement strand
CCCCACTCTCAACTTCTTCTACAACCTGAAGTTTAAATGCTAATGTGTAGTCTTTTTGAGTCCGCTTAGTAACTCTGAATTGTCCTTTGTTCATAATGGTGACATTGTTTTTGTGTCAACCTATTCTAGGACGAGGCAATTCGATATTCAAAAGAAAAAGCCTCACAGAATGTGAGGCTTTTTCTTTTGGTGATCCCGCTGGGACTCGGACCCAGGACCCATACATTAAAAGTGTATTGCTCTACCAACTGAGCTACGGAATCATCCCTTTATTACTCAAAAAAAGGCTGATGCCTTTTTTCTTTGGGAGTGCAAAAATAGGTGAAATAGAAAACCTGCCAAATTTTTAATGAAATAAATTATGCGATTTACCCACATATATGTCAGTAACTCACAGATTTACAGCCTATTTTTGCTTTATTAACCCTTTTTATATGTCTTTATTCGAAAATAAAGTAGTAGCCATCACCGGCGGATCGGAAGGAATAGGCAGGGCTTTGGTAGATCTTTTCCTGCAACAGGGGGCTAAAGTAGCCACCTGTAGTCGTAAATATGATAAGTTATACACATTACAGTCATCCCATCCGGGTAAGCCACTGATGATCTATACTGCTGATGTGAGTATGGAACAAGATTGCCAGAATTTTATCGATGCCGTCATCCAATCATTCGGTACCATTGATATCCTGATCAATAATGCCGGTGTTTCGATGCGTTCTTTGGTGGCAGATGTGGAACTGGAAACCTTGCGCAAAGTGATGGACATCAATTTCTGGGGTACTGTTTACTGCACCAAATTTGCCATGCCTTATATCACTAAGAATAATGGCACTATTGTAGGCGTGTCTTCAATTGCAGGTTATCGCGGACTGCCTGGCAGAAGCGGTTATTCGGCTTCTAAATTTGCGGTTAATGGCTGGCTGGAAGCACTACGTACCGAATTGTTGGGTAGTGGCACCAATGTGATGTGGGTTTGTCCAGGCTTTACTGCTTCCAATATCCGCAATACGGCCCTTGACCGTTTTGGCAAATCTCAGGGCGAATCTCCGCTTGATGAAAGTAAATTAATGACAGCAGAAGAATGTGCGCAGCACATCATGAAAGCCATCCATAAAAGGAAAAGAAACATCATCCTCACATTTACAGGCAAGGAAACCGTTTTCCTCAACCGTTTTTTCCCTTCCATTGCCGATAAGCTGGTGCGGAAATTTTTCTTTAAAAACGGGGACTTGGTGAAATAACTAAGCCTTTAAAGCGTTTATCAGTCACCATGCCTATTCTAACGTTGACAACTGATATGGGCCAGCGGGATTACCTGGTGGGTGCCATAAAAGGACAGTTTGTAAACCTGTTGCCAACACTGAATATCTGCGATATCACCCATTACCTTTCGCAGACCAATTTTCCACAGGCTGCCTATACCTGCAATAATGCATTTCGGTACTATCCTCCCAATACCTTTCATTTTGTGATCGTTAACCTCTTTGAATCGGTATCCAAAAATCTATTGGTTGCCAGGTACAAGGATCAGTATATTATTTGCCCTGATAATGGCTTACTTACGATGATCACGGGTTCAAAACCCAAAGACATCGTGGGTATTTCACTCGATAAACACCATACATTATTAGAAATTACCCAACATGTAGCTTTTTCGGTTGCAGCCATCCATGAAGAGGGTAAATTATCTGCTGGGGGAGATGCCATTGATCAGATAGTTGAAAAGTATCCCTTAAGGGCTACCATTGGTCCAAACTGGATGGAAGGACAGATCCTATTCATCGACAATTTTGAGAATGTGGTCATCAATATCACGCGGGAGGAATTTGCAGAACAACGAAAGGGCAGAAATTTCAAAATAGTGTTCAAACGCAATGAAACCATTGATACCATCAGCGATAACTACACTTCCGTATCAGAATCTGAGAAACTAGCCTGGTTCAATTCTGCCGGTTACCTCGAAATAGCCCTCCGCAACGGCAATATGGCCGGTCTTTTTGGCCTGCAAGGCTTCAATGAACAAATGCAGCAATCTGGCTCTTCACCGGATAATAAGTGGTTTTACCAAACAGTGAGGGTATTCTTTGAATAGTTTGGGGTTTGGCGTTTGGGGTTTGGAGTTGTTTTTTTGTTTGTTTTCAATTCTATGAATTAAAACCCCAAACCCCAAACACCAAACCCCAAACCGTTCTATTCTTTTGTCCATTTCCCCATTACCCGTTATTTTTGCCCCCTATTATCAATTAACGAGTAAAGTAAAATTCACTCATTCTCTCATTCACTCATTCAATCATTAAAATATGTCATACGACGTAATAGTTCTAGGAAGCGGCCCCGGTGGATATCCCGCAGCAATCAGGGCTTCACAGCTTGGTTTTAAAGTGGCGATCATTGAAAAGGAAAGTCTGGGCGGAATTTGTTTAAACTGGGGTTGTATCCCTACCAAAGCCTTGTTAAAAAGTGCGCAGGTATATGAGTACATGAAACATAGTACTTCTTATGGAATCAATGCCTCCGGTGTTTCACACGATTTTGGTGGTGTGGTAAAACGTAGCAGGGGTGTGGCCGACAAGATGAGTAAGGGTGTTCAGTTTCTGATGAAGAAGAATAAGATTGATGTGGTGATGGGCTATGGTAAGATCAAAGCCAAGGGTCAGATAGAAGTAACCGCTGCTGATGGCAGTAAGAAAATAGTGGAAGGAAAATACATCGTGATCGCAACAGGCGGAAGATCGAAGGAATTACCCAACCTGAAACAGGATGGTAAAAAAGTGATCGGCTACCGTGAAGCAATGGTATTGCCTGAGCAGCCCAAAAGCATTATCATCGTGGGTAGTGGCGCGATAGGGGTGGAGTTTGCTTATTTCTATAACAGTATGGGTACCAAAGTAACCATTGTTGAATTTTTACCCAGAATTGTACCTGTAGAAGATGAAGATATTTCTAAAGAGTTGGAGAAACAATACAAAAAGCAGGGGATTGATATTATGACCAATGCTTCTGTTGATTCAGTAGATACATCAGGTGCAGGTGTGGTAGCTACAGTAAAAAAACAGGATGGCAGTACCGTTACCCTTGAGGCAGATATTGTATTGAGTGCGGTGGGTGTGGTAAGTAATATTGAAAATATTGGATTGGAAGAAAATGCCATCAAATTTGAGAAGGGCAAAATAATAGTGGATGCATACCAGCAAACTTCTGTTCCGGGTATTTATGCGATTGGTGATTGTTCACCCGGACAAGCACTGGCGCATGTGGCATCTAAAGAAGGCATTAATGCGGCTGAGCATATGGCTTATATGGAAAAGAAACTGCATCATTTACCAGATGTAATGGACTATAACAATATTCCGGGCTGTACTTATTGTACACCAGAAGTGGCTAGTGTAGGTTATACAGAAAAAGCGGCAAAGGAAGCGGGTTATGAATTGAAGATTGGTAAATTTCCTTTTATGGCCAGCGGAAAAGCAAGTGCAGCGGGCGCTACAGAAGGTTTTGTAAAAGTGATCTATGATGCCAAATATGGAGAATTATTGGGTTGTCATATGATTGGTATGAATGTGACAGAGTTTATTGTGGAAGCAGTGGTAGCACGCAAACTGGAAACGACAGCGCATGAAATATTAAATGCCAGTCACCCACACCCAACCATGAGTGAAGGTATCAAAGAGGCAACAGCGGCTGCTTATGGTGAAGCGATCGATATTTAATCTAGAGCGATATTTTTTCTGATTTTAAAGGAAGGCAGTGATGTCTTCCTTTTTATTTTGGGTTATTTTTTGTGTTGGATTGTGAATAATATAAGTAACTTAAATGTTCATAGGTATGTCAAATTTTGGTCAAACCTGATCCAATGAATCAAGAAAAAAAACAATTCCCTATTACCCAAAACCTGCATCATTCCAGGGTCTTTTTCCTGGCGATAACTGATGCAGCAGGGAATCTGTTTTATGTGAATGATTGGACGCGGCGATTTTTTAACTTACCTCAGGCAATAGATACAGTCTCATTTTCGGCGATTGTAGCAGATAAGGATAAGGATCATTACGCGACTTCTTTTGCGCGTTGCAAAAAAAATCCACAACAACATGTTCAGGTAGTTTTGGGCCATTTACCAGAAACAGGCAAAGGGATCAAATGGGAAATCTATGCAGAACTGGATCCTAACAATCAGATCAAGGGGATAATACACCTGGGACATGAAGCTGCATCCAAAGGCGACCAATCTGCCATCAATAATTGGACGAAGGATTTTCCATTTGGAATGGGCAACGAAAAGATCAGAACCGTTGTAAACCATATACCCGGCGCTATTTACCGTTGCAGGGGTGATGAAGCCATTACTTTAGAATTTTTTAGCGACGAAGTGGTAAAATTAACGGGCTATCCTTTAAGTTATTTTCTTAACAACAGAGAAAGCGGGTATTCTACATTGGTATATGAAGAAGACAGAGAAATTTTTCAGGCAACCATCAGAAAAGCCATTAGTGAACAGGATAAATATGAATTAGAATACCGTATCAAAAATATAAACGGAGAAGTAATTTGGTTATTCGAGAGTGGTCAGGCAAACATGGATACTACGGATGGGATTGTTTATATAGACGGCTGTATTTTTGATATCAGCAGAAGAAAAAAAATGGAAATGGCATTGGCCAAAAGCGAGGCCGAGGTAAAACGTTTAGCCCTTGTGGCAGAGAATACCACCAATTCTGTAATGATCACTGATGCAGATGGACAGATTGTTTGGATAAATGATGGCTATACACGTATTAGTGGCTATACTTTAGAGGAAATAAAAGGTAAAAAGATCGGCTATTCCCTGGAAGGAGAAAAAGCAGATCCTGAGGCCAAAAAGCGAATTACGCAATACCTAAAAAACTTAACCCCATATAAGGAGGAGCTGCTCAGTATTAACAAGGAAGGAGAACCCATCTGGCTGGAAGTTGACTGCCAGCCTATGTTTGATGACCAGGGTAAGCATCTAGGTTTTATGTCAATAGAAAGTGATATCACCCTTAAAAAAGCATCTCAAAAAGCACAGGAAGATTTGTTGCAACGCTTATCCCTGGCAACAGATTCTGCAGAGATAGGTATTTTTGAAATTGATTTGAATACCAATGAAGTTATTTGGGATGATAAAATGTATGAGATTTATGGTTATCAAAAGGATCAATCTCTTAACCTCTACAAAACATATTTCAAAGCCATCCATCCTGATGATGCAGCAAGAATGGCTGAAATTATTGCCGAGCTTTTATCCAGCAGGAAGGAAATTAATGGGGCAATTTACAGGATCATCCTTCCCAATAACAGTGTACGATATATTGAATCGCATGCCATCATTAAAAAATCGGAGAGTGGTCGCGTATTAAGCCTGATCGGCACCAATCGGGATATTACAGAAGATATTTTGGGACAGGAAAAAATCAAATCTCAGAATAAAGTGTTGCGTGAGATTGCCTTCATTCAATCCCATGAAGTACGCCGCCCACTAGCCAATATTTTAGGCATCATCGAAATTTTACAAAATTCAGGTACCCTCAAAGGCCTTGAAATATTTGACCACCTCGTAGAAAGTGCCCAGGACCTTGATAAACAGATCAGGGCAATCGTTAATAAGGCGAATGAAATGGATGATGAGGTGTTTAGATGAGTTTTGAATTTTGAGTTTAGTGTTTTGAGTTGTTTTTTGCTTAATTACCCCCTTACTCAAAACTCAAAACTCTAAACTGTATTCTCTATTTCCCAAACACCTTCTTCAAAATCTCCGACCCTCTTGCTAAAGGATCTTTACGGATATTTTTTTCTTCGGATGCTATTTGGGTAAAAATGCCATTCATGGCTTTTTCGGTAACATAAGCACTGAGGTCGGGGTTGATCTTATTGAAACTTATTTTATTGTAAGTGCTAATCAGTGATGCCCAATATTTAGTGGCATCAACTTTTTGCAGGGATTGTTCAATTACAGGTTTAAAAGCTGTGTTCAGTTCAGCCTGTGTTTTATTACGCAGGTAGCCTGTTGCAGCTGTATCAGCACCCTGTAAAATGCCAAGGGCATCCTGAAAACTCATTTGCTTGATGGCATTGGTAAAAATAGGTGTGGCATTTTTACAGGCATCTTCTGCTGCTCGGTTCATGCTTAAAATGGCATCGTCTACCTGTTTTCCGAATCCTACATTTCTGAGCGTTTTTTCTACTTTCTGAAACTCCGGAGGTAAAAGAATTTTAAGAGCAGCATTGGTAAAAAAACCATCTAATTGCGAGAGGGAAGCGGTACCTTTTTCAGTGCCTACAACCAGTGCCTCTTTTAATCCGGATACGATATCATCATTGCTGAGCTTACCAGTATTGCCATTTAAGGCATCTTTGGCTTTATTGAATAAGCCTTTGATGCCTTGGGCTTCTGTAAAAGAATGGCACATAATGGTTAGGGCGAAAAGTAAAAGGTATTTCATATACATAATATCTAAGAAGCGAAAACAATGCCAAACTTTATTTTGTTTGTCTGCAGCAAAACTAAAACTAAGGGTTGATGCTTAGTGTGAATGATTTGCTATATCTTTTACTATCCTTTAGCAATTCCATTTTCAATAACAAATAGTTTATGATGAAAAAGCAATTTTTAAGTATCTTTTTTTTGGCGGGTATGCTCATGCTCCATCTTCCTTCATTTGCACAAACAAGTACTTATGTATTATTTCGTCATGCTGAAAAAGATACCAGTGTGCAGGGCTCTTCACAAATGAATGCCGATCCACCCTTATCCAGATTGGGCGAACAGCGTGCATTGTCACTTCCTGAAGTATTGAAGATGTATAAGCCGGATGCTATTTTTTCAACCAACTATACCAGAACAAAATCTACGGTAAAACCTTTGTCTCTTAAATGGGGAAAGGAAATTCAGCTCTATGATCCCAAAAATCTGGCTTCTTTTGCAGAACAATTATTAGCTGAAAAAGGGAAAACCATCCTGGTAGCCGGACATTCCAACACAACTCCTGCATTGGCAAATCTTTTGATCAAACAAAATACCTACCAAAGTTTAGAGGAAAGTGTTTATAACCAAATATGGGTCATCGTCATTAAGGATGGAAAGGCTGAAACCAACATCATTAAGTATTGATGGGAAGAACTTCCTCATCATTCAGAAAGGATCCCTACAGGCAATCCTATCCTGGCAAAAATAAAATCTTGTTCTTCAATCCAATAACGTTTATCAGATACCCTGTTTCTATAAACATATTGGTGTAAGGCATTGATGCCAACACGTATAAGTCCCTGCACATAAAGTCCTTTGTCATAAATTCTAAAACCACCTTTATCGTTTCTGATAAACACGCATGACCTGGCGGTGATCGCTTCTACCTCCATTTCTTTTTTGGGTATGGCAAGCGTATAATCAGGCAACAAAACATACATGCCGGGTTCAAATAAGTAAGCCAGGATATCCCCGTTTTCTAAGGGGATGGTTTCAAATTCGTTTGATACAAAAAAGTATCCGGTTGGTTTGTGGAAAAACCAAAAGCTTTGTCCCTCAGATTTAGCCCATCTGATATCACCAAAGGAGATGTTTTTAAGGTCCGGCTTTTGAACAGTAGTATCCCCTTGCCCAAACCCCGAAAATGACACACAAATCAACCATATAAGCACACCCATCCTCATTTTTCCAGTTTATCCCCACAAATTACCCCAATAATCCGTAATCCGTAATCCAATATCCCATATCCAGCATCCAGCCTCCAACATCCAGCCTCCAACATCCAGTCTCCAGTCTCCACTCCCCCTCACTATTCCCTCCAAAACAACCTTTTATTCTTACCTTTGTAGGCAATAATATGAAATACGAGAAGGAGATCAACAGGCGCAAAACATTTGCAATCATTTCCCACCCCGATGCGGGTAAAACCACCCTTACAGAAAAACTCCTTTTATTTGGAGGTGCCATTCAGGTGGCAGGTGCGGTAAAGAGCAATAAGATCAAAAAACATGCTACCAGCGACTTTATGGAAATTGAAAGGCAGAGAGGAATTTCTGTGGCTACATCCGTAATGACTTTTGAATACAAAGACACCCTGATCAACCTGCTGGATACACCCGGTCACAAGGATTTTGCTGAAGACACCTATAGAACCTTAACTGCTGTTGACAGTGTGATATTGGTAATTGATAGTGTGAATGGGGTAGAGGCTCAAACAAGGCGTTTGATGGAAGTATGTCGCATGCGTGATACTCCAGTTATTGTATTTATCAATAAAATGGATCGCGATGGCAAAAATCGTTTCGACCTTTTAGAGGAAATTGAGAAAGAATTGGGTATCTCCCTGCATCCCATGACCTGGCCCATTAATAGTGGTAAGGAATTTAAAGGGGTGTATAATATTGATAATAAAAGTCTGCGCCTTTTTACTGCCAGTACCAAAGCAGAGGAAGATGACATTATTGCTATCAGTGATTTAAACGATAAGAAGCTCGACGAAAAAGTTGGTGAGAGGGATGCTGATCAATTAAGAGAAGATGTGGAATTGATCGATGGTGTTTATGGAAGCCTGAATCCGGAGGATTATTTACAGGGAAAGATAGCACCGGTATTCTTTGGTAGTGCCGTTAATAATTTTGGGGTGAAGGAAATGCTGGACACTTTTATCCGTATTGCCCCAGTTCCCCGAAGCAGGGAAACATCCAAAAGAACGGTAGGCGTTGGAGAAGATAAATTCAGTGGCTTTATCTTTAAAATTCATGCCAATCTTGACCCCAAGCACCGCGACAGGATCGCATTTATGCGTGTATGTAGTGGGCGTTTTGAAAGAAATAAATATTTCCACCATGTTCGTTTAGACAAGGACATGCGATTCAGTAATCCCTATAGTTTTCTGGCCCGCAGCAAAGACATTATTGATGATGCGTATGCTGGTGATGTAGTGGGCTTATTTGATACAGGCAATTTTAAGATCGGGGATACGATGACAGAAGGAGAGGATTTTTATTTTGTAGGTATTCCTACCTTCTCTCCAGAAATCTTTAAAGAGTTGGTTAACAAAGATCCCATGAAAACCAAACAATTGGAAAAAGGGATCAGTCAGTTAACTGATGAAGGCGTAGCCCAGCTTTTTACACAATTTGGCGGCAACAAAAAAATTATCGGTTGTGTGGGTGAACTGCAGTTTGAAGTGATCCAGTACCGTTTATTACAGGAATATGGTGCTGCCTGCGAGTTCCGTTCATTGCCTTTTTACAAAGCATGCTGGCTTACGAGTAAAAACCCGGAGAAGTTGGCAGATTTCCTGCGTTTCAAACAACAGAATTCGGCGGAGGATAAGGATGGGCATCCTGTTTACCTGGCACAGAGCGAATGGTTTTTGAATACGGAAATCAATAATAATCCTGATATTACATTTCATTTTTCGAGTGAGATCCATAAATAGATTCATGAATTAAAATTTTAATAAAATGCATACACTTTCTTACGATGTTATCATTATCGGTGCCGGCCCCATTGGTTTGGCCTGTGCCCTGCATGCAAAGGCAAATGGACTGCGTTACGTAATTGTAGAACGGGGTTGTTTGGTGAACTCTTTGTTTAATTATCCTACTAACATGACTTTCTTTTCCACTTCAGACAGATTGGAGATTGGCAATATTCCTTTTGTAAGCAGTGGCCCAAAACCCACGCGTAATGAAGCTTTGGAGTATTACCGTAAAGTAGCGGTTTCTTCCGGTTTGAATGTTCACCTATTTGAGGAAGTACTTACCATAACTAGGGAGGAAGGACTTTTTAACATGACAACCAACAAAAGGGGATACAGAACAAGAAACATTATTGTGTCAACCGGATTTTTTGGTAAGCCCGCTTTGATGAATGTGAAAGGAGAAACGCTTCCCAAGGTTACCCATTATTTTGATGACCCACATTATTATGCTTTTCAGAAATTGGTGGTAGTAGGTGCCAATAATTCTGCAGTGGATGCAGCACTGGAAACCATGCACAAAGGTGCAACGGTTACGATGGTCATCAGGGGTAATGAATTGGGGGATTCTGTAAAATACTGGATCAAGCCTGATATTGAGAACAGGATCAAGGAAGGTTCTATCAAAGCCTATTTTAATTCTCATGTAACTGAGATCAGGAGTCATGAAATAGATATTCAAACGCCCGATGGCCTGGTGACCATTGAAAACGATAAGGTGATTGCTATGACGGGTTATCAGCCAGATCTTACTTTTCTGCAAAGTGCCGGTATAGAATTATCGGATGATGAAATCAGACAGCCATCCTATGATGCGGATACACACGAATCTAATATCAAAGGCATATTTCTGGCAGGGGTGATTTGCGGTGGTATGAATACGCATGCTTTGTTTATTGAAAATTCAAGAGACCACGCAGAAAAAATAGTTAAAGAGATCACGCGTAAGCTGAATGTACAAGCTTAAGTTATGGTACTTTTTGAAACGGAAAGACTGATCGTAAGACGCTTTATTCAGGCAGATGCAGAAGGCTTTTTTCGTTTGAATGGAGACAGTGAAGTGGTTAAGTATATCCGGCCTGTTAAATCGGAAGCGGAATGTATTGTTTTCTTAGAAGAGAATATCCGGCTTTACCAGGATGGTTCATTAATTGGGCGGTATGCAGTTGTAGATAAGGTAGATCAGACTTTTATAGGTTCCTATGCATTTCTATACCTGAAAGGAGAAGCTGATATACATACGGGCTATGCATTGCTAAGAGATGCATGGGGTAAGGGTTTTGCAACAGAACTTGTAAAAAAAGGGGTCGCGTATTTTTTTGAAAATACACATAAGGATGCATTGTATGCCATTACAGAAACGGTTCATACAGCATCTCAAAAAGTTTTACTCAAATCGGGTATGTTGCTAGAGGGGCAAACAGAGGAGAATGGTAAAATGCTGAACCTTTATTATATTACCAGGGAACAATTTCTTTCAGAAAGCGCAACAATAAAATGATCATGCGAATGTTTGCATTCGTAAAAAGCTATGAAATCAAAAACATTAAAGAGAGACAAGGTTAACATTATTACACTTGGTTGCAGTAAAAACCTGGTGGATAGTGAAGTGCTGAGTGGGCAATTGGCCGCCAATGAAATACAGGTAGTGCATGAGAATACAAAGCTGGATCATAATATCTCAGTTGTAAATACCTGTGGATTTATTGATAAGGCAAAAGAAGAAAGCATCAATACCATTCTTGATCAGCTGGAACTCAAGCGCAGGGGTAAGTTGGATAAAGTGTATGTTACCGGCTGTTTGAGTGAGCGATACCGGGCTGATTTGGAAAAAGAAATGCCGGAAGTGGATGCCTGGTTTGGTACGCTGGAACTGCCTTTGATGTTGAAACAATTTGATGCTGATTATAAAGCTGAATTATTAGGGGAAAGATTGCTGAGTACTCCTTCTCATTATGCTTACCTAAAAATTAGTGAAGGATGTAACCGTACCTGTTCTTTCTGTGCCATTCCACTCATGCGCGGACAGCACGTAAGCAAACCCATTGAAGCATTGGTGGCTGAAGCAGAATCACTGGTAAAGAAAGGGGTGAAAGAAATTATGCTCATTGCCCAGGAACTCACTTATTACGGCCTTGATATTTATAAGAAAAGAGAGCTTCCCAAATTATTGCATGCATTAGCAGATGTAAAAGGGATCGAATGGATCAGGTTACACTATGCTTATCCCAGTAAATTTCCATTGGAGATCCTGGATGTGATGCGGGAAAGAGACAATATTTGTAATTACCTCGACATACCCCTGCAACATGCCAGTAACCATATGCTGGACGCGATGCACAGAAATATCACCAGAGAAGAAATGGCGGAGCTGATCAAAACCATCCGTGAAAAAGTTCCGGGCATCTGTATCAGAACTACACTGATAGCAGGTTTTCCCGGCGAAACAGAAGCTGATGTGGAAGAGCTAAAAGAATTTTTGCAGGAACATCGTTTTGATAGAGTAGGTATCTTTCAATATAGTCACGAAGAAAATACTTCAGCTTACACATTGGCAGATGATATTCCAGCTGATGTAAAAGCAGAACGTGCCCAAGAGATCATGGAATTGCAACAGGAGATCAGTTACGAAAAGAACAAGGAAAAGATCGGTAAAATATTTAAAGTGATCATTGATAAAAAAGAAGCGGGCAGGTATTTAGGAAGAACGGAGTTTGATAGTGTGGAAGTAGATAATGAAGTGGTGATCCATTCTACCAAAAAATTAGTGATTGGCGATTTTGTGCAGGTGAAAATCACTAAGGCATTTGATTACGATTTGGAGGGGGAAGTAGTTTGAACCTAATATTTCCATGATCCCTCTGCGAAAACGCTGCATCTCTGCGGCTCTACGGTAAATTGAAATTTGCATCAACCGCAGCGCCGCAGAGGACGGGGAGGTTTCGCAGAGAAATAATTGTTTCACGCAAATGCTCTATTGACAATTCTTTAAAATAAAAGTCATGCAATTCAACTGGAAAGGGGTATTCCCCGCTATCACCACAAAGTTTACGGCAGATGATCAACTCGATCTGCCTTTGTTTGAGAAAAACCTTTTGTTTCAATTGGAAGCAGGTGTTAACGGCATTATATTAGGAGGAACACTAGGAGAAGCAAGTGTTTTGACAACTGCAGAAAAGGAAACGCTGGTAAAGTTTGCCATAGAAAAAATTGAAGGCAGGGTTCCGGTTGTGATCAATATTGCAGAAGGAAGCACTAGAGAAGCCTTGCAACAAGCGGCTTATGCAAAAGCTTGGGGCGCAAAAGGTATCATGATCTTACCACCGATGCGTTATAAATCTGATCATCGGGAAACAGTTACTTATTTTGAAACCGTTGCAAAATCTACCGATCTGCCGATTATGATCTATAATAATCCGGTGGATTATAAGATCGATGTAACACCTGATATGTTTGAAGATCTAACAGCCTGTGCCAATATCACCGCCATCAAAGAATCAACCAGGGATGTTACCAATGTAACCAGATTGATCAATCGTTTTGGAGATAGGTTTAAGATACTTTGTGGGGTAGATACTTTGGCGATGGAAGAAATGTTATTGGGCGCAGATGGTTGGGTAGCAGGATTGGTTTGTGCCTTTCCTAAAGAAACCGTTGCCATTTATAGGTTGGTGAAAGCCGGACATATTGCAGAAGCCACTGCCATTTACAGATGGTTTATGCCTTTGCTCGAATTAGACATACATCCCAAACTGGTTCAATACATCAAACTGGCTGAAACACAGGCTGGTATTGGTTCTGAATATGTGAGGGCACCGCGTCTTACATTGGCAAGTGCAGAAAGAGAAGCTGTACTGCATACCATTAATACAGGCATTGCAGCAAGACCCGTATTACCGGAATACCTTCATTTACAATTTTAAAATTAACTATGGATACGGCAAAAGCGGTTTTGATGGCAGATGTGATGCGTAATTCGGCAGAAGCATTGACACTTTATCAGCAAACAACACCTGAACAGAAAGCAGTATTTCTGGAAACGATTGCTACTAATATAGAATCGATTGGTGATGAGTTGATCCAAACAACTGCTGAAGAAACACATTTGCCAACAGCAAGATTAATGGGTGAACGCGGAAGAACTACGATGCAGTTGCGCATGTTTGCTCAAATGTTGAGAGAGGGTAGTTGGGTAGAAGCTTCCATTGACACCGCCATACCCGATAAAACCCCTGCCAAGCCGGATATCAGAAAAATGTTGTGGCCACTGGGTCCTGTTGTGGTATTTGGTGCCAGTAATTTTCCGTATGCTTATTCTACTGCCGGTGGTGATACGGCAAGCGTATTAGCTGCCGGTTGTCCGGTAGTAGTAAAAGCGCATCCTGCCCATTTGCAAACATCAGTTAAAGTGGCGGAAGCTATTTTTTCTGCTATCAGTTCCTGCCATATGCCGAAACATGTTTTTCAACATGTAACAGATGGTTCCTTTGAAGCAGGCAAACTTTTGGTACAGGATGAAAATACCGCTGCTGTTGGCTTTACAGGGTCTTATGCAGGTGGAAGAGCATTATATGATTATGCAGCTGCCAGAAAAAAACCAATACCTGTTTTTGCAGAAATGGGAAGTGTAAACCCAGTTGTATTGTTACCTGATACACTTGAAAACAACGCAGAAAATTTAGCCAAACAATATGCGGGATCAATCACATTGGGTATGGGACAGTTTTGTACCAATCCGGGTATCATGATTGCTTTGAATAATAAGTCATTGCCATTATTTACCACTGCGCTTGCAAAAGAAATAAACGCAGTAATACCTGCTAATATGTTACATGCGGGTATTCATAAAGCTTATGGAGAAAAGAAACAGGAAGCTATCACTCAAAAAGGTGTTTCAGTTTTAGCACAAACGGAAGAAGGATCTGGCGAACTCAATGCCCAACCCACTATTGCAATTGTGGAAGCAGCCACTTTTTTAGCCAATCCTTTACTGCAGGAAGAAGTGTTCGGCCCATACTCTTTATTGGTTACTTGTAATACGGAAGATGAATTATTGGCAGTGTTAGCATCCTTAACAGGACAGTTAACTACAACGATAATGGGTACGGATAAGGATTTTGCAAATTATTCAAAACTATTGCAATTGGCACCAGGTATAGCAGGAAGAATTGTATTTAATGGTGTGCCTACAGGTGTGGAAGTTTGTGCAAGCATGGTACATGGTGGACCATTTCCTGCATCTACTGATAGTAGGTTTACGGCGGTTGGTATACATGCAGTTAAAAGATGGGTGAGGCCCTTGTGTTTTCAAAATGCTCCGGATGCTTTATTGCCGGAAGCCTTAAAAGCCTCAAACCCTTTGGGGATCTGGCGTTTGAAAGATTCGCTTTGGGGTAAGGATTGATAGGGTATACAATAGCTTATCAGGCTAATATCCTATTTTCTTGTGTATCGAAATGAGAAAAAAAGATGGCTATAAAAAAAGAAATAACCAAATAGGGGAGGAAGATAAAACTGAATGCAGGAAAAAAATCGTTCATACCAAACCAGTCTCCCAAATAAAATACGATACTAATGCCGCTGATAGATTTTAGCAATTCCCAGATCCAGGCATTTGCATTACGGTCCATCAATTCTGTGAATGCATAAATATAAATAAATATAAAAGCACCATAATAGAACATACCAGGGTTGCCTATTTTAGCGATATTGGCAAACAGATAACATACCAGCAGTAATACGATCAATAACTGCACCCAGATCCAGGTATTAAATAAAGGATTAGTTCTGGTTGTATACTTTTCAAAATTCATTACATCTTCAATCTTATATACTGGATATTTTTTTTCTACATCTGCTGGCCTCCAGCCTGTAGGCATTATCCAGATCCTGAATTTATCTTTCAGGTTATGCGTATGCCAGGCATCTTTGATCAATAACCATAGGTGTTGAAAATTTATTTTGATCGGGTTCCAGGTATGAACCGGTCTAGTGATGCCATAAATGGGCTCTACACCTTTTATTTCTTCCTGAAAAGTGCCAAATAGTTTATCCCAAAAAATAAAAATCTGACCATAATTCTTGTCAATATATTCTTTGTTGATAGCATGGTGTACACGATGATGGGAGGGTGTTACAATGATCTTTTCTAAGAATCCCATTTTGTCTATATGCCTTGTATGGTACCAGAATTGTGCAAAAAGATGGATGGGGGCAACTACTGCGATCACTTGTGCTGGAACGCCTAATAATGCAGCTGGTAAAAGAAAAATGGTGAATAACCTGAAAATGCTGGAGATACTTTGGCGCAAAGCGCATGCGAGGTTAAACTCCTCACTACTGTGATGAATGATATGCGCATTCCAGAAAAAATTATATTCATGGTCAATCCGGTGTACCATATATCCGGTAAGATCCAATGCCATGAATGCGATAAAGTAAACTAAAAATGATGACTGGATTTGTACAACAGCTAAATGTTCTACCATCCATCCATAACCGAGTATGGTAATACTTAATCCTAAAACATCTTTGGTAACATTGGTTACGCCAGAACTAAGGCTGGAGATCATATCCATCGTTCTTACTGTGTCTTTACCTCTATGCCAACCCCACCACTTTTCTAATAGCACAAGGGCTAAAAAAGCAGGCATGGCAATCAATAATATTTTTCCGTAAGTTTCCATTTTAGAATTGGGGTGGTAAAGCTAATACGAACAATTGATAGTTTTTGTTTTAAGCCCTTAAATAAAGTTTAAAAGCCATGGAATCCGCTCCCATAAAATATTTGAAGCCAAAAGCAACATTGATTTCCGGTTCTATTTTTCATTGTATAGATGCCCATACCTGCGGAAACCCTGTGAGAGTGGTTGCTACAGGCGGTCCGGTTTTGAAAGGTGAAAATATGAGTGAAAAAAGACAGCATTTTCTTCGTGAATTTGATTGGATCAGAAAAGGATTAATGTTTGAACCCCGAGGTCATGATATGATGAGTGGCAGTATCCTCTATCCGCCACACGATCCTTCCAATGATGTGGCAGTTTTATTCATAGAAACCAGTGGCTGTTTGCCCATGTGCGGTCATGGTACTATCGGAACCATCACCATCGCAATTGAAGAAGAACTGATCATACCAAAAACGCCGGGAAAAGTCAGAATGGAAACACCTGCAGGTTTGGTATTGATCAGCTACCAGCAAAATGGCCAAAAAGTTAGCAGCGTTAAATTAACCAATGTGCCTGCTTTTCTTGCGGTTGAAGGGATCACTATTGATTGTCCGGATCTTGGTGCATTGGTCATCGATGTTTCTTACGGTGGCAATTTTTATGCTATTGTAGATGTACAGGAAAATTTTAAAGGACTAGAACATTATACTGCAGACCAATTGATTTCCTGGTCAAGGGTATTGCGCAAAAGGATCAATGATGCACATGATTTTATACATCCGGAAAACCCAACCATTCAGGGATGTTCGCATATTCTATGGGCAGGAGAGGTGAAGGATCCATCATCAACTGCAAGGAATGCAGTTTTTTATGGCGATAAAGCCATTGACAGATCTCCTTGTGGCACTGGAACTTCTGCAAGAATGGCACAATGGTTTGCCAAAGGCTTATTAAAGGAAGGCGACCAATTTATTCATGAAAGTATCATAGGGTCTAAATTTACCGGTACCATTGAAGGTATTACCCAAGTTGGGGGCAAAGCAGCCATCATTCCGGGAATTGAAGGATGGGCAAAGATCTACGGCCACAATACGATTGCCATTGATCCGGCAGACGACCTCTATGCATATGGGTTTCAGGTAATTTAATAGCTATTTATCCTTTCGTTTTACGAACTTTGCACACCTAAAGAAATTGCATGAAAGTTGTTATCATTGGCGGTGGAATTATTGGGCTAAGCAGTGCTTATTATTTACAGGCATCCGGACACGAGGTAACGGTTATTGATAAAACTGATATTACAGGCAACTGTTCATATGGAAATGCAGGTTATGTTTGTCCCAGTCACTTTGTACCCCTTGCCACTCCAGGTATTGTTAAACAAGGTTTGAAATGGATGTGGAATGCGAAGAGTCCATTTTATGTGCAGCCTCGATTAAGTATAAGTTTGATAGATTGGGGTCTGAAATTCATGAAGATTGCCACGCCCGAGCATGTAGAAAAATCAGCCATTCCTTTAAGAGATATCGCCATCATCAGTAAAAAATTGTATGAGGAATGGGCTGCCCTTCCGCAATTTAATTTTGCTTATGAACATAAAGGTTTGCTCGAAATATTTCAAACAGAAGCGGGCGGTGAACACGCCAGGCATGTGATGCATCGGGCACATGAGCTGGGTTTAACAGATACGGTATTATTAAGTGAACAGGCACTGCAGGAATTAGAGCCACAAACCAGGATCAATGCATTGGGTGCTGTTCATTTTAAGTGTGATGCACATTTGTACCCTAATAAACTGATGCAGCAATTATTGGTGCACCTGCAACAAAATGGTGTGAAACTGCAAAAGGAAGAGGAAGTGATTGGTTTTGAAAATAGCGGTAAAAAAATTACCCAAGTTAAAACAAATAAGGCTATTTATGAGGCAGATACAGTTGTGGTTGCATCGGGCTCCTGGAGTAGGGAACTGGCTGCTAAGATGCAGGTAAAAATTCCGCTCATGCCTGGAAGAGGCTATTCTGTTACATTAGAAGATTCACCTTATAAACTCAATTATCCTTCTGTATTAATTGAAGGCCGTGTGGCATTAACGCCCATGGATGGTAATAAGATCAGGTTCGGTGGAACCATGGAAATTACCTCTACCAGCACACCACCCCGTTTGTCGAGGGTAGAAGGTATCTTGCAAGCGGTAGAAAGATATTTCCCGGAATTTAAAGTACCGATGCCTGCTGTAGATAAGATCTGGTATGGATACAGGCCATGTTCTGCAGATGGCTTACCCTATCTTGGGCGTACCAAAAAATGGAACAATGTGGTGATGGCTACAGGTCATGCCATGGTTGGTTTAAGCCTGGGTGCCGGAACAGGAAAAATTGTGAATGAAATAGTGAATGAAGAAAAATTGAGCATGAATATTGCTCCATTTAATCCGGATCGTTTTCAATAAACTGGGCTGAATAAGCGGATTACTCAGCTAAAATGTATTTTTACCAAGATTATGCAGCAAGAGGCTACTTACCTAACATACGAAAGCACCGGTTATTTCAAAAAGATCGTATTGGATTATCTGTCCGGTTCACCTTTGCTGCAAGAATTCTACCGGCATCAACCCAATTTGGAAGGGATAAAAAATGCCATTCTTGCAAGAGAAAAATTTAATACGCCCCGTTCTGTTTTAGCCGAAGTTTTACAGGAACAGTATTCAAATATGCCGGCTTCAAAAGCTGTGCAGCAGAACCTGGACCTACTTGCCCTAAACAATACATTTACTATTACCACGGCCCATCAACCCAATATTTTTACAGGGCCGCTTTACTTTATTTATAAAATTTTGCACGCCATTAAATTGGCAGATGAACTGAAGCAGGCAATGCCTGAAAATAATTTTGTACCTATATATTATATGGGCAGTGAAGATGCTGATTTGGAAGAATTGGGATTTGTGCATGTAGGCGCACAGAAATTAGTATGGGAAACCAAGCAAACAGGTGCAGTGGGAAGAATGAAGGTGGATAAGGCTTTGCTAGCATTAATAGAAGCGATCAATGGACAAACCGGCGTTAAACCATTGGGTGATGCTTTCATTACTATTTTAAGACAATCCTATACTGAAGGCAAAACCATTCAACAGGCTACTTTAGAAATGGTACATGCATTGTTTGCAGATTTTGGTTTGCTTGTACTGATACCCGATAATGTACAATTGAAAAAATTATACGACTCGGTAGTGCGGAAAGAATTGCTGGAAGAATTTTCTCACCAACAGGTTTCTCAAACCATTACATCACTTGCTAAAAATTATAAGGTACAAACCGGGGGAAGAAACCTGAACCTTTTTTACTTGTTGAACAATCATCGGGAACGTATAGAAAGAGAGGGCGCTAATTATTTGGTAAAAGCGTTGGATCTCACATTTACACAAGAAGAAATACTGGCGGAGCTTTCAAATTTTCCGGAAAGATTTAGTGCCAATGTAATTTTGCGTGGCGCATTTCAGGAAACGGTTTTACCCAATATCGCATTTATAGGTGGGGGAGGAGAAATTGCCTATTGGCTGGAATTGAAGAATGTATTTGATGCTATTGAAGTGCCTTTCCCTGTTTTAATTTTACGGAATTCATTTTTGCTTTTGCCCAAACCAGTTTTAGATAAATTCAAAAGCATGGATTTTCAGGAAACTGATTTGTTCCTTGATGAATTTAGTTTGGTAAGCAAGCTGGTGAAAAAAGAAAGCACCCATCAATTATCGCTTTCAGCAGAGATATTACAGGCAGAAAATTATTACAAGCATTTAAAGACCCTCACAGATAAGATAGACCAAACCCTTAACGCACATGTTTCTTCACTGGAGAAAAAAGCCCTTTCCAAAATTTCTGAACTGGAAAAGAAAATGCTGCGTGCAGAGAAATTGAAATACAATGTGCAACAGGAACAGATCAAAAAAATAAAGGAAGCCTATTTTCCCAAAGGAAGTTTGCAGGAAAGGGTAGATAATTTCTCACTCTATTACGCAACAGAAGGAAAAGAATGGTTGCAACGCTTATACCAGGCTTCAACAGGATTTAATGCTGGCTTTGGTGTGATCACTTATTAAACTGCTGCTGTTTTATTCATCAAAGCCATTGGGCCAGTCTAATTTTAGCTTGGCTATTTTTCCGCTTACTTCATGACTCATTTCTTGTTTGTAATGTGTTACGGTTGCCGAAATGGTGCTATCCTGAATACCTAAGATCTGTGCCGCAAGAATGCCTGCATTTTTAGCCGCATTGAGTGCAACGGTTGCAACCGGAACTCCATTGGGCATTTGTAGAATGGACAAAACTGAATCCCATCCATCTATTGAATTGGATGATTTGATTGGCACACCAATAACGGGCAATGTGGTGATAGAAGCTACCATACCCGGTAAATGTGCCGCACCACCGGCACCTGCAATAATTACCTTCAAACCTCTTTCTTTGGCTGTTGTGGCATAATCCACCATTCGCAAAGGTGTTCTGTGTGCAGATACAACGGTTAATTCAAAAGGGATATTGAATTGTGCTAAGATAGCCGCTGCAGGCTGCATAATGTTTAGGTCGCTATCGCTCCCCATAATAATACCAACAATTGGTGTTGCCATAAAACTGGTTTGGATATGGTTGCAAGATACTTGATTTTAATAATAGGCGCCTCCCTGTAAATAATAAAGCCCCGATAAAGGATTGAATAATCCTTATCGGGGCTTGCAAGTATATACTATCGTCCTTTAATTGATATCCTTACCTTCTTTTAATAATCCAATCATCCTTTCAATATTTGTTTTATTGGCTGCATTAGGCGCAATAGCCAAAGCTTTTTCTGCAAATTCAAGTGCCTTTTTATAATCACCAACGCCGGAATATCCACGAACCAAACCCATCATCGGTGTAAACTGGTTCGGATTTTTTTCGTAATTCAATTGAAAAACTTCCAATGCTTCCTTTGCTTTTTTCGCTTGTTGCAATGATCTTCCATATTGATGTATCTGCTGCATGGTTCCCATGGGTAATGCTTCTTTCATGATTGCATTCGCTTCAACTGCTCTTCCCAATTTTGCCAATACTTGTGCTTTGGTAGAAAGCGTGGTAAAATTTTTATCTCCCAAAACAGCAGGATTGGTGGCCGTATCAGCCCATTTTAATGCTTCTTCCAGATTGGTATTATTGTCCACACACCATTGTGCAGCAGTTTGCCAACCTAACCAGAAAAAACCCATATCTGTTCTTAATTCTTTGCGGAATGATTCTATTTGTGTTGCCATCAAGTCTACTTCCACTTTAAAAGGGAAACTCAATTTTTCCCATTGTAAATTAATGACTGCTGCATTTCCCTTTTGAGAGGTGAATTCATATTTCAACCATTCTACTGAAAGATTAGTAGCCACAGGTTTTATTTTAACACGCAAAGCATCTTTGCTTGGATCATAATAATAACTGCCCCAGGAAGAATGGTCTTTTGAAAAGATAAGCGTACTTTCTTCTGGTCCATAGGAAATAAAAAAACCATATTTCCCTTTGGCAAGTGACTGTCCTTCAATTTTCACTTCTGTACTAAACTCCATCGTAGTGGATTCATTGGCACCAGCCCTCCAGGGTGCTTCCTTGGTATTGCCAAAACCTAGATCGGTAAAGCCTGGCGGTACCAGTTGACCCCAAATCTTTCCTTCTCTTCCTTTCACTGCAGGCCTGTCGTAAGTGATGGTCACATCTGTAATGCCAATTTTTTCACTCACCATCGCTTTCTTATTACCTCCGCTGGGTGAAGTGGTCAATGGTCTTTGGGCAATAGATCCTATTGCAACCATTAATAGTAATGCTGTAAATATATTTTTCATAAGACAATAGTTTAACAGGTAAACTATGTTTACTAAAGCGAATTGTCAAAGTAAAAATGATTAATGTGGTAATAAGTTGATGAGTGGGAAAGGCGAGAGGGTATGTATTATTATTTTCATCATTAAGAATGCGCAAACAATTGGCGTTTATACAATTGAACAGCATTTTCATAACCTAGATAAAGGGCATCGCATACCAGTGCATGTCCGATACTGACTTCATCTAAAAAGGGGATATTTTTGGAAAAAAAAGAAAGATTTTTTAAGTCAAGATCATGACCAGCATTAATACCCATACCCAATTCCTTCGCTTTGTTTGCCGCCAGCACATAGGGAGCAATGGCATCTGAAAAATTGCCTGTTGCAAAGTTGGTGGCATATGATTCTGTGTATAATTCAATCCTGTCGGTACCCGTTTCAAAAGCCCCTTCAACCATGTTTATATCGGCATCAACAAAAATAGAAACACGGATGCCTGCATTTTTAAAAACGCTGATAATAGATATAAGGTAATCTTTGTTTTTACGGGTATCCCATCCATGATCGCTGGTAAGCTGTCCTAATGCATCTGGTACCAGTGTTACCTGGTGCGGTTTAGTTTCCAGAACCATGTCAACAAACTTCTGTTCCGTTGGGTTGCCTTCAATATTGAATTCTGTTGAAATGATTTTACGAATTGCCCTTACATCATCATAGCGAATATGCCTTTCATCCGGCCGGGGGTGAACAGTTACACCATCGGCACCAAATAATTGCGCATCAATGGCAGCTTTGGTTACATCAGGATTATTACCTCCACGACTATTTCGAATGGTTGCGAATTTGTTGATATTGACGCTGAGTTTGGTCATACTGCAAAAATAAGCAGGATATCGTTAATCTCTTCTTCTTTGTAAAGTTTACCATTATTATAAAACCCCTCTTCTGAAATTTGGTGCCGATGCTGTAGCTTAGAGGTATAAATGTTGATTTATGCAGCTATTATTGATAGCCGTAATCTGGCTAGCCATCATTATTTACACCATCAAAGGCATTTTTGAAAGGGTTGATTTGGAGCGTAATACCCAGTTATTGTGGACCATACTCATTTTGTTCGCCCCATTTGTTGGACTGGTGATCTATTATTTATATGGTACAGAAAGAAAGGATTGAGGCAACATTTCATCATGCTATTTGTTAGTACTTTATGCGTTATGTTTCATTAGAAGAATGTTTGGTAGATCTTGAAAAACAAGGTCAGTTGATCAGGATCAAAGAAGAAGTAGATCCGCTTCTGGAAATGGCGGCCATACACTTGCGTGTGTATGAGGCGGGTGGTCCAGCCCTCTTATTTGAAAATGTAAAAGGCTCGCGCTTTAGGGCTGCATCCAATATTTTTGGAACGATTGAAAGAAGTAAAATAATTTTCCGCGACACATTTCGCATCGTGCAGCAATTGATTGCATTGAAAAATGATCCTTTAGCTGCGCTCAAACACCCTATTGATAATTTTAAAGTGGCCATTGCAGCAGCCCATGCATTGCCTTTAAAAAATCCTATTTCAAAACCCGTATTGTTTGAAGAGATCCGTATTTCTGATCTCCCTTTAATAAAACATTGGCCAGATGATGGTGGTGCTTTTGTAACCCTCCCGCAGGTTTATACAGAAGATGCAGATCAGCCGGGTATCATGAAATCCAATCTGGGCATGTATCGTATCCAGTTAAACGGAAACGATTATGTAAAAGACAAAGAAATTGGTTTGCATTACCAGTTGCACAGAGGTATTGGTATTCACCAAACAAAAGCCAATAAAAAAGGTTTGCCATTAAAAGTTAGTTGTTTTGTTGGTGGACCACCTTCCCATGCAGTTGCTGCTGTAATGCCTTTGCCGGAAGGGATGAGTGAGATGACATTTGCCGGCGTTTTAGGTGGCAGAAGGTTTCGTTATTGTTATGAAGATGGCTTCTGCATTAGTACCGATGCAGATTTTGTTATAACCGGAGAAGTATATCCCGGAGAAAATAAACCGGAAGGTCCTTTCGGGGATCACCTGGGTTATTATAGCCTCAAACATAATTTTCCGTTGATGCGTGTACACAAAGTGTATGCGCGTAAAAATGCCATCTGGGCTTTTACTGTTGTGGGCAGGCCGCCACAGGAGGACACCAGTTTTGGACAACTCATTCATGAATTAACAGGTGATGCTATTCCACAGGAAATTCCCGGATTAAATGAAGTACATGCGGTTGATGCAGCAGGTGTGCATCCACTTTTATTGGCCATAGGCAGTGAAAGATATACTCCTTATACACCAACCAAACAACCAGCCGAACTTTTAACCATTGCTAATCGCATATTGGGAACAGGGCAGCTTAGTTTGGCTAAGTTTCTTTTTATTACGGCAGATGATAGTCAGCAAATTAGTACCCATCATGTACAGGAATACCTGCAGTTTGTTTTTGAAAGGATCGATCTAACCAGAGATATCCATTTTCATACTCATACCACTATGGATACCCTTGATTATTCAGGAACAGGTTTAAATACGGGCAGTAAAGTGGTATTTGCAGCATATGGTGCCATCATCAGAACGCTTGCAACCGATATCCCGCCTGCATTTCAATCATTAAGTGGTTATAAGGATATGAAAATGGTGATGCCTGGTGTGCTTGCCCTAACGCTTCCTGCTTATGGGGGAGAAGATCAAACAGCCAGGGAAATTGTTACAATTAATGATCAATTGGCTTCTATGCTACCTGCTATTGCAGGCATCGTGCAAATAGTCATTTGTGATGATGCATCTTTTGTAGCAACCAATCTGCATAATTACCTCTGGGTTACTTATACACGCAGCAATCCTTCCCACGATATACATGGTATCATGGCTTTCACGGAGCATAAGCATTGGGGATGTAAGGGGCCTATGATTATTGATGCGCGGATCAAACCACATCATGCACCACCATTGGTGAAGGACAAAGAAGTAGAAAAAAGAATAGACCGTCTTTTAGCCAAAAGCGGCAGCCTTTATGGTATTTAGTTACTTCACCTCTACCCAGGTATGGTCTGCCAATAATTTTACAGAAGAGATAAATTGCTTGAATGGTCCGGAACTTCCCCATTCTTTAGGTGATACTAATGAAAGCATATGTGAACCATCTCTGTTTTCATAGAGATGATAGGTATGCCCCATCTGTGGTTTAAATCCCAGTTTGGCATCGTAGATCATCAAACTCAATTCTTTCCTGTTTTGAATTTCCTGTGCTTGTTTGGCAAGCAATTCAATTTGCTGTCTGATCTGGTCAAGCTGCATATTGGTTTGTTCTTCCATAGCCCACAAGGCCTTGTGTTTGATAACACCTTCTTTATTTGGTCTGATGGCAACCCCACCCACAGAAGAAGCATAGGGAAGGATATTCATTTGTTTGTGGTAGACTTCTATATTGGTATAGGCTATTTGTTTTTCCGTAAAACCATTCCGGGAAATTTTCAGATAGCCATTGGGCAGGATCTCATGCAGGATGGTTAAATAAATGGCATCTTCTTTTTTAAAATTAATTTCCAGGGAAGAAGTGCCTGTAAAAATGGCCTGGATGGTATGTTCCGGCATAGACGCCATCAATTGATGGTAATTACCATCTGGTAAACATTCGTAGGAAGATGCGAAAGCTTCATTTTCTATGCTAACCCAGTTAATGCTAATTTTTAATCCCTCACCACTTGCATTTGCTTCCATCAAAAATTGCCCACTTTTGGGAATGATACCTTCCTCAAACTTGCATTTTTCAGGAAATAATTGCCATCCGGCCAGAAAATTATATGCTTGCGTCATCAGAGGTTCTTTGTTTGTTAAGTATAACAAGGATTGAAACTAAATGTTCTTACCTGCCAGAATAAATAAATAGTGGTTTAGTTAACAATCACAAAATCGGGTCTTTTGATCAATCTACTGGTATATCGGTACCTCAGATCAGTATTGAATGTTACATTCCACTGATTCAAGGTAAGGGTGCCGGATGTTTTGGGATAATAATAGGCCTTGAGTTCCATGGTGCCAAAAACCAGGTTTTCATTTCTTGTTCGGATACCAGCACCAATGGCCGTATACAAATCACCTTTTTCTAAAGCGCTACCAATGGTTTTAAGGTAAGAAGAATTGGCAAAAGCAAAAGGGGCAAAACTGAAACCAACCAATTTCCAGGTATTGTAAAACACTGTTTCTGCATTTAAAGTTATTCTGGTAGAGGCTTTCAGATCCGGGTTAGTAAGTTGCGGGATGCCATAGTCACTGGATAAACGAAGCGGATCATTCAGCCTTGTCTTAAGCAATTGGGTGATACTGCCACTTAAAAAGTGCCTGTTATACCATAAACTGTTTCCCATTTTTCTAAGTCTTGTAAAAAACTCAATGCCCGTTAAAGCACTGATATCTTCAAAACTTTGATCGGCATAGTATGTGCCGAATCTGATATCAAAGTTTAGGTAACTTTTATTGTTGGTGAAATAATTTCTTTGGTATTCAAAACCTACATAAGGTCTGGCTACATTGTTACGATTACTCCAGCCACCTGTAAAACTTAAACTAAATCCTTCAGGTATATCTTCGTTTCTTCCAAAACCGTAAAGAAATTTAGTATGATAATAATCCTGTTCAAAAATGGTAAAAGAGCTCAAAACAGTGATCAGGTTTGAATAGCCAATATTGTATTGTGTTTTATATAATTCGGGAACATCCAGAAAAGTTTTGTGTGCAAATCGTAACGATATTAGTTTTTTAAAACGGGACTTGAAATTTTTTTCCAGTTGTTTACGAGCACCTATATTATGTCCAATCCATCCGTCAAAAATCTGATAATTATATTTTACATCCGAGCGATAAATAGAATCTGGCCAGTATACATTTTCTGTAAAATGGTTGGCAATTTCAAATGCACCAGTCCAGGCATGATAAGGACTTACCAAAGGAAGTTCACCCTGTATATACAATGCTTTCTCTTCTCTTTTTCCTGTATTGAAAGAAGGTGCAATATTTTGATAACCCAAAGCAAGGTTAATAAAACTGCCCATCAGGTTTCTTTTCAAAAATTCAAAACCTATACCATAACGGGGATTTCTTTCGGCATCAAAAAGGTTTCTTATCTGTATGCGATCACCGTAGCCAGCAATATTATCATCATTTACTTCAAAGCTTACCATCTTATCAGTGGCCTGGTCTAAGCTTCCACCTATTGGGAATACATCTTTGCAAATGATCATAATATCTACAGAGTCAGAAATGGGAAATATTTCCTCCACCACTATACGTGCATCCTGTAAATAAGTTAGTTCCCGTAGAAATCTTTCATTGTCTGCAATTAAATAAGGATACAATGTATCTCCGCTTGCAAAGAATAGATTTTTGAAAATGGTTTTGTTAGAGGTCTTCACATGCAATGCATCACCTACATCATTGATCAAGCTTTTATTTCGCCTGGATGTATCATTTACAGAACCCTCAAATCGTATTTTTTGTACCCGGATATTTCGGATGATCTTACCCCTGTAGGGATTAAATTTGAGTTCGTTTTTGATGGCACCTTCCTTAGGTAATAAGGGGTCTGTATTGTTTACGGATAAGCCTTTCCCAATTTTTCCGAGAATTCCTTTTTTTTCAGCAAGAAAAAAAACAGAATCCGGAACCTTCTCCTGGGCATAAATATTTTCCGAATTGAAGCAGAAAATAAAGAATCCGATCAATCTGATGAAAAAAGGAAGAGAAGAAAAAAACTTCTTTAATGGCACAAAAGGCAATTTAAAAACAACCTGAAGTTAAATAAATCAATGGGAAACATACTTACAGAAATATGTTAGGTTCTTTGTATTAATTTGTGATAATGGGTTTTTCCATTACAATAAAATATAATGGTTGTTTTGGTAAGCCAAATGCCGGATCGGTAGGAAAGGGTTCTGTTTCGCCGGTAGGCTGGTACCCATGCCTAGAATACCAGGCAATAAGTTCCGTTCTGGAATAGATGACCGTCATCATTATCGCAATACATTTATTTTCCTGGGCATAGGTTTCTGCAAAATAAAGCAGTTGTTTGCCGATGCCTTTATCCTGCAGGGTTGGCGAAACGGTGAGCATACCTAAATAAAGTTTGTCTTTTTTTATTTGCAGGTAAATACATCCCTGGATCTGAAGGTTGTCATCCGTGTATTTCATAATAACAGCAGAAGGGTCTTCCAGGAGTTTTTGTAACGAAGCAGCTGTAGTTCTTACGCCTCCCAGCAAATCGGCTTCCGTAGTCCAACCTTTTTTGGAGCTTTCACCACGGTAGGCACTGTTTACGAGCATTTCTAGGTCGTGACAGTCATGCATACTAGCTTTCGAAATCATAAAAGAGGAATGAAATTTCAAAAATAATCATTACAAGTATAAGGAATATTTCATGCAAAAGCCCCGTAAATACAGGGCTTTTGCATGAAATAATATAAAAGGGCTAGGTTAAAAACTTGGATCAGCAGGCGTATTCTTATTGCCATCTCTTTCACGGAAAGGATAAGGGAATAGGTTACGTTTGCGCTCAGAATTTGGTCTTCCAAACCTTCTCATATCTTCCAGTTTCAATCCGGAAAGATAAAGTTCGATACAGCGATTCTTGTAGATCTCGTTCAATAAATCTGCTGCTGTTGCTGGAGTAACAGCTGCTAAATCAGCACCGATGCCCAGTGGATCTGCTGCAGCCTTTTTAGTTACCACTTTATTTAATTCAGCTGTTCCATTCACCAGGTCTGGTGAAGCCTGACGTGCATAACATTCTGCTTTAATCAGTGTTATTTCCCCAGGGAAATAAAGCGGGATAGCTGTTGTTGCTGTTATCCAGAATCCATTCAAACGAAAACGTGGATTGATGGTTGGATTGATCAGGGTATAAAATGGAATACGCTTATCTGTTAACGCTGGTCTTAATCCCAATGGTAAACCCAATGTTGAATCTACTGGCTGGTAAACGTTATTGGTGGATGTTACCGTATTGTAAATTGGATTTGCATTAGCCGCTTCAAAGTTCATGGTAGACTTTTTAGTGAGGTCTACTGCATTGGCTGCAACAAGCGCTGCTGCATAATTTCCTGCAAACAATGAGTACCTGGCTTTCAGTGCTTGTAAGGTATTTACAATATCCAAACCTGCCGGGATATCTGCCAGAAATGACGCACTGATCGGATTGGCACTGATAGCACCCAGTGCTTTATCAATGGCAGCAATAGACCTGATGAATCCTTCTTTTCTATCTGAAAATGCCGTTGCTGTAGTACCTACGGTATCTGGTACTTTTTCCCAAAAAGAGGAAAGGCAACCTAATGACAAAGCTTTGTAAATAGTAGCATAGCCAATCAATCCACTGGCATATCCTTTATCAGCTACTTGTGCTGCACCACTTATTACATTATTGGCGTCATAAATGATCTTATTGGCACTGCTCCACACATTACCCAATAAAGCATTGGTTCCATCAACTGCTGTTCCGCCGGTAACAAATTGTAATTCTGATCCATTACCTGCATTCAATAAAATGGTTTCACCAGTAGTTAAACCATTCGCATCAGCCATGCCATAGGCAACATTAGATGCATATGTTCTCTGTAAACCTACTGCAACACCTGCTAAACCCTTGGCAGTGCCAAGAACCTGTGCAGAACTGGCTGCATTAGGATTGGTAAAGTCTTTTTTGCATCCTGTTGTACTGATCAGTACAGATGCAAGACCCGTATATAAAATTGTTTGAAATATTTTTTTCATGATTATCATTTTTGTAGTGAATTAAAATTTAGCCTGGATACCAAAGCTGAAGGTTTTAGGTATTGGTACTGCACCAAAATCTATACCCCTTAATAAAGTGCTCTGGCCACCGGCATTCACTTCCGGATCAAAGCCGTTATAATTATCCCAGCTTATCAGGTTTCTGCCACTGAATGTTACATTTAGATCGCTGAATCCTTTTATTTTTCCGATATGATAGGTTAAAGCCAGTTCACGAAGTTTGGTATAAGAGCCATCACTAATTCTCCATTCTTCAATGGCATAGATGCCGGCAACATAACCACGTGGGATCTGACCCAATTGTTCCTGTTCTGCAACCTTACCATTACCAACACCCTGGCGGGTTCTAAAATCTGCATTGAAAACATTGCCACCTCTTACTGCATCAATTTGAAAACGAAGACTTAATTTTTTGTAAGTGATTTCGTTCACCAAACTGGCTGTATAATCAGGATTGGGATCTCCAATAATTCTACGCACTGTAGCACCTGATGGAAGACCGGTTGTTGCATTTCTGCCCGGTGTATAAACCAATGTACTGTTTTGAACACCAGCTTCCTGTGCAGGGATACCGGCAGGATTCTTCACTAAATTACCTGATGCATCTCTCGCAAAGAAGGTACCATAGAATACGCCAATGGGTTGTCCTTCAATAATGGCGACAGGTGTGCCGGAGTTAGTGCTTAACAATGTAAGCGACTGACCAATGCTTACTGCTTTGTTTCTGTTATGATTGTAGATTCCAGTTACATCCCATTTAAAATCTTTTTTAGCTACGGGTGTTCCGGTTAATACCACTTCATATCCTTTATTTTCCAGTGAGCCAAAATTATCCAGTAAGCTGGAGAATCCTGCTGTTGGTGCAATGAAACGATTGATCAACAGATCCTTTACTTTCTTATTATAAATATTAACTGTTAATCCCAAACGATTGTCGAGGAATGAAAGGTCGAAACCGAATTCTGTTTCCTGTTGTCTTTCTGGTTTTACATTTTCATTTGCCAATGTTCCGCTAGAATTAAGTGCAGTTCTGCCTATATAAGAAGAAGAACTGTAGGTGTTAAACCTGGAGTAAGCACCAATACCAGTAAGGTTTCCGCTTTCACCATAGGCAACACGTACTTTAAACAGGTCCCACCATTTTGAAACGCCCAATTTGCTCCAGAAATCAGTACTGGAAATCACATAAGCACCACTTGCTTTGTAATAGGTTTGGTTACGTTGGTCCTTACCAAAAACAGATGAACCATCCACTCTTACAGCACCAGTTAAGAAGAACTGGTTACGGTATTTAAAGTTCTGCTGAACATAAGCACCGGAAACAGAAATTTCACTTCTCTCATCAACACCCGGTAAAATGGTACTAGCACCATTTACTGTTTGTACAAAAGGCGCCATACCACGGCCCTGTAACAAAGAATAATTGTTTTTCTCATATTGTTGAGAAAAACCTACCTGTGTAACAGAACTGATATTAGATGTGATACTGGTTGAATAGGTTGCATTCAAATCGTGGTTGATAGCAAAGAAATTATTATTACCTGTACTAGCATAACCATTCTGCGTTGGATCTAAGGTAGAACCACCACCGAAGAAAGCAGTATTAACATTGTAAGCAAATGGCGGAATATAAGTAGTACCATTCTGCGCATAATTATCAATACCCATGGTATAATCTACGGTCAGATTTTTTACAGGTTTTAATTTCAGTCCCATGCTCGCAATCACACGATTGGTGGTTTGTTTCTGTTTGATATCTTCAATGATAGAAACAGGATTGGTTCTTCCCCTTTCACCTACAGCCTGAATATTACCCAATGCATCACGCTGCCATATGTTGTGGAAATTTCCAATAATGGTTACACCATTCATTGGAGAGAAGAAAGAGTTACCATCTGGTTTTTCATTCGCAGAACTATTGGTAAAGTTCAACCCTAAATTAAAGGTTGCCCAATTATTCAATACCTGGTCAACATTACTTCTGAAGCTGAAGCGCTGAAAATCAGTGTTTGGAATGATACCCTGGTTATAAAAATAAGAACCGGAGATATAATATTTTGTTTTATCGGTACCGCCGCTGATAGCCAGGTTATTATCTGTGCCACTAGCATTGCGGAAAATATAATCCCAGTAATTGTAACGTGTTACTGCTGTTGTGTTAGTTAGGGCAGGCGTAAGAACGTCCTGTGTTTGTGCGCCTGGTCCATCAGTTGGTCCACCAAATTTTGTTGGCGACTGATTGGTTTCTACTTGTTTGCGTAAGCTGCTGGTCATGTAACTGGTAGAGAAACTAACAGTGGGTGCACCGCTCTTACCTTTCTTAGTAAAGATCTGAACTACACCTGCATTGGCTCGGCTACCATAGATAGCTGCTGCAGCTGCGCCATTCAATACTTCCACACGCTCAATATCATTCGGGTTGATATCAGATAACCTGTTCTGTCCAATTGCTCCAACAAAATTGGTACCATCGTAGTTACCGGAGGTATTGGTAACCCTATTGGTTCCATTGTTCACAATAACACCATCAATGATGTATAAGGGTTCGGAAGAAGAAGAGATAGAACTGATACCGCGTAATCTTACAGACATACCACCTGCAGGATCTCCAGAGTTCTGGGTAATTTGTGCGCCGGCAGTTTTACCTTGTAAGGCAGCCAGTACATTTCCGGTAGCACCTTGTGTAAGTTCATCTGCTTTCACAGAACTAATATAACTACCCAATTGTCTTCTCGTTGTACCCTGAGAAGTACCTGTTACCACAACTTCGTCTAATTTAGACACTTTATCACTCAGCTGCATATTAATGGTATAGGTTTTATCCGATCCAATAACAAGGGCAGCTTCTTTTTCCTGAAAGCCCACACCGGAGAATACTACGGTGTACTTACCGGGATTTAAAGTTGCATTAAAACTATAAGATCCGGAATTGTCGGCTAGGCCGCCAAATTTTGTGCCTTTAACAGTAACAGAAACAGATTCTGCTGCTGCTCCGGTTGTAGTGGAAATTTTTCCTGTAATGCGAACCTGCCCATAGGAATAGGCGGTTAACAGGGTAATGGCCATCAGTAAACAGAGTTTTTTCCATCTACCAAGGCTGCTGTTCAAAATTTTGTTCATAGCGCAGGTTTAATTGTTATTAATCAAAAAATAGTGATACCGTTTTTACGAAATGGTTCTAATAAAATATTTGTTGGTGCTAATTCAGTGATCAGGATGTCTATTTCATCAATATTGCACACTTTGATACGCTGACTGGAATTCAGTTTTTCAGAAATGGTCATCACAATGGTTTTAGACGATGATTCGATCATCGCTTTTTTCAGTTGTGCCACATCCCAATCATTGTCTGTAATGCCATGTTCCATATCCAGTGCATTCATGCCCAAAAAACAAAGGTCAGCTTTGATATGTTTTAATTTAGTGATAGCTTCTCCACCAATGGCAATTTGAGATTTCTTAGCGATCTTGTCACCAATAAAAATCACATCAATATTTGGATGCTGTGCATATTCATAGGCAGCAGGGATACTGCCGGTTAAAAAAGTTGCTTTTAGGTTTTCAGGTAACATTCTTGCCATTTCTATAACTGTTGTACCACCCCCGGTTAGAACAAACATGCCATCCTGGATCAGTGATACGGCTTTTTCAGCAATGATTTTTTTACTATCTGCATTATAGACATCAGAACGCAGGTAAAAGCTGTTAAAAGATTTAGATAATGCTCCTCCATGTACTTTGATCAGTTTTCCATGATCTGCCAGTTCATTCAGATCTCGTCTGATCGTATCTTCGGACACGTTAATGGAATTGCTTAGATCTGCCGAAAGAACGCTATTGTGCAGGCTTACCTGCCGAAGTATGAATGCCTGGCGTTCTTTTTTGAGCATATTTGCAGTAATTGAGCAACCAATTTCCGCTATTTTTTCATAAAATCAATTAAAAGCTGCAAATTGTTGCATAATTATTCGCTTATTTCAATAAAAAACCGCAAAAATGAACCAAAACTTAAACAAACTTTGTAAGATAGGCGCCGCAGAAACGCGCTTAATTATTGGTTTGATGAGTGGTACTTCATTGGATGGATTAGATATTGCTTTATGCAAGTTTGAAGGAACTGGCTTAAAAACAAGGGTTGAGATCCTGCAATTCGAAACCATTGCTTTCGGGAATGATTTTAAAGAAGAAATCAGAACCGTATTTTCCAAACATATGGTTGATCTGGAAAAAGTTTGTTTATTGAACAGATGGGTTGCACAGCAACAGGCAGCAATGGTACTGGACTGTTTACAAAAATGGGCCATTCAACCCGAGCAGGTTGATTTGCTGGCTAGCCACGGTCAAACCATTTACCACGCCCCCCAACTCTTACACCAGCTGGAAAAATTTGGGAATGCCACTTTACAAATAGGAGACGGAGATCAGCTAGCAGTAACCACAGGTATTATCACGATCAGCGATTTCAGGCAAAAACATATTGCTGCTGGTGGGGAAGGAGCGCCATTAGCCGTTTATGGTGATTATTTTATTTTCAGCAAAAAAGATGAAAATAGGATCATGTTGAATATAGGGGGGATTGCCAATTTTACTTATTTGCCGGGTAACCTGGATGCCAAACTGATCTTTAGTACAGATACGGGTCCTGGTAATACACTGATGGATGCTTATGTGCAACAACATTTTCAATTGCCCTTCGATAAAAATGCTGCCATAGCCCGATTGGGTAATGTTAGCGAAGAATTATTACATCAATTACTACAACACCCATTTTTTGAACAGGGTTTTCCTAAAACCACCGGACCGGAACTTCTTAATTTACAATATTTAGATACAGCCATGTTATTGGCCGGTATTGAAAATATTTCACACTTTGATGTGATGGCAACACTTAACCGGTTCAGTGCTGTTACCATTGCGGATGCTATCAAAAGAAGCCTGCTTATTTCTGAAACCTATACTATTTATACCAGTGGGGGAGGAATGCACAATCCATTACTGATGGATCACTTGCAAAACTTATTACCAGGATTTAGTTTTCAAACAACTGATACACTTGCAATTAATCCCGATGCAAAGGAAGCTTTGTTATTTGCCATCCTGGCCAATGAATGTGTAGCGGGCGGTGATACTATTATTGGCAATGGCAGTTCCGATATTCCTTCCGTTAGTATGGGTAAGATCAGTTTTCCCAGCTAAACATAAAAAAAGGTACCGTGCAAGAACACCGTACCTCGATTGTATATATAGGAGTAGTATTATTTAACTGTTTTAGAAAATACACTCACCATGCCTATTTTGGTAATTTCCAAAACGATGGTTTCACCAGCTTTATCAAATGATACATAAAAGTTCTTCTCATTAGAAGCATTGGTAAATTCCATGCAATGTTTTACCTGGTATTCAGGAAAGGTATATTTGGTGGTGATGGTTTCTAAGCCGGCTTTGGGTAATTTATCAAAAGCCAGATCCTTGCTGGTTCCAATCAACTCTCCATCTACATCATAAAATGCATTCACTTTTTCATTGCCCAGTTGAAAGCTCACTTTGTCAAATCGACCATCTGTTTTCCAGGATACATTTTTTGCTTTACCAAATGAAGCAACAAAATGCTCGTTTACTTTAGTGCTGATTGTTCTTGGTGAAGCAAAAGCAGATAATGTAATAGCACATACAAAAAGGGCGGCGGTAAAAAACTTTTTCATAACAGTTGTTTTAATTTTTTATAATAGTTTAATTGTTTATTTCAATTTGATAGATCAAAAGTAGAAACGAACAATAAATAGACGGAACACATTGTGATTAGTTACAGCCTAATTAAGCCCAATTGTATGAGTGGTGTTAACGTAAATGTTAACGAAAGTTAGCAATAGCCCAAGAGTCAATGCCAGAAAGCATTACAGGCTATTTCTTAATAAAATCCTAAAGGATATTTTTCTGTGATGGCGAAGGGTGTACGGTGCCGAAGCTGTGATGAACGGTGAAAAGAAGTTTAAGGTTTTGGATTTTGAGTTTTGAGTTTGGGGTCAACATGAAAACTTAAGAATAGTCATCTATTTCTTTTAATGCTAAACCCAAAACTCAAAACCCAAAACTTCTCCTATTTCTGTATAGACGGATAATGATCTATTGTTTCAAAAACATAACGCTTATCCGCTTTCATAATAGAAAGAAACCTGCTGAGTGTATCTGCAAACTGTTTTTTCTCAAATAAACGATCGTGCGAAAGGATAACGATGGCATTGGGTTGATTGGTGGTTTCATCGTCGAATTTCTGGTTGATTCTTTTAACCATTTCGTCTGCACTCTCTTTGGGTTCTTTCTTTTTGCCATTCTGGTTCCATTCCAGATCCCAGCCAACAATTTTGTAGCCCATGGAATCCAGTTTCTTTACCAATGTGCTATTTGATTTTTGTCCTTCTATCACACCATTGGCTGCCCAGCCATTATTTCCCGGAAGGCGGATGATCTTTACCGGTATTTTTAATTCGGCTTCGTTCTTTAAAAAGTCGTTCAGGGCACTATCTGTCATAGCAGGTGAATAGAACTTGCTGTATTGGTCTCTAAAACCATGACTGAAACTATGGTTCGCCAATAAAAATTGCGGATAAGATGCACGAATAGAATCGATCAGCCTTCTTTTGGCGGGTCCTAAGAGGTTAAAACCTACAGCAAAAAAAGTTGCTTTTACGCCTTCTGCTTTAAAGACCTCTTTACAGTTCACAGTGCCGGGAGGCTGCGGAGAGTCATCCCAGGTGAGGTAGATATATCTTTTTGTTGGATCGAGTTTTACAGAAGACCCGGGTACCAGGTTAGTTGAAGCGTTGGCAGAAGTGTCTGTTTGGGCATTTTTTTCTGCACCATTGTTATTACAGGAAGCTAAAATGGTTACAACCAATAAAGAAAAAGAAGTACGGGTTAACCAATGGAAATATTTCATAATCGTCTCATTATTTTGGCAAATATAGGCTGCTTGAAAAAGGAGCGTTGGCTTATTTATCCTCACATGTGCGACAAGAAAATTTACCCCATTATTTTATGCACATTTTTATGTTTGGATTCCAAACATACTTTACCTGAATCTTCCTGAAATAGTATAGGCAACTTTATCATTTACCCTTCGGAAAATATCATCATTGATCTTTCTGATTTTTCTTATTCTCCTGCTATCTAAGAGTAGTCCTTCATTGTCGTAATACTGCGGCTGCGCGTAAAAAGTGAGGATGTAATATTTTTCTGCTAAAAAGGGTAATCGAAAAGCCACATGTCTGATCGATATCAGTACCAGCGATTGTTCCACATCATTGGCATAATAATCCAGGTTATTGATCCAGCTGCAATGTATTTTCTTCATCTGCTCCAACAGTTGGAGGGTATTGGCAACTTTCAACCCATATTTTGTTAAACTGTCTTTCAATCTCGGTTCATGCATTTCAAATTCATAAATATATTTCAAAGTGTCTGTTATAAACTCAATGGAGATATAGTTAAATGACCTGTCGGTAAAAGCAACTGAAAAATGTTTCTTTTTATCTATTTCACGGTAGTTCTTTTCTATATCAATGAGGCTGGCTTCGTTTTCGTAATAATAGTTTGCCGTAAATGTTTTGGGTGTGGCACATCCCAGCAATAGAATGGCCAATAGCATAGTAAGCGAAAGCTGAATAAAATTAGTTGACATCCCTGGTCTTTGGTGTGATATGGGTAATCCCAAATATGAGTTTCTTCAAATATTTTTCAGTGAATTCCTGTCTGCTTCTGAAACCATAATCCCAATAGGTAATGGCAATTTTATCGCCTATTTCTTCTATGTTTAGCAGAATGATAAAATGTGTTGGTACACCAAGCCTAACCTGTGTATGGTTTTTTTTATATAGCCTGGGGTTATTCAAATAAAGTGCAACAGTGCCGGTTGCTAACCTTTCTGATAAATAAGTATAGATATCCCTGATACCTGGTCTGAAAAGATCTGAACCTACAGCTTCTGTTTGAAAATTAAAAAGCCTTCTGATCATCCGGTTAAATTTGGCATAATTAACAGAAGCCCACAATTTATTTTCATCACCAGTATGGTAATGACGGTCTAACATATTTACATAGCCTTTAAAATGGTCTGCTAAAGTGAGAAACCATAACTGATCAGCATCCCTGATATCTAATTCTCCCTTAAAATGTAAGGTGCCGGCAGCCCTTCTTATTTCTAAGGGTGGTTCAAAATATTCTTTACCATAGATCGCTTTACCATTTTCAAAAATGTTTACCATAAAACGAACATAGCTCAGTGGGTCAAAATGCAGAGGGAGGTAAGAATAAGCCGCATAGGAACAAAAATTGGTGCTTCTTCCCTCATAAATACCCAAAGGGTTTTCTATATTCTTGCGCAGGTTTGCATAATACCTGTCAGCGTTTATTTCAGGCCAATAATTACTGGTTGCTTGCTTTTTATGTTTTGACAAAAAATCCAGGGCCTGCTTTGCTGTTGAAAAAGTGGTAGTATCTATTTTTTCTGCAGCAAAATGGTAAACAGGGCAACCAAAATAAAATAGTACGGATAAGAATGAGGAAAAAAATTTTCTGCTAATATGGTTGGTTAAACTTGTCAATTATCGCATCAGTCTGCCCTTACCGATTAATGGAAAGTTAGTTATTGATGGGCATCTTACCGTAAATACATTTATGGCAAGATGATGTCACAAAAAAGCCCGCTTACTAGAAGCGGGCCTGATGTTATACTATTCCTTTCGTTTTTCAACGATCGTTAAAGATTAATACCTGTAAAGATCAGCTTTGAAAGGACCGTTCTTAGAGATACCCAGGTATTCTGCCTGTGCGTCTGTTAATTCGTCCAATACGGCGCCTACTTTAGCCAGGTGTAAACGGGCAACTTTCTCATCCAAGTGCTTAGGTAATACATAAACCTTGTTCTCGTAGTTGCTATGGTTTTTCCATAATTCAATCTGAGCAAGTGTTTGGTTAGAGAATGAGTTACTCATCACAAAGCTTGGGTGACCGGTAGCACAACCTAGGTTTACCAAACGACCTTCTGCTAACAGAATGATATCTTTTCCTTCAATCGTGTACAGATCAACCTGTGGTTTGATGGTGTTTTTGGTATTACCGTAGTTATTGTTCAACCAGGCAACATCAATTTCAATATCAAAGTGACCGATATTACAAACGATCGCTTTATCCTTCATAGAACGGAAATGCTTTTCTGTGATCAGGTCTCTACAACCAGAAGCAGTAACAATAATGTCAGCTTCTTTTACTGCTTCAGCCATTGGCTTCACTTCAAAACCTTCCATAGCTGCTTGTAAAGCACAGATAGGATCGATTTCAGTAACGATTACTCTGCAACCAGCACCTTTTAAAGAAAGGGCAGAACCTTTACCTACATCACCGTATCCACCAACTACTGCTATCTTACCAGCCATCATTACATCTGTGGCACGACGAATCGCATCTACCAAAGATTCCTGACAACCATATTTGTTATCGAATTTAGATTTGGTAACAGAATCATTTACATTGATCGCAGGAATAGGTAAAGTACCTTTTGCCATACGCTCGTACAAACGGTGAACACCGGTTGTTGTTTCTTCTGATAAACCTTTGATGTTAGCGATCAATTCAGGGTAAACATCAAATACCATATTGGTTAAATCACCACCATCATCCAGGATCATATTCAAAGGACGGTCTGCACCACCAAAGAATAAGGTTTGTTCAATACACCAGTCAGCTTCAGCCTGTGTTTGACCTTTCCAGGCAAATACACCAATTCCTGCAGCAGCAATTGCAGCAGCAGCCTGATCCTGTGTAGAGAATATATTGCAAGAACTCCATTTTACTTCAGCACCCAATGCAACCAGTGTTTCAATTAACACAGCAGTTTGGATGGTCATGTGTAAACAACCGGCAACGCGCGCACCTTTTAAGGGCTGGCTTGGACCGTATTCTGCACGAATAGACATAAGACCTGGCATTTCTGCCTCAGCAAGGCGAATTTCTTTGCGGCCCCAGTCGGCTAAACTCATATCAGCTACTTTGTAAGGCAGGCTGAAATCGATGGATTTGGTAAGAGTAGACATAATTAGGTTTTTGTGTGGTGCAAATGTAGTTTTACAGGATAAAAATGCATAATAATTATAAATTTTGGAATAAATAGGCATAAAATATACCTTTAGGCAGCATAAATATATAATTCATCATGGCAAAATCATCCCAAACAGCCGAATCCACTAACCAAAGTTTTACATTGGACGAAAAGGATATGGCGATCCTTAGAACACTGCAGCAAAATGCCAGGGCAACCGTAAAGGAAATAGCGGAAAAAGTTCATTTAAGTACCACACCGGTACATGAAAGGATCAAGCGCATGGAAGAGTCGGGCGTAATCCGGCAATATGCAACATTGGTAGACCATTCCAAAGTGCGTAAAGGGTTAATGGTGATCTGTTATGTTTCGCTGAAACAGCATAATAAAAATGCGGGTGCCAAATTCATCAAAAGCATTTTGGAAATGCATGAAGTAATTGAATGTTATAATATCTCCGGAGAATTCGACTTTATGTTGAAAGTAGTAGAGGAAAGTATGGATGCTTATTACGACTTCCATGTAAACAAATTAAGTCAGGCCGAAAATATCGGGCATGTGCAAAGTGTATTTGTAATGGGCATTATCAAACAAACACATGTACTGGTACATTAAGCTATTGAAATAAAAAGGCGGTCTTTAACTAAAACAATCTTATAACTGTTTCTTTACTTTGGTACGGAAGATTTTTTTATTGAGCCAGTGACTGGCATAAGCTCCAGCTGCACCAACCAAAGCGCCGGCAATTACATCCGAAGGGTAATGCTGCCCAAGGTATAACCTGGAATAGCCAACGCCACTTGCCCAGGCAAATGCAGGAAGGGTTACATACCATTTTTTACTGGTAAGCGATAGGGAAGTGGCTGTTGCAAACGCTACGGATGTATGTCCTGATGGAAAAGAATAACTATCGTCATAATGATCCGGATAGATATCGGGGTAGGTATAATAAGGTCGCGGTCTTTTTACCGTTACTTTTAATAACTCAGTTGTTACCGCAGCAATGGCTAATCCACCAATGGCTTCAAAGGCATCCAATTTCATTTTTTTATTTTCTGCAATCAATGCATAAGTGAGCATGCCCAGCGGAACAGCCACAGCAATTGGTTTGGCAGTAGATGAAAGGGTGATCCAAACATCATTGCTAGGATACATGGGATTGATGCCCTGCACAATATTGGCGCCATTTTGCGATTGTGAAAAAACATTCCCTGTTCCAGAAACAAAGAGCAGGAGGCTAACAAAAGCGATATAAGTAAAGTACTTTCTATGTTTTTTCAATGGAGAGCTGTGTTTTAATTAAACGGATAAATGTTGCAAACTTTCCTGAATGGTTCTGATCCTTGCTTCTGCGTCTGCCATTTTTTTCTTTTCCAGATCTACCACTTCCTGTTTTGCATTTTGCACAAATCGCTCATTACTTAATTTTTTCTGCACTGTTTCCAAAAACCTTTGTTGGTGTTCCAAGTCTTTCAGTAATTCTGCTTTTAAAGCGGTTTCATCCAGCACCACATTAGTTTCCAGGTAAAACTTGTCCTGCTCAACTGCTACTACAATGGATTGGGCAATACTAGTATCGGTATAGCTAATCGTTTCAGCATTCACCTGTTTTTTCAGAATATTTTCTATGGCTTTATAACTTGATTGGTTAGGTGTCTGAATAAACAACCGAATCGTATCTTTTGGTTTTACCTGGTTTTTATTTCTGGCATCACGCAGTGCAGATATTACTTTTTTCAACAACTCACCTGCAGAAAGTATGGATGTATCGTAAGGTTGAATGGCAGAAGCCTGTTTGATACAGAGATCTTCTGATTGTTCTTGTAATAAATGAAATATTTCCTCGGTAATGAATGGCATGAAAGGATGTAAAATTTCCATCAGGCTTTCAAAATAGGCAACTGTTTGGTGGTACACTTCTCCATCAACCGGTTGTTCAAATCCGGGCTTCACCCATTCCAGATACCAGCTACAGAAATCATCCCATATAAGTGAATAGATGGTTTTTAAAGCCTCACTTAAACGGAATTGCTGCATCATTTCTTCTACTTCTGCTCTTACCTGTTTCAATCTGTGATCAAACCAATTGATGGAAAAGTTGCTGGTTGCCTTTGTTAGATCTTTGTTGGCCTCTTGGCCTACTGCAACCCTGGACTCCCATCCCTTGATCAATTTCAGGGCATTCCACAATTTGTTATTGAAATTTCTGCCTTGTTCTAATGCTGATTCATCAAACAAAATATCATTACCGGCTGGGGAGGCGATCATGATACCAAACCTTACAGCATCAGCACCATATTGGTCAATCAATCCTAATAGATCCGGTGAGTTGCCCAAACTCTTACTCATTTTTCTTCCCTGCTTATCACGCACTATACCTGTAAAATAAACATCACGGAAAGGCAGCTGATTTTTATATTCAAAACCTGCCATGATCATTCTGGCAACCCAGAAGAAAATGATCTCTGGCGCTGTAACCAGTGTATTGGTAGGATAGTAATAACTAACTTCTTTATTTCCCGGATAGGATAATCCCTTGAAAACTTCAAAAGGCCATAACCAACTGGAGAACCAGGTGTCCAAGCAATCTTCATCCTGCTTTATATCGGCAATTGTTAAGGATGGTTGATTGGTTTTTAAAATCTCCAATGCTTCTTCCAAAGATGCTGCTACGGCAAAACTGCCATCAGGTGCATAATAGGCGGGTATTCTATGGCCCCACCATAATTGCCTGCTGATACACCAGTCTTTGATATTCTCCATCCAATGGCGGTAGAGATTTTTAAATTTGGCCGGATGAAAATTGATCTCTTCCTCCATTACAGATGCTAATGCCGGTTCTGCTATTTTTTGCATACTTACCCACCACTGTAAACTTAAACGTGGCTCAACAACTGCATCCGTTCTTTCGCTAAAGCCCACTTGATTGGTATATTCTTCTATTTTAACCAAATGACCTGCAGCTTCTAATTGCGGGATGATCTTTTTACGAACATCCATTCTGTCTTCACCTATAAATAATTGCGCAGCATCGCTCAAAGTGCCGTCATCATTCATGGTATCAATAATTTCCAATTGGTATTTTTGTCCCAGTTGGTAATCGTTCATATCATGTGCAGGCGTTACTTTTAAAGCCCCGGTACCAAAATCCAGCGCCACATAGTCATCTGCGATAATAGGGATCCGGCGATTGATCAATGGTACAAAAGCAAATTTTCCATGCAGGTGTTTGTATCTTTCATCAGTTGGATTGACACAGATAGCCGAATCTCCCAAAATAGTTTCGGGTCTTACGGTTGCAATGGTAATGCCGTTTTCTGCCGAAATGGGCATGGGATTTCCTTCCGCATCAGCCAATTGATAGCGAACATAATAGAGCTTACTTTGAACTTCTTTATAAATCACTTCCTCATCACTCAAAGCCGTTTTTGCCCTTACATCCCAGTTGATCATTCTTTTGCCGCGATAAATCAGCCCTTTCTGGTGGAGGTCTATGAATACCTTGATAACCGACTGGTAATAATCGGGGTCCATGGTAAAGGAAGTACGGTCCCAGTCTAAACTGCAGCCAAGCTTTTTTAATTGTTGTAAAATGATGCCACCATATTTTTCTTTCCATTCCCAGGCATAGCTCAAGAATTCGTCCCTGCTTAAAGATGATTTGGTGATACCTCTTTCCCTTAACATCGCTACTACTTTTGCCTCTGTAGCAATAGAAGCGTGGTCTGTACCGGGCACCCAGCAGGCATTTTTGCCCTGCGACCTTGCCCTGCGAATCAATATATCCTGAATGGAATTATTCAAACAATGGCCCATATGCAATACGCCTGTAACATTTGGGGGCGGTATTACAATAGTATAGGGTTCCCTTTCATCGGGTGTGCTTTTAAAATATCCTTTCTGCATCCAATGTTCATACCATTGGGCTTCAACTTCATTGGGTATGTAATTCTTGCTTAATTCCATAAAACGCTTGTTTGGAGATGCTTTTATTGCACATCACTTTGTATTACCCTTAGAGGTTATTGTTGGGAAACCTTATCAAGGCAAATAAATTGTTTGCAAAAGTAAGGAAAAGCCTTCTTGTGAGGGGAGCTATTAGGGAGTTGCGTAAGAGAAGCAGGGTTTATGATACCGTAATTACCAGGTGAGCGACTGTACGCTTCTTTCCATTAAAGGGGTAGCCAAAACAGGAGCTATGTTTGTAGAAACACTTGATGCGCCGGATTCGGGGTTTATGGCTTTTGGGTGGATAACCAGGGCCGTGCAACAATCCTTAACTTTTTTCACGATCGTGCCAGCTGGATTTCCCCTGCGCATATTACAGGAAGTTAAAACCAGGATAAGCAGAAAGGGTAAAAATCGTTTCATAAACAATTAAACTTTGGTAAAAGTAAACAGCCAAACCCTAAAAACAGGTTAATCTCTGTTAAATAAGGCTAACGTTTCTGTAAATAAATTGTTACAGCAAAAGGCTCATTTATTTATTAGTGAGCGAGAAGTCGGGAATATTACAGGTTTTTGTAAAAAAATAGTTTGTTTGGGTCTTTTGTGCAGCTCCTTATAAAAAAATAGTAAGAAATAGGATTTCTTTGCCGAATTTCAGGCGCATAAATCAGCTAATGCAGTTTGCCATAGTAGACATAGAAACCACAGGCGGTTTTCCACAACAACATGGGATAACTGAGATCGCGATCGTATTACACAATGGTCATGAAATAGAAGGCAAATACCAAACCCTGGTAAATCCGCATCAACCCATACCTCCTTTTATTGCCAATATGACCGGGATCTCGGATGCGATGGTGGCCGTTGCGCCTTCATTTGAAGAAATAGCCCCCCGAATATTTCAATTATTGCAGGATAGGGTTTTTGTTGCGCACAATGTAAATTTTGATTTTTCTTTTGTGAAGTATCATTTGCAAGAAGCTGGTTTTCATTTGCAAACGCCCAAGCTTTGTACCATCAGGCTGAGCAGAAAAGTATTTCCCGGTTATCGAAAATATGGTTTGGGGCATTTGTGCAGAGAACTGGGTATTGTGATTGAAGACAGGCATAGGGCTTATGGCGATGCATTGGCAACAACCAAGGTATTGGACCTGGTTCTGCAAAATAATGGCAGGATGGTGATCACTGAAATGCTGAAAAAGGAGAATAAAAACCAACTCCTACCACCCAATCTTGCTGAACAACAAGTACAGAAATTACCTGCTTTACCGGGTGTTTATTATTTCCATGATGTAAAGGGGAAAGTGATTTATGTGGGGAAGGCCAAAAACCTGAAAAAAAGGGTGGTGAGCCATTTTACCGGCTTAGATGCTTCAAAAAAAAGGCAGGATTTTTTAAGAAATATTCACCAGGTCACGCATGCTGTTTGCCCTTCTGCATTTATTGCCTGCTTATTGGAAAGTGTGGAAATTAAAAGGTTGTGGCCTATCCATAATAAAAGTCAGAAAAGGTATGAGCAACTTTGGGGTATCTATCTTTTTGAAGACAGCAGAGGCTATTTAAGATTGGCCATCGACAAAAAAAACAAATTTGCCACACCCATTGCCAGTTTTGCTTTGCTCACGGATGCGCATAGGCAATTATGGAAAATGGTTAAGGAATTTACCTTAGATCCAGTACTCTGTTTTTTGGATAGTTCTAAGATCATTGAGCTTCCTGAAATGCAAGGTTATAATGATGCAGTAAAGCAGGCCATCACTTGGATTCAATCCAAAAAAGAAACTTTTATCATTCGCGACCAGGAAGGCTGTGTTTTGGTAGAGAGCGGCAAATTTTATGGGATGGGTAAGATCCCGCATCATATGGAAATTTCAGAAATAGCAAGCATCAAAGAACAATTGGTTGAATATCCTGAAAATGAAGTGATCAAATCTATGATACGCAATTTTACAGAAAGGTATCCGGCGAAAGTGGTGAGGATCGCCTGATGGTAGTTTTATGGATGCAATTGGTGTTGTCCAGTTGTGTTTACTGAAATCATTTTCCCAATTTTTTCTTTCAATTTCTACGCTTACATTCGCCTCCCTAAATTTAATTAAGCAGCAGGGTTAACCTGCAAAAACATAGCCCTATTACATGTCCGATTTCGCGCCGATTATCGCATCAAAGATTCAGATTTCCAGGAAACAGGTAGAAGCAGTTTTACAATTATTTGCAGAAGGGTCTACCATACCCTTTATTGCCAGATACCGGAAAGATATCACCGGAGGTTTGGATGAAGTGCAGGTATTACAGATACAGGATGAAGCCAAATCGCTCAAGGAATTTGCTGAACGGAAAGTTTTTATTGAGAAGTCTATCACCGAACAAGGTAAGATGACGGATTATTTACAGGGAAAACTGAATGCAGCCCATACCATTGTTGAACTGGAAGATATCTACCTGCCCTATAAATCTAAAAGAAAAACCAAAGCACAACTGGCCCGGGAAAATGGTCTGGAACCCTTGGCTACATTGATGTTGGCACAAACAGAAACAGATATTGTGCTGGAAGCGGGTAAATATATTACAGATAAAGTACTAACAGCAGAAGATGCTTTGCAGGGTGCAAGGGATATTATTGCAGAAATGGTGAATGAGGACATAGCATTAAGAACAAAGCTCAGAAGGCATTTTGAATTGCATGCAAGCTTTCAAAGTAAAGTGCTTGCTGATAAGGAAACTGAAGGCATCAAGTACAAAGATTATTTTGATTATAGCGAACCCATTCATAAAATTCCTTCTCATAGAATCATGGCAGCTTTACGCGGTTTTCTGGAAGGGTTTTTACGCATCTCCATCGCGCCCATTGAATCAGAAGCTCTTGAAATACTGGAGAAAGATTATGTAAAAGCATTAACACCCTCAACTGAACATGTAAAAAAAGCGATAAGGGATGCCTATCGCCGACTCATGCAGCCTAGTTTGGAAAGTGAATGCAGAACCGCTTTGAAACAAAAAGCAGATGAAGAAGCTATCAACGTATTTGCAGAAAATCTCAGGCAATTATTGTTAAGTGCACCTTTGGGAAGCAAAAGAGTACTTGCTATCGATCCTGGCTATAGAAGCGGTTGTAAAGTGGTATGCCTTGATGAAAAAGGCGATCTGAAAAAAACTGATCTGATCTTTATTCACGAAAACAATCGATTACTGGAAAGTGAACATAAGATCAGAACCCTTGTTCAAACCTATGCTATTGAAGCATTTGCAATAGGTGATGGTACTGCAGGCAGAGAAACCGAACAGTTCATTAAAAAACTTCAACTCGGTCTGCCCGTTTTTCTGGTAAATGAAGATGGTGCTTCCGTTTATTCAGCATCGGAAATTGCCAGGGAGGAATTTCCAGAACAGGATTTAACGGTTAGGGGTTCTGTAAGCATTGGCAGGAGACTGATGGATCCCTTAGCGGAATTGGTTAAGATAGATCCCAAAAGTATTGGGGTGGGTCAATACCAACACGATGTAAATCAATTTAGAATAAAAGAGCGGCTAGACCAAACAGTGATCAGCTGTGTAAATGCAGTAGGGGTTAACCTGAATACGGCCAGTAAACATTTATTGGCTTATGTAAGCGGTATAGGCAATAGCCTTGCGGAAAACATCATAAAATACAGAACAGAATTGGGTAAATTTTCCAGCAGGGAAGAGTTATTACATGTACCCCGACTAGGCGCAAAAGCATTTGAACAATGTGCGGGATTTTTACGAATCAAAGATGGTCAGCAGCCGCTGGATGCCAGTGCAGTTCATCCGGAGACCTATGTACTTGTTGAAAAAATGGCCAAAGATCTGGGCTTAGCGGTTAAGGATCTTATTGGCAATGAATTGGTATTGAAAAAAATAGAGCCTAAAATATATACCACAGAACAGTTTGGCGAATTAACCATCCAGGATATTTTAAATGAATTAAAAAAGCCCGGACTGGATCCTAGAAATGATATCGAAACATTTGAATTTGCAGGTATTTATGCCATAGAAGATGTAAGAGAAGGTATGGAAGTGCCGGGTGCAGTTACCAACCTTACACGCTTCGGGGCATTTATTGATATTGGTGTTAAGCAGGATGGGCTGGTTCATGTAAGCGAAATAGCCCATAAATATATCAGCGACCCCGGAGAAGTACTGAAGCTTGGGCAAAAAGTGAAGGTTAAAGTACTAGCTGTTGATGCCATCAGAAAAAGAATCACACTTTCCATCAAGCAATCAGAAGCCGCACCCATCAGGCAATCTGGCAAAGAGAAGCAATTTACAAAACCGCCGGAGAAAACAGTGGAAGACGCTTTGCAAATGCTAAAAAAGCGATTCGGGAAATAAATAATTATGAAAACACTATCTTGTTAAAAATTCAGGAGATGAAAAAACTATTTTTTGCAACTATCCTATTTATTTGTTGCCTCAACCTACAGGCACAAACAAAAGTGAATCCCGTTATCAAACATTATGGAACGGTTACAGAAGTCCCTTTTTCCTTAGAAAATCCGGATACGAAGCTTGACTATAAAGTAGTGGTAGAAGTAAGTTCTGACAATGGAAAGCCTGAAATGGTTCATGAGTTTTTTGAAAAAGTAGCAGCAGTAGTCAATCTGCATGCTTTGGGTGGCGTACCTGCCAAGAAATTGCATGTGGCAATGGTAATACATGGCCCTGCAGCTCAATATGTGTTGAATGATGAAGCCTATAAGAAAAAGTTCAATTGTGCCAATCCCAATACACCCTTGTTCAAAGAATTAAAAGAAGCAGGTGTTAAAATATTTGTTTGCGGTCAATCGCTCAATAAACGTAATGTTTCTCCAGATGCAGTAGCCGCAGAAGTTACACCTGCTTTATCTGCCATTACAACTTTAACTACTTTTCAATTGAAGGGGTTCTCTTTTTTAAAGTATTGAGACTGGAATAGATAGGAGTCCTTCAACTTATCCGCTTGCATTAAGCGCTTTGATCTCTTTGTTCTCATAGATCTGTTTATCGGCAACGGTAAATGCCCTTTTTACCATGGCATCAGCCAATTCCTGCGAGCTGAGACCTATATTGGGATACACTTTGCTAAGTAAGGGCTTATAAAGGATTCTTGTTATGCGGTAAAAAAGATTAGGTTCTTTTCTGGGGGTTACCGGATAGATATAACCAGGCCTGAAAATGGCCAACTGTTTAAATTGCAGGCCCAATAAAATATTTTCAGCTGCTCCTTTGTCTTTTGCAAACATGACCGTACTTTTTTCTGTGAGGTCAGCACCTTGTCCGCTTAAAAAACAAAAACCCAGGTTGGGACTTTGCAATATAAGTGCACTGGCAAATGCGGCCGTAACATCAACCGTAATACGCCTGAATTCATCTTTGGGAACTGTACCGGTGTAAACGCCGATACAGAAAAAGCAAATATCCTGGTTTTGTAATCTATCCTCTATGCCTGAAAAGTCTAAAAAATTCTGGTGAACTATTTCGAATAGTTTAGGGTGTTGCAGGCCTGATCTTTTTCTAACGATAGAAGTGACTTTTTGTACATCTGATCTTTCCAAACATGCTGACAGAATTAATCCGCCAATCATTCCATTAGCGCCAGTAATAATTACATTTCTATTATTTGCTATCATAAATTTTAAAACACGATGGTCATTGATTATGCCAATTTTATTTTCTTACCTGTTTGTGCAGATTCGTAAATGGCCATGAGTATCCGCATATCACGCAAGCCTTCTTCACCAGACGCATGAGCGGGAAATTTATTGTATTCAGTCAATTCTTTGCAGAAAGCTTGTAACATCACTGTTTGGTGGTGTACAACAGGCAGGTTCATTTCTCCCTGACTGGTTCTTCCTTTAAGTGGACCGTAGCTGTAAGCAGGACTCAGTTGTATCCAGCCATTATTGGCTGAAACATAGAGCTGCTCTATATTTGATTTATAAGAGCTGAAGCCGTTTACCATCGCATCTCCGGGAAATTGCATCTGCCAGGATATGGATTCTTCTACGGTTGTAAATCTTTCCTTATCGGTGATGGGACCAAATTGAGCGGTTACCCATAAAGGTTCTTCGCCTAAAACATATCGGGAAGCCTGAACGCAATAGATGCCAACATCCATTAAAGGGCCACCACCTGCCAACTCTTTTTTCAAACGCCATTGTGTTGGGTTACCAATACTGAAACCAAAATTGGTTTGAACAAAACGTACATCACCCAGAATCTTTTTTTGGCTTAGCCTCATCACTTCCTGCGTAAAAGGTTCAAAATGTAATCGGTAGCCAACACCTAATTGTACACCTGCATTTTTGCAAGCCTGAACCATTTCTTCCGCTTCTTTTACCGATACCGACATAGGTTTTTCGCATAGTACATGTTTGCCTGCTTTGGCGGCCCTCAGCACAAATTCATGATGCATGGAATTGGGTAGAACTACATACACAATATCAATGTCCTTGTTATTAGCAATCTCATCAAAGTTTTGATAGTTGTAAATATTTTTTTCGGGGATCTGGTATTTTTGCTTCCACTCGGCAGCTTTTGAAGGGGTGCCGGTAACAATACCCGCGAGGTAACAATTATCTGTTTGCGATAATGCTACTGCCAATTGATTTTTAGAATAACTGCCTAAACCAACCAAGGCTATACCGAGTTTCTTTTGATTTTTTTGTAGTGATGAATGTGCCTGTAAGATTCCGGCAGGGAATGCCGATGCAATCAAAGAACCACCCACACCTAATCCAATATGCTGGAGAAAGGAACGTCTTGAATTGTTAGTGTTCATTTGTAAGGATTGAAGATGAATTTATTCCCTTAAATTAATCAGTTCCACCTTAGTTTCAAACAATTCAATCGGCTTTATTTCCAGCTAAGCATTTAATAAGCCGGATTTACGCCTACATAATTCAATGGGGTGATGGCTTTCAATTCTTTTTTTATGGCAGCACTTACTTTAAGCGTTTTAATAAAATCATGAATCGATTGTTTATTGATTCCTGCATTGCCCCTGGTAAGTTCTTTCAGTGCTTCGTAAGGGTTGGGGTAGTTCTCTCTTCTTAAAATAGTTTGAATGGCTTCCGCAACCACGGCCCAGTTATTTTCCAGATCGGCCTTTATTTTGGTTTCATTTAAAACAAGTTTTCCCAAACCTTTTTCAAGCGATTTTAAGGCAAGTGTAACATGTGCAACGGGAACGCCCATATTTCTCAATACCGTTGAATCTGTAAGGTCTCTTTGTAAACGGCTAATGGGTAATTTGCCTGAAAGGTGCTCCAGCAGGGCATTGGCCATACCCAAATTACCTTCCGCATTTTCAAAATCTATCGGGTTTACTTTATGGGGCATGGCGGAAGAACCTACTTCGCCTTTCTTGGTTTGTTGTTTAAAATAATCCATACTGATATAGGTCCATATATCCCTGCATAGATCGATCAAAATATTATTGATCCTTTTGATCGCATCAAAATGAGCTGCCAGGCTATCGTAATGTTCGATCTGTGTGGTAAACTGCATACGTTGTAAACCCAAAACTCCTTCTACAAAATTATTACCCAGTAAAACCCAGTTTTTTTTGGGGAATGCAATATGGTGTGCATTAAAATTTCCTGTGGCCCCGCCAAATTTTGCTGCATAAGGAATGCTGGAAAATAGTTCTATCTGGTTATGCAGTCTTTCTACAAAAACCATGAATTCTTTGCCTAAACGGGTAGGGGATGCGGCCTGACCATGTGTTCTTGCGAGCAAAGGAATTGCTTTCCATTCTACTGCCAACTGGTAAAGTTTGTTTTGCAGGTTGATAATAGAAGGCAGGTATTCATGTTCCATGCAATGTTTCCAACTAAGTGGAATAGCTGTATTATTGATATCCTGAGAAGTAAGTCCGAAATGTATCCATTCTTTCAATGGGGCAATGCCAGCCTTATCCAGCTGTTCTTTCAAAAAATATTCTACTGCTTTTACATCATGATTGGTAATAGATTCAATCTGTTTGATCTGCCTGGCATCATCCATGCTAAAATCGTCCATTACTTTTTTCAACTGAAGCCTTGCTTTTGGTGCCAGTTTAAAAAATTTATTGTCGGAAAGGAAAAAAAAATATTCCAACTCCACCATTACCCGGTAACGGATCAAAGCATATTCAGAAAAAAATTCATCCAGGTGGTTTACCTGTTTGCGGTAACGTCCGTCAATGGGCGAAATGGCCGTAAGGTGGTTCAGTTCCATGCGATTGTATAATTTGTCAGGAATAATTCCTAATGATTAGTTGCGAATTGGTTTTCTTTGCTGCAAATTTAGCCGAATTGAACAAGAGATTACGCATTGGCGCAGTAAGTTATTTAAATACATTGCCATTGTTATTGGGTGTTAAACGATCCGGGCTTATGGATAAGATAGAGCTGGTTGAGGATTATCCATCCCGAATTGCCTCCATGTTAATCAATGACGAAATAGATGCCGGTTTGGTACCGGTTGCCATTATCCCGCTTTTGAAAGAAGCCCATATTATTACAGATTACTGTATCGCTACAGATGATGAAGTAGCTTCAGTGGCCATTTTTAGTGAAGTGCCACTAGAGGAAGTTACTACATTGCTACTCGACTATCAAAGTCGTACTTCCGTAATGTTAGCAAAGATTTTACTCAAAGAATACTGGCATTTGCAGCCTGAACTGGTGGATGCCGGGGAGGATTTCAGGGATAGTATCAAGGGTAATGTGGCTGCTTTGGTAATTGGTGACCGAGCCCTGGAACAATTAAAAATTTCCAAGTACCATTATGATTTGGGAACAGCCTGGAAAAACCATACAGGTTTGCCATTTGTATTTGCTGTTTGGGTAGCCAATAAGCCATTAGCGGAAGATTTTCTGGATGCATTCAACAGAGCCAATGGGTATGGGATAGCTCATTTAGAGGAAGTAATTGCTGAAAATCCATACACCCACTATTCCCTGCAAACCTATTACACCAAAAATATCCAGTACCGGCTTGATGCTAAAAAAAGAGAAGGTCTTTCCCTTTTTTTAGAGAAATTAAAACAGTTCTGATTGGTTCAAACAAACTGAGTTGCATCAGCTTATATACCATATTCTGTAATTTTGCTTATGTCTTCCATTTCCATCATAACTATTTGTTTCAATAACCTCGCAGACTTACAAAAAACCTGTGCTTCGGTTGATGCACAAAATGAGCATCCTTTAGAGCATTGGGTCATTGATGGTTCTACTGATCATGAGATTGAAAACTGGTTATTGCATACCCCACAACCCGGTTATAGAAAATCGTTGCATGAAAGGGATCAGGGTATTGCAGATGCATTTAACAAAGGAATTGGAAAAGCTGCAGGTCCTATCACACAGCTATTGAATTCGGGCGATATATTGGCCCAGAACGATGTACTGGTGCAGGTTTCAGCCATTTTTAATACAAATCCTTCTTTGCAATGGATCAGTGGAAAAATACGCATGATTCGTGCAGGCAAAGAAGTGGTGGTGGGAAAAGCTTTTGAAAAATCGAAATTATACAGAGGTATGCGCAGTGTTTCGCATCCAACCTGGTTTGTAAAGAAAGAAGTATATAAAAGGATTGGCTTGTATAAAAGTGATTATAAAATAGCCATGGATTATGACCTGATGTGCAGGTTAACAGCAGAATCCTATTCCTTTCTTCCTATTGAAATGGTTGTATTTGATGATGCAGGTATCAGTTCAACCCGATACCTTGATTCCCTCCAGGAAAATAGGGTTGTTTATGAATCTTATTTTGGTTATTCTTTTTTATTAGTGCTTTGGCAATGGCGTCTTAAGCTGTTACATTATCTCTTACAAACAACATTAGGCAAGTGGTTATTTGATTTGAAGAAAAAAATGGGTTGGGAAAATGCTTAATCAGAGGTGCTGGAAAAATGATGGTGAATGGCTAAGATCATTTTTTCAGGTTTTACAAGAGAATAGGGGATCCGTACAACGAATTCGTATTTTTCTTTTACCAGCATAGGGTTGGTCAAATCTTTTTCAACTGTATCCGGATAAAGCGCATAACAATCAGTTGTAACTTCTGAAGGATAAGGCGCAAAGCGTCCATATTGCGATCCGTTGAAAGCCCCGAAAACAGGGCATCCTGCAGCTACAGCCAAATGAACTGAACCAGTGTCAACTGTTAGCAAACAGCTGGCTTTATGCATCACTGCAAGCATTTCCACCAAACTTGTTTTGCCAGTTAGGTTAATATAAGGATGGTAGTATTGGCCGCAAAATGATTCCGTATAAACTTCATCAGCTTGGGTGCCACAAACGATGGCGGTCCAGCCATATTGTTCAAACAGAAAATTACTAACTGCAATAAAACTTTCTGTAGGCCAAATCCGCATCCTGCTTCTGGAACCGGGAAATACAATAAAATAATTGTGGGGTAATGCTTCTGTGTAAGCTGGAATCAAAGAATGGTCTATCCGTGTATTTAATTGGTTAGATTTTTTTTCAGTGATAAACTCTGTAAATAATTTATTTCTTAAAAACTCAAAAAGGGGTCTTTCCGGATGGTCAAATAAATGGTTGTATAAATGGCTGTCATACCCTTTTTCATAAGTTTTGATACTTTCCAGGTTAGCAACCATCCCCATACGAATCTTTGCGCTGGCTGCTTTTACAATGCTGTCATCATATCTTTTATCCCTCGAAAAAGTTGGATTAATGATACAAATGTATTGCTGCTTGTAGCATTCTTTCAGAAAACGATATCGATAAAGGAGGTCTTTCTTAAATCGAATTTTGTCCATCCACCAAATAGTTTCAAAGCCCATTTGATCATATTGGTTGAAAAGGCTTTTCCAGCTTTGGTTACCACAAAAATGAAAACGATATCCTTTGAATCTTTCGGCATCCAAAAGTTCATGTATAAAGGGTCGCCACAATAAATAATCACCGATCTCATCTAATCTGATAATGAGCAGTTTGGGCACAGGGTCTTTTTTTCTTGGTCCCAGCCTGGCAAGCCATGCAACCAACTCATATAGAATGCCTTTTAACCTGTTCATATAGTACAAATGTAAAGGTAGCCGGGATATCATGCTTAGCATTTTTAGTTTACTTTTGCAATGCAATTATCCTGTATACAACACATAAGCAAAAGATGGGCAGTTTTGGAGATTTTAAAGAGAAATTATACATCAAGCTCAGGCGTACTTTATTCCTGGAGAATATCGACCTTAAAATGTCGAAGCATAACAGTCTTCAAATAGATGATTACCTGCAAAGGAATCTATATGATCATCCCAAATATCAAGGCGCGGATAAGCTTAACAGGTTTGAGTTTCAGGCTTTCTCACAATTTGGGGAAGATGGGATTATTCAGGAAATTTTTAAAAGGATTGGGGTAACCAACCGTTATTTTGTTGAATTTGGAGTTGAAACAGGAGTGGAAACCAATACAACTTACCTGCTTTATCAAAACTGGACAGGTTGCTGGATCGATGGCAATGCTTCTCATACAGAAATCATCAAAAAGAACTTTTCTAGTAAGATAGCGCAGAAAGAATTAACGGTTTTAACCAGCTTTATTGATGCGGATAATATCGAAACGCTTTTCAAAGAAGGGAATGTTCCGGAATCCTTCGATCTTTTGTCCATTGATATTGACCGAAACGACTATTATATCTGGGAGGCGATCATCAATTATAAACCAAGGGTAGTTGTGATCGAATACAATTCCATCTTCAGACCAGGATGCAGATTTGTGGTGAATTATGATGGCGATGCAACCTGGGATGGAACTAGTAATACCAGTTCCAGTTTGGATGCATTGTACGAATTAGGCAAATTGAAAGGTTATAAACTGGTTGCCAGTTCTTTTGCAGGTGTGAATGCTTTTTTTGTAAGGGAAGATCTGGCTGATATTCATTTTACAGGTCCTTTTACACCAGAAAATCACCACGAACCACCCAAGTACTTTTTATACCATACACCGGGACATCCAAGAAAAGTGGTGTTATAGATGTAGCGTTATTTTGCTATTGATTTTCTTAAAAAAGCGCTGCCGCTTTTATCTGGCATCAATATGATGTGCTCACCAGTCTCTTTACAAAACTCATCAATTGCTAGTTTTGAGCCATCCCAATGCAGACTTGAGTAATCATGCAAAAAGAATAAACCACCGATGGGCATGCGTTCATAAAAAAAGCTAAGTCCTGCTTTGGTAGGAGCGTATAGGTCGCAATCAAGGCTAACAACAGCATATTTTCTATTTCGATGATCATCCGTTATCGTGTCGGGAAAAAAGCCTTTAACAAAAACGCAATGAGCATCATTTTTTCCGATCACTTTTTTCACCAAATCAATAGAAGTGTTGTTAAAATCCATTTCTTTTTGTGCATCTATTCCGGTAAGATCAGTTTCGGTAAAACCTTCAAAAGTGTCGAATAATAAAACCTTGCGATTGTCAGAACTGGCAAATTTGGCAAGTATGGATGCTGTATTTCCTCTCCAAACGCCCAGTTCGGCAAAGTCGCCCTGAATGCCTTCTGCCAGTACCTGTTTGCAATTGAGAATAAAGGCCCATAGTCTTGTGCTGTCTCCTCCATTATTTACTTCGTTGTGCGCAGTAAATCGGGGATAGAGTTCATCAAATTCAGGATGGGCACCGAAGGCAAAATAAGAATCGGGATGGTAGGCCTTGTAGAATGGACTAGTTTTGTTTCTGCCCAATTTAAAGCGTAAACCCAATATTTCCTGCGTATGCAAATGATTCAACACCTGTTGCTCAGGTGTTCTTTTTTTTAGATAACCTTTTATTTTAACCAGGAATTTCTTCAGTTCTTGCATCCGCAAATGTATTTAATTTCTATTGAGTTCCTGCTCTATGAATTGTTGGGAGATGTCGCTGTCTGATGAATGAAAAAGACAAATATCAAAATAGGCAATCCCACTTTTATGCTCATCTGCATAATTATGCATTTCCGTAATCAGGTCTTTTTGATGGATGCCTAATGTAATGATATACCTGCCTTTATTGTCAAAAAAGATAACTGATTGGTAGCCATATTTTTCTAATGAGAACAAGGTTGAGAGGCCATCTTCCTTGATCGCATCCATATTGCTGCGGTTATATTCAAAATAAACCACCGGGTGTTGGTTAGCGATTAAATCCAATGCGCCACGTAAAATAATGGTATCAAAACCCTCTGTATCTATCTTTAAAAGTTTCAGGGTTTTTGTTTGTAACTTATTTTCTAGAAGAACTTCATCCAATGTTTTCAAATGCACAACTTCACCACTTTCCGAAGAAGGTACAATAGTAGTGTTCCAGCCACTTTTTTCCAGAGATACCTGTATGGTTTCTTTTTTCTCACCCAGAAATTCTTTTAATAAGGTGATGTTTTGGAACTGTGCCGTATTCTTTTCCAGAAATTGATAGGCGATCTGATCTCCTTCAATACCAATAACTGGTAATTCGATGGCTGTTTTAATGATTGCGATCGTGTCGCCCACATTTGCACCAATATCTATAACAGTTAGTGATGGGTATTTTTTTGCGATACAGGCTGAAAGTCTGCCCAGTTGGCTATTTGCTTCCGGTTCGTATTTGTAATTGCTGATCTGCATATTATTGCCCGGCATATCAACAAAATAATTTCCAACCTTTACCTTGCTGATTTTATGGGCTTTCTTATTGCTGTGTACATTTACCTTCACGATATCGTAGCCCAAACTGTTCATGAATTTTCGAATCAATTGTCGCATAGCAATTATTTTAATAACCCATCAGGTTAGTTATTATTTTTTCAAATTGTGGTTGGTAACAAAAATCGTAGGTATTGGCACCTTCCGTTACAACATTCGGACATTGCGGAAAAACTTCCAATACCCTTTTTACTTTCAGTGCCTCTGCCAATGCAAAAGGGAATGACTGGTTGCCAATAAAAAATTCGCTTCCAGCAATGATCGAAGCCATTTCATTAAAATCCTGTACTGGTTGGTAAACAAGTTGTGGGATCTGCTTTTTCATATCGGCAAATTCGTCGGGCACTCCAACAAACATGATAGAAGGATATTTCTGCAAAAAAGCATAGTTGATGCCTGGTGTTCGGTAGCGGCTACTCCTTGCTAAAACTATATGACCTTTGGAGCGTTTATCAGGAATCACTGAAAGCCATGGCTGGCTTAGATCACGGCTGATGCCATATGTTAGAAAATACCAGCGTACGATACTGCCCATACGATAATCAAAAGGAAAATTCCTAAAAGCGGTCAGGTCATAATCTATGTGTTCATCTTGATGAGCTGCACAAATAATAAAATCTTTTTGTGATAATAAAAGGGGAGCAAATAAAGCCACAGTTTTTTCTGTTAACATAACCTGTCCATTGGGGTGTTTCATTTTTTTGGTGAAATCCCTGTTCGGCTGGTGTAATGTTAGGTAAAGTTTTATTTTTCTTCCAGCTGCCAGCTCATAGATGGCTGGAATGGAATAGATGATATCTCCTGCATGACCACTATGTGAAAAGCTGATTTCATTGCCATTTATGGAAGGCGTATTGATAACATCCGGTACATTGCCAATGCCCTGCAAAAAACGTTTTTCTTTTTGCTGAACATCAAACTCCGTTTTCCATCTGTTGAATATGTTTTTTAGCCAGCTCATGCAGCTTCTTTGGTTATTTTCAACACCATCACAACATTGTAATCAATTTCGCAATTATTGCTGTAAAGTGTTTCGTAACGAATGCCTTTCATTTCGTTCATTCTTGCCAGCATATATTGGTATCCCATTTGGGCATGAATATGGTAAGGGTTCATAGGTACGCCCATTTCTTTGCAATAAACTTCATATTTGGGCTGATCTGGAAATACGAGTACCAGGTTACCGCCATTTTTGAGGATGCGAATGAATTTTCTAAGTGCATCATGAGTATCGGTAAAATCTTCTATGAGGTGACTGGTATACACATAATCATAGGTGTTATCGGGAACCGGTATTTCATTGTTGATCACATCACAGGGAATATCTACTTTGTCCTTACCCGTATAAGTGTAAGGTTGTTCAAAATCTATTCCATCACAGTTTGTTTTTTTAATCTTATCGCCACCAAACCCAATATCACAGCCCTTTCCCTCGCAATAGGGTAGCACCCAATGGCGTACTTTTGAAGTTTCAGAAGGTCCCTGAAATTTTAATCCAAACCATCTTTCCAGGGTTCCTTTTATTTTTCTTTCCAGTGTTAACAGTAGTGCCATTGTTTGCAAATTACTAATGATTCAATAATCCCTTTAAAGCATCGATTCGAAATCTAATAACGGGTAATGCTTTTTTGGGTGTGCCTTGTAAAATATATTGTAAGCCAAGAATAAATGATGCGCCAAGTTTAAAGATATATTCTCCTATTTTTTTATAAAATGCCCAGCTACCTTTTTCTTTCATCCTAACCCTTTCGCCGCGACCAATGCCACTTGCTACCCTGTAAAGGTATTCACTGGTAAGTTTGGATGTTTCTACAACATGTTGAACCCTGATAGCAGGATCATAATAGATCGTTCTTCCGAGTTCTTTTAATCGGAAAAAGAAATCTTTTCCCTCACCACCAATTCTTACAGTGCCCATAACTCCCGGTAAAGCAGTATTAAAACCTTTGATACTGTCAAAATCTACTTTACGTATGATCATATTAGATTCGAGCGGGTATTTGTTATTGCTGAAAATACTAACCGTTTCACTGTAATGAAAATGGCCTACTAATGAAGATACGAAATGACTCATCCAAACAGGTTCTGAAGGAATGTATTTGGGTATTATTCTACCACCCAAACCACCCGCATCCGGATGTTTTTCAAAAAAAGCAACAATCCTTTCTAAATAATCACTGTCTGCAATGGCATCATCATCCATAAAGCATAAAAGTGGGGCAATTGCCAGGGCTGCGCCTGTATTGCGTGCAAAAGAAGCACCCTGCCGGAGTTCATTTAAATATTGGAAGTTACCGTCTGTATGTGTTGCTATAAAGTCTTCGCAAATTTGCCGGGTATTGTCGGTTGAATTGTTGTTCACGATGATCACTTCAAACCATTCTTTTGCCAAGGTTTGCCGGTATAAACTATTCATGGCATCGAGTATATAGGCCGAACGGTTATAGGTGCAAATGACTATAGATATTTTGGGACTGGAAATCATAATCTTTGCAAAGATAACAGTGCTTTCTGTACAATGGATGACCAATGGAATCTTTCATAAAATTGCTCGGAAGTATTGGCATAAACTGGTAAATCAGGCAGGCTCATTGCGTTGGCAAAGCTTTGCCATTGATAATCTTCAACAACCAGCAACTTATTGACAGCAATAAGCGGGTCCATGCCTTTAGCGGCAAATTGTGTGGAAATAACAGTTAAGTTATAAGCTAATGCGTCGATCATTTTTACTTTGATACCGCTACCCAGTGTAACTGGATTGATAAAACAGTCGGAACCTTTGTAATAAACGGCAATATCCTCCACAAATCCCTTGTAAATTATTTCCTTACAATTGTTTAAAACATCAACCCAGCTTTGATCAAGCCATCTGCCACAAATAATGATGCGGTAATTTTGTAAAGATTTATTCAGGATGGGAATTATCTCATTCAAGATGATTCTTAATGCGTCTGTATTAGACAAAAAATCAAAAGACCCATTGAAGAAAAACAACCTGGTATTCATTTCCAGATTATGTTCGCTAACTATGCTTGCTTTACAATATTGTTTCTCTTCAATGCTGGTTGGGTAATTAATGTCAGTTCCACAGCTCAAAACAGAACATTTTGAAGAATTAATTTTCCATTGTTTAACTGCATAGGTAAAGTCTTCTTCTGTTATAAAAAAATTATGGTCGGCCAAAGCGTGTATGTGCTTTTCGTACCATTCATAAATTTGCCAGCCCATTTTGTTACTGTCTCTAAACCTATGTGCTTCAATATTGTGTGATCGGATCAGGAATTGCTTTCCAGTAAACAATTTCAATAAATAGCCAAGCCAGCCCAGGTAAGAATGTTCTATGATGATCAAATCAATTTTTTCATGCCTGATCAGTTTCTTTAGTTTGAATAGGTGTAAGATATTTGCATAGCCCATTCGGTGGTGGTATAAAAAAGGCTGCACCTGTAAACCAGGTGCAGCCTCCCTATTATTTTCTCTGGCAACAGCCAGCAATACTTTTGTTTTTTTTGCCAGTTCCTCATAAAAACCCACCACACATTTCTGTCCACCCATCTGTGCCGGAAACACTTTATAGGAAATGATGGACAGTATATTAGGTTGACTATTCAGCTGTTTTCATTTTTTTCCTTAAACTGGTAAATGCCGCAAAGCCCAATAATAACCAGATAAATGCTGATGCACCAATAGCAGCTGTATTGCTGTTGGTAAAGGCGGCGGGTTTGAATTCAAAATGTATATTGTGTTTACCTGCAGGAATCTGTAAGCCCCTTAGTACATAATTGGTGCGAATGATAGGGCTTTCTTTTCCATCAATGGTTGCTACCCAGCCATCATCATAAAAGATCTCACTGAATACCGCAAATTCATCCTTGCTAGATGATGATTGGTAATCAATATTGTCGTTGTCATTTACAATCAATTTGATAAAGGCGCTGCTATCACCAGCAGCATTGGTGTGTAATCCCTGTTTGAGTGATTCTTCAATGATGGCGGTATCTTTAGGGTTAAAGTTGGTTAGGGCCGACATAACATCGGCAGGTGATTTTTTAAAATCTATCGCTTTCACAAACCAAACAGCACCCAGTGCTCCAGGATTTTCTTGCGACATTAATTGTTGTCCGTTTTGTTGACCCGAAGTAATGATATACTTGGTATTGAGCATATTTAAAACAGGGATGCATTCAGGGAAATTATACAACTGCTTTTCTACCAGATCCTGGTAAATACTCAGTTTGGCAGGATGGTAACCACCTATAGATTTATGAAAATAGGAGGTAAGAGCTCCACCGTTAAATGCAGGTGAGATTCCTTGTGAAACATCAAATACCCGGTAATAGCTGGTGTCTTTCTTTATTTGTTCATCAACAGCAGAAGGTTTGAATACATTTTCATATTCTGTATTTTCTTGAAAATTTTCTGCATTCAAATATTTATTATCGATCACTATTACATCAATAAATGCAAATACACCTATAATGATCGTTGTTATTAATGCATTTAAAGTCTTTCTGTTAAAGAGGAACAAAGCCAAAACCGCAACTGCAATAAATAGTAAGGAGCGTAAGAGGTCACCTAAAAAAAGTGCTTTTCTATCTTCCTTCAAGCCATTGAGAAAACTTTTGATAGGTTCTGTTAAAGCTGCTTTTTGTTGCGGATCGGAGATACTGTTAACCTGCTGATTAAGTATAGTATCACTGCCACCTGTAAAGTCGGCAGTAAAATAAACCAGCAATGCTACTGCAAAAACAGCCGCAACCAGTAACAGACCTTTTTTTGATTGTTGCAAAAGCAACTTGCTGTCTTTTGCTTTCAAGATATGGTCTAAGGTAAGAACAGACATGATACTTAGTAATAAGGTAGGCACTACCAATATCATGCTAGGAGCCCTGAATTTGTTATATAGTGGCAGGAAGTTCAAAAGTTGCATATTGAATCCTTCGAAGTATTTTCCCCAGCTCATTAAAATGGTTAGTACAGAAGCGGTTAGAATCCACCATTTATGTTTGCCATCTAATAATACAAATCCCATTAAAGCAAAGAAACAGACTATAGCACCCAGATAGGGAGGGCCTGATGTTGAATTGTCAATACCACCCCAATAAAAATTTAAGAAACCCTGAATTTGTTGCCCCAATTGTTGTGGCATTTGTTGTAAAGCTTCAATGGCTTTTGATTTGTCTTCTGCCACTTCTAAATTACCGCTACTGCCACCATAAATTCTGGGGAACATTAATACTAGTGGTTCGGTTTTATACATACTATAACTCAGCGCATAGTCTTTACTCAATCCAGTTTTGGTAACATTTCCTTTTTCTGTTGCTAACTGGCTGCCACCTCTGATGGTTCTTTTAGCATATTCATAGGTAGTAAAAAGGGAGATGGCATTGACCAAAATGCCCAGAAATGCAGCGCCAATGGCTAATCCGCCAGCCTTCAGCAGGTGTTTATAGTCTTTCTCTTTGATCCATCTAATGCCCAAACTAACACTCATAATGAGTGCGATCAAAAAAGCGTAATAGGTGATCTGTAAATGGTTGGCAGATATCAATAAACCAGTAAAAAGTGCCGTTAGGGCAGTTCCCCAGATATATCGTTTGTTGTACAATAAAAGTAAAGAGCCGATAAATGCAGGTAAATAAGCGATAGCCTGCATTTTGGTGTCATGCCCAACAGCAATAATGATTGGGTTGTATGTGGCATAAGCATAGGATAATGCTCCAAACAAACCAACATATGGGTTGATTTTGAGCACCTGACTCAGGAAATAAAAGCAGATGCATGCCAAAAAGAAGAAGCTAACAGGTTTAGGTAAATTTAGGGTAATGATATTCTGCGCATAAACAATGGTAACAGGATTCGTGCCTACACTGGTGATCTGAAATGCAGGCATACCACTGAATAGACCGTTTGACCATAAAGGGAAATAGCCATGCTTTTTTTCAAATTCAAAAGAGTTTTGAGCGGAACCTTTCCATAAGGTAACATCACTTTGTTGCAATACTTTGCCTTCCAGAACGGGTTTACAGTATATAAGGGCAACTATCAGAAAAACAGCTACAGCAATGGCATGCGGCATGATTTTTTTCCATTCAAATATTTTCATAGCTTATGGCTTAAGTGCAGCAAATTAATGTTATTTTGAACGAAATTTTTTATGAAGGGGCTTTTATTTTTATCCAGGCTGGCATTCATCTGTAATGTGCTGTTTCTACTCTGTTTGCTCATTCAACGAACCCATGATTTTATTGGGATAAAAGAGGTAGATAGTGCCATCATCATTCTAGGGTGGTTTCTTGCGCCTTTTATAAACTTGGCAGCTAATATCTGGTATTTTTCCTGGCTAATTTCCAGGCGGTTAAAGCACTTTCCGGCATGGTTGGCGATCGTTAATTTTTTTATACTCACTTTGCAATTATTATTTCAAATCATACTGCCCTAATGTTACAGCATATTCTGAAAGATAAACCCACCAAGCTTTTTATTAGTATTACAGCTTTTTTTGTAGCCAATGCGCTCATCGCCGAATGCATAGGTGGCAAGATTTTTTCTTTGGAAAAATTATTCGGGATAATGCCCTCAGATTTCACCATTTTCGGGCAGTCGGGATTGTCTTTTAATTTAACCTGTGGTGTATTGTTATGGCCTCTGGAATTTATTATCACCGATATTGTTAATGAATATTATGGCCCCAAAGCCGTTAGAAGAATCAGTTATACGGCAGTAGTGCTGATTACCTATGCATTTATCATGTTTTATGCAGCAATGAAAATTCCTCCTGCCGACTTTTGGATCAGTTCAAAACAGGCTAATGGCATTGCCAATATGCAGGATGCTTTTGGGGGCATATTTGGACAGGGCATGTGGATCATTTTGGGCAGTATCACTGCATTTCTTTTAAGTCAGTTAGTAGATGTAACAGTATTTCATAAAATCAAAAAAGCAACAGGTGAAAAATGGGTTTGGTTGCGAGCTACCGGTTCTACTTTTGTTTCTCAGTTGGTAGACAGTTTCGTGGTATTATTCATTGCCTTTAAAATAGGTAATGGCTGGAGTTGGCAACTGGTATTGGCGATCTGTTTGGTAAATTATATTTATAAATTTTCTATGGCCATTATACTAACGCCCTTGATTTACCTGATAGAGAATCGTATTGATAATTATGTAGGAAAGGATACAGCTAGGAAAATGAAGCACCTGGCAATGGGTAAGTCGGAAGAAAGTTTTATCTGAGAAAAAATAAAATATTACAGCGATCCGCGATGGCTTTTACTGGGATGATTTTTTTTATCTTTCAATAATTGTATCACTACTTTATCAATGGGTAATGACATAACTTCTTCGTTTAGGTCATGCCATTCTACCCATCTGAATACTTCACTTTCACCTTGGGGGTTTGCAATTTGTTCCGGTAAAAAATCGAATGGCTTTTGCTTTGTTTTTACTTGTAAGGGATCATCTGTTTTTACCATGTAATAAATGGAAATGATCTGATCTATATTATTGAATGCAGAAATCTGAAAAAAATCGGTGGTATAGATATGTTCGCCTACTTCAACAGTAAGACCTGTCTCTTCAAAAAACTCTCTTGCCAAACAATCGCGAGTGCCTTCGCCAATTTCCAATCCGCCGCCAGGTAATTTTGTATAATAATTTCCCCTGATGAATTCATCACTCACTAATAGTCTTTGTTGTTGGTCGAACAATAATCCGTAAACCCTTACATTGAATAGTGCCATATCAAAACCATTTTTTCTTCATGAAATACCAACTGATGAGTATGGAAACCACCAATGATAAAATGATGGGTATGTAAAAAGCGTGTGGAGAATGCATATAAGGCAAGTCAACATTCATTCCATAAACACTTGCTACCAATACAGGGATAGACAATATGATGGTGATGGATGTGAGTCTTTTCATTACAGTATTCAGGTTATTGCTGATGATACTGGCAAAAGCATCCATCGTACTGGTAAGTATATTGGTATAGATATTCGCCATTTCAAGGGCCTGACTGGTATCTACGATCAAATCCTGCAAAAATTCCCTTTCTTCTTCGTTTAGACTTAAAAAATTGGTTCTTTCCAATTTCATGATCAACATTTCATTACTTCTGAGTGCGGTAATAAAATACACCAAACTTTTTTGGATTCGCATGAGGTTTAGTAAGTCTTCATTACTGTTGCTTTCATAAAGGCTGGATTCGTATTGGTTTCTTCTGTGGTTGATCTCTTTCAAAAACTCCATGAAATTTTGAACTACTTTCTCAAAAATCTTCAGAATCATCATGTTCTTTTTATCAGGATGTCTTTTCTGAAAAGAGTTCAGGAACTTTTTAATGGCGCCATTATCAAATGAGTTTACCGTAACAATTTGAGTATGGGTAAGTATGATACACATGGGGATAGTGATATAAAAGGCATCACTATCATTGAAGGAATTGTTCTCGGTTGGTGTTTTGATAACAATGAACTTTACATTGTCTTCCATTTCATAACGGGGTCTTTCATCAATATCCAGGGAATCTCTCAGAAACTCGATAGGTATATCCAGGTCTTCGCTCAGTTCTACAAATTCTTCTTCTTTAAATGGTGGAACAAGGTTAACCCAAACACCCATATCCGGTTTATCAATTTCTAGGGTTTGACCGTTTATATTTTTAAAGTATTGAATCATGAGAACAGGCGCTTGTTTCTGATCTATTATAAAATGGAAGGGTAAAGTTACACCTTAATATTGTAGGCAATAGGCTTTAAGTAGGTAGCATGAATTCGCCTTTGAAAACAAATTCAGCGGGACCACAGAGCCAAATGTTTTTAAATGTTGTTTCACCTGTTTTATCAAATTCAACAGCCAATTTCCCTCCTTTTGTAGTAACCTCAATTCTATTAAACCCATTTTCGTTATGTGCAAATACTAGAGCAGATGCTGTTACACCTGTGCCGCAACTTAAGGTTTCATCTTCCACACCTCTTTCATAGGTTCTTACGGAAATGCCTTTTTCGTTATTTTCCACAAAATTCACATTGATGCCTTTTTCTTCAAATTCACTGCTGTAGCGTATTTCCTTGCCTTCATTAACAACATCTGTTTTAGAAACATTCACCACTGGTTTCACATAATGTGGTGAACCTGTATCCAATATATAATCGCCATAAGATTCCTTGATACTGGATACATCTTTCATTTTAAGGTTGATCCAGTTATTGTCGCCCAATGATGCATCATGTTCGCCATCGATAGCAATAAAATGGAATTGGTTTTTGCGTATGCCTTTGTCATAAGCAAATCTGGTTAAACATCGCCCACCATTACCACACATTGAACCTTCGTTTCCATCAGCGTTGTAATAGCTCATTTTAAAATCATAGCCGGCACTGTTTTGCAAGAACATCAAACCGTCTGCTCCAATGCCAAATCTCCTGTTACATAAAAGGGCAATTTGATGTTGGGTAAGTTGAAGGGCCTCATCGAGGTTATCAAGGATAATAAAATCATTGCCCGTTCCCTGGTATTTATAAAATTGTAAAAGCATTCGCAATACTTTTCATTGTTAGTTTAATCAATTGCTGCAATATGTTCAAGTGTTTTAACGATCAAATTCTCTACCGCCAAAGCACCATCCCTGCTGAAGGTTTGTTGAATTCTGTTTGCCACGATGGCGCTCAAGCTAAGGCAATGGTGCCCCATTAAACTTCCTAAACCATAGATGGCACTGGTTTCCATTTCAAAATTAGTGATACGGTAATTGCCATAACTAAATTGCGTAAGTTGGTTAATGAGCTGCGGAAAATTCAATCCTAATCTTAATACCCTGCCTTGTGGACCATAGAATCCGGGTGTGGTTACGGTAATTCCCTGGTGAAATCCATTTACAAAATGTTTAAGAAGCGAAGGCCCAGCAGAAGCCAAATAGGGCGACAAGTTCAGGTTACCCGTTTGAGTAAGGTTATTAAATGCCTGTAAAATTTGTTTTTCTTCTTCGTTATTAGTGAGACAATAGAAGTTCAACAGGTTATCGATACCCAGTCCATGGGTACTGGCCACAAAACTATCCACCGGAATATCTGCCTGAAGAGACCCTGATGTGCCAACTCTGATAATATTTAGCTTAGTAAGTAAAGGTTTAATAGTTCTGGTGGAAAAGTCAATATTCACCAAGGCATCCAATTCATTCAGCACGATATCTATATTATCTGGTCCGATACCCGTAGAAACAACGGATATCCTTTTATGACCGATAAAGCCTGTATGGGTAATAAATTCACGATGTTCAGAACGGTGTTCTATACTATCGAAATATTTGCTTACTTCTGCAACCCTGTTGGGGTCGCCCACGGTTAGAATGGTATGGGCTATTTCGGAAGGGGTTACATCTAAGTGGTAAACGGCACTTCTTGAGTTGATAATCAGTTCACTTTCTGCAATTTTGTTCATACAGGCTGAATTAGTTGCCAAATTTCGTGTTTTCAGATTTAGAATTTTAAAATTCCTTTGATTGCTTTATTTTCGCCTTCCGTTAAAAAGGTACTAAAGTATTTTTTCGGGTTTGTAGTTGTATCCTTACAGCTATGTATTTCAAAAAGGTCCTGTGGCCGAGTGGCTAGGCAGAGCTCTGCAAAAGCTTCCACAGCGGTTCGAATCCGCTCGGGACCTCCAAAAAAGACTACATTAAAAATAACCCGACATTTTTGTCGGGTTATTTTTATTTTAATTGATAATCAATAGGATGTATCAAAGTTTCCAAGCCTGATTTTTAATCTAATTTTAATCTTTTGGAGGTTTTTTTAGCCTCTTTTTCGTTTTTTCTGCTATTTCCCCAATTGTGGAATATTTTTCTTAATAAAAACACAAAAAAATTTTTTTAGCCTCAAACAATATTGTAGGTTTGTAGGGTAATCTCTACATGTTAGTCCGTGTTTTAACCGTAGAGATTGCAGAGAAAGCGCAGATTCTCTAAGTTCTGAGCCATAAAATCCTCCAAATTATCCTATCCGGAAAACCTGCCAGGCCTTGTCTGGTAAGTGTTTCAAGTATTTAGTATCCGAAAAAAAATAAAAAGGACTAAAACTTAGGTTTAGCCTTTAAACAGTATTGAATTCATTTTTAAGCATAGTTATGAACCTGAATTTTTACAAAAAAGCTTTGAATCTAACTTCGCCGATAAGGAAAACTTTGGTTTTACTTGCTTCGGCACTATGTATTTTCAATGCATCATTTGGACAAGGTGCTGGGGCTTTAAGGTTTGATGGAACTGATGATTTTGTAACTATAAATGTTAATCCTGCTTTAAATATAAGTTCAGCTATCACCATTGAAACTTGGTTTTTTGCCGTAAAGCCACCAAGATTTCAGAATGTTATTCAAAATGTCATTTCGAAAGCAACTGATGTTGATAATAATGCCTATATCTTTCCAAGAACTAGTGATGGATGGCAAAATTTAGAATTCCTTTTATACCTAAATGGGCAAGGCTGGCAAACATTATCAGTACCTTTTGGAACTACAAAACTTAACCAATGGCATCATGTTGCAGCAACTTATGATGGTGCACAAATGAAAGTGTATATAGATGGCGTGCTATCAGGTACATTAAATATTGCCGGTACTATTTCAGTTAATAATGAGCCGCTTACTTTAGGAAATCACCCAGGTTTTTATTTCGAAAGCTTTTTAGGTAGCATAGATGAGGTAAGAATATGGAATAGGTCATTATCACAATGTGAAATTGGCAATAATAAAAATTGTAGTTTGGTATTACCCATGAATGGCTTAGCTGTTTATTATAAATTAGATCAAGGTAATGTAAATGCTGACAATTCAGCTGTAACAACTTTATTGGACGAAACATCCAATCAAATTAATGGTTCACTGATAAATTTTGCTTTAAATGGTACTACTTCTAATTGGGTATCAGGTACAGTAATAACAGGTGCTTGCAGTGTTGTAGAGCCTGTAATTGCAACAGCATCAAGTCAGACCCCTTATATTGCAATCAATGAAACTATTAATTTATTTGGTGATGGTGGTGGATCTAACGGAACTTATTCTTGGGTTGGTCCAAATGGATTCACTTCTAATTTGCAAAATCCTACAATCCCTAGTGCTAATGTAAATGCAAGTGGAACATACACTGTTACAGTTTCTTTAAATGGTTGTAATTCAACTGCTACTGTAAATGTACAAGTAGTTGCAAAGGGTGGGTCTTTAAATTTTGATGGAAATAATGACTATGTTATTATTCCGAATAGCTCTACGCTGAGTGTTGGTAATACAAGTAATAAATTTAGTATAGAAACTTGGGTAAAGCCTACCAGTTCATCTCCAGCCATTCAAACAGTAGCTACAAATTCAACCTACAGTAATAATAGGGGTTTTGTGTTTCCTAGAACTGATGATGGATGGCAGACTTTTACTTTTTGGTTAAATATTAATAATGTTTGGAGAGGGGTTTCTGCTCCAATTCCTTCATTGGGAAGTTGGTATCATTTGGCTGCTGTTTATGATGGGAAGTTTATGCGAATTTATCGCAATGGTGCTCTAGTAAATTCATTAGCAGTTAATGGCAATGTTACATCTTCTTCCAATAGCCTTACTCTTGGTAACCAAATTGGAATGAATGAGTATTTTAGTGGTAGCATTGACGAAATGCGTTTTTGGAACAGGGCACTACCAGAATGTGAAATAGTAAATAATCTCAATTGCGAATTATCAGGCAACTATGGTCTGGATTATAACGGCCTTTCTTCTCAGGATGCGTTAGCTGGATATTTCCGTTTTAACCAGGGATTAAATGCAGTTGATAACACAACTATAACTTCTCTAGTTGATTCAAGCGGAAACAACAACCATGGCTCTCTTATTGATTTTACATTAAATGGTACCACATCTAACTTTCTATTAGGAAATGTCATCAATCAGTGTACGAAATATGTAAATTCTTCCGCTGCTTCCATTACAAGTAATGGCCCAATTGTAGAAGTAGGTACACCTATTACTTTATCTGCAACTGGAGGTACAACGTATGAATGGACTGGCCCCAATGGATTTACTGCAAATACTGCAGATGTAAGTATTTCTACTGCACAAATCAATCAAAGTGGCAATTATTCTGTTGTTATATCAGGTAATGGATGTTCCTCAAGTTTGAGTACTATTATAACAGTTGCATATAGGGCTGGTACTCTTGATTTTGATGGTAGTAATGATTTGGTCACAGTTCCTGTTACTAATTCATTAAATATTGACAATAACATCACTTTAGAAGCATGGATTAATCCAACCAGTAATTCCAGACCTATTCAGGATGTTATGAGCAAATCAACCCGTACTAATAATACTGGTTATATCTTCCCAAGAACTGATGATGGTTGGCAAAAGTTCTATTTTTACCTCCATTTAAATGGGACTTGGCAAATTTTATCAGCACCTTATCCTTCATTGAATGAATGGCACCATGTAGCAGCCACATATGATGGATATTATATGCGTATATACCTGGATGGAGTTTTGGCAGGTACCAAACAAGTAACCGGAAATATTACTATTAACTCTAACAATTTAGTTTTAGGTCAACAGCCTGGCTACTTAGAATATTTTAAAGGTCAAGTTGATGAAGCCAAAGTTTGGAGCAGAGCTTTAAATCAGTGCGAGATCATCAATAATATGAATTGTGAACTAGATGCAACAAGTGCCACAGGTTTATCAGCTTATTATCGTTTCAACCAGGGCTTCGAAGGTCAAGATAATACAAGTGTCACAACAATGCTTGATGAAAGCAGTAATTTGAATAACGGAACCCTTCAAGATTTTGCTTTAGATGGAATTAATTCTAACTGGGGTAAATCACAAATAACTGGGTCATGCGCTCCATATACACTGCCAAACGTTACAGCCAGTGCCAATGGAACAGTATTTGCAGTAGGAAGTAATATCAAACTATACTCTTCTGGTGCAATTAATGGAGCAACTTATACATGGGATGGACCCAATAACTTCACCACATCAATTCAAAATCCAACTATCGGTAATGCACAAATTGCAGAATCTGGTATATATACAGTTACAGTTCCTTATGTAAGATGTGTAATTACTGCAAGTACCTCATTAACAGTTTCAAATATTACATTGATAACTGCTGATGGACCAACAACTTTCTGTCCATCAGGTTCTGTAACACTTTCAACGAATGCTACAGGATCATTATATCAATGGTACCGCAATGATATTTTGATTGTTGGGGCTAACTCTAATACATACGTTGCAACTGAAACTGGTAATTATACTATAAGCGTAACCAATGGTTTGAATGTATTTGTTTCTCCTGCAATTTCTGTAACAGTAGAAGATAATCTAGCTCCTGTTCCTGACGTTGCTTTATTGCCTGATATGTATTTGATATTAACAGGTTCTTCAATAGCGGTTAATCAAATTCCTACAGCAACTGATAATTGTAGTGGTATTCTTAATGGTACTACTTCTAATGCTGTTGTATTCAACAATCCTGGTACTTATCAAATTACTTGGACTTATGATGACCTTAATGGACACCAGGTTCAACAAATACAATCAGTAAGTGTATTGGATGGTATTCCACCGGTTATTAATCCTTTGTCTAACTTAACTTTTGCCGGAAATGCTTCACTTTGTGGCGCTGTTGTAAATTTCACAGCAACTGCAACAGATAATGCAGGTCAACCGGTTTTAATTTCTTATAGTCCTGCTTCTGGCAGTGTATTCAATATTGGTACTACTACTGTAACTGTAACCGCTGTTGATGCAAGCAATAATGTATCAACAACTTCTTTTGCAGTAACTGTACTACCTACAACTGTTGATCCTATTCAAGGTATAGCCAATATGTGTGTAGGTGGCAATTTAACAGTAAGTACTACTTCAAATGGCGGTACATGGAGTTCTGATAATTTATCAGTTGCGTCCATAAATGCCTCTGGTGAGATTGTTGCAATAGGAGCTGGAACATCAGTAATTTCCTATACAAATGCATGTGGTGCAACGGCTTCTGCAACATTAACAGTAAATGCTATTCCATCAACACCAATAGTAACTGTAATCAATAATTGTGGAACATCAGTATTATCTACCGATGCAGTAGGTTCTTTATTATGGAGTAACGGAGCAACAACATCATCCATAACAGTTGCTGCTGGTAACTACAGTGTAACTACTACAGAGAATGGATGTACCAGTGCAGCAGGATCTGCTACTGCAAATCCAACAGCACAACCAACTGCACCAATAGTTATTGTTTCTGATAATTGTGGTAGTACTGTATTAAGTACCAATGCAACAGGAAGCTTATTATGGAGCACTGGCGAAACAAGTTCTTCTATTTCAGTAGGAGCAGGAACTTATAATGTAACTGCTACTGTTAATGGCTGTACAAGTGCAGCTGGTATCGGCATAGCTTCACCAAAATCTATACCTACAGCACCTGTAGTTACTGTTTCTGATAATTGTGGTAGTTCTGTATTGAGTACCAATGCAGCAGGCTCAATTTTGTGGAGCACAGGCGAAACAAGTTCTTCAATCACAGTAGGAGCAGGAACATATAGTGTTAATGCAACAGTAGATGGATGTACAAGTGTTTCTGGAAGCGGAACTGCAACTCCAAAAACTATTCCAACAGCACCGGTTGTTACAGTTGTTGACAATTGTGGTAGTTCCATATTATCCACAAATGCTACTGGTTCTTTATTATGGAGTACCGGAGCAACAACATCATCTATAACAGTTGCTACTGCTGGTAACTACAGTGTAACAACTACAGAGAATGGATGTACCAGTGTGGCAGGATCTGCTACTGCTAATCCAACAGCACAACCAACTGCACCAATAGTAACTGTTTCTGATAATTGTGGTAGTACTGTATTAAGTACCAATGCAAGCGGAAGCTTATTGTGGAGCACAGGCGAAACAAGTTCTTCTATTACTGTAGGAGCAGGAACTTATAATGTAACTGCTACAGTTAATGGCTGTACAAGTGCAGCTGGTATCGGCGTAGCTTCACCAAAATCTATACCTACAGCACCTGTAGTTACAGTTTCTGATAATTGTGGTAGTTCAGTATTGAGTACTAATGCCGTTGGATCTCTTTTATGGAGCAATGGTGCAACAAGTTCTTCAATCACAGTAGGAGTCGGAACATATAGTGTAACTGCTACAGTAGATGGATGTACAAGTGTTTCCGGAAGCGGAACTGCAACGCCAAAAACTATTCCAACAGCACCGGTTGTTACAGTTGTTGACAATTGCGGTAGTTCCATATTATCCACAAATGCTACTGGTTCTTTATTATGGAGTACCGGAGCAACAACATCATCTATAACTGTTGCTACTGCTGGTAACTACAGTGTAACAACTACAGAGAATGGATGTACCAGTGCAGCAGGATCTGCAACTGCCAATCCAACAGCACAACCAACTGCACCAATAGTAACTGTTTCTGATAATTGTGGAAGTACTGTATTAAGTACCAATGCAAGCGGAAGCTTATTGTGGAGCACAGGCGAAACAAGTTCTTCTATTACTGTAGGAGCAGGAACTTATAATGTAACTGCTACAGTTAATGGCTGTACAAGTGCAACTGGTATCGGCATTGCATCTCCAAAATCTATACCTACAGCACCTGTAATTACAGTTGCAGATAATTGTGGTAGTTCTGTATTAAGTACGAATGCAACTGGCTCACTTTTGTGGAGCAATGGTGCAACAAGTTCTTCTATCACAGTAGGAGCCGGAACATTTAGTGTAACTGCCACAATAAATGGATGTACAAGTGTTTCCGGAAGCGGAACTGCAACGCCAAAAACTATTCCAACAGCTCCAATTGTTACAGTTGTCAACAATTGCGGTAATTCCATATTATCTACAAATGCTACTGGTTCTTTATTATGGAGTACCGGAGCAACAACATCATCTATAACAGTTGTTACTGCTGGTAACTACAGTGTAACTTCTACAGAGAATGGATGTACCAGTGTTTCCGGAAGCGGAACTGCAACGCCAAAAACTATTCCAACTGCACCAATTGTTACAGTTGTTAATAATTGTGGAAGTTCCTTGTTAAGTACCAATGCAACAGGGTCATTACTTTGGAGCAACGGTTCTACCAGTGCTTCTATCAATGTAACGAATGCAGGAACATACAGTGTAACTACTACCATAAATGGTTGTACCAGTGCTGCAGGAAGCGGAATAGCTGCTCCTAAAGCAAATGTGGCAACACCATTGATAACAGTAATCAATAATTGTGGTAATTCTACTTTGTCAACGTCTGCCACTGGTAATATTCTGTGGAGCAATAGTGCAACAACAAGTTCCATTAATGTAACACAGTCTGGTAATTATAGTGTTACAGTTACTGCTGCTAATGGTTGTTCTGCATCATCTGCAATCGTTTCTGTTACTGTAAATGTTAACCCAACACTTGGTTCTATTGCTGGAGCATCATCAGTGAATGCAGGTTCAAATACGCAATTAACCAATTCAACAGCAGGTGGTGTGTGGAGCAGTAGTAATACTGCTGTTGCTACAATTAATTCAAACGGTTTGGTATCAGGACTTACTTCAGGAACATCTGTTATTTCTTATACTGTTACCAATATTGCTGGATGTACATCAACGGTTTCTTTCACTATCAGTGTAAGTGCTGGTTGTGTAACTCCGGTAGCAACTATTACTGCAAGTGCTGCAGATGCATTCTGTAATAAATTAACATTAACGGCAAATAGTTCTGTTAATAATGTTACTTACAAATGGATGTTTGGTTCTACAGTTGTAGGAACTTCACAGCAATTAGAACTTTCTTCAACTCAAGCAGATGGAGTTTATACCCTGGTAGTTACGGCAAACAGCTGTATAAGTGCTCCTGTTACTTATAATTTCCAGAAGCAAAATCAAATAAGTAATTATACAATTCTTGCTTCTAAGGAAGTAAGTATCGGTAAATACAATAAAGTATTAACGGGAAGTGTAGGTGTGACAACTTATTATGGTAAAGCCAAATTTGAAAGCAATAGTTCTGTAAGTGGTGCTGGGTCGTTTGTGAAATCACCTAGAATTGAAAGATCAGGTTCAAGTATTAATTTGAACAGTCAGGTTTATGGTATTGCAAATGTTATACTTCCTGCAATGCAATATAATACCAGCTCTACCAGGTATTTGCCTTCTTATTACGCTTCAAATAGTGTTACATTAAGTACTAATTACGGGTATCTTATTATCAAGAAAGGAGTGAGTGTTGTTCTTACAGGTAACACTTACGGTACCATTAAACTGGAAGAAGGTGCTAGCGTAAGATTCACCAACAGCGTACTAAATATTGACAACCTGATAGCTGAAAAAGGAGCTAAGAATAACCAATATACATTAGTAAAATTTGCACCAAACACTAGTGTACGTGTTAGTTCAACAGTTAGTTTCGGAAGCCATGTTTTGGTTAATCCAGATAGCTACAAAGTTACTTTCTATATGGGCGATAGCAGATCTGATGAAGAGAAGTTTACTGTAAAAGGTGGCGATACAAAAGTGATTGCTAATATTTATATGCCAAATGGCAAGTTGAAAGTTACTGCTACTGAGTCTGGCAATGGTGGTGGTTATGGTGACGACGATGATGATGACCATGGTGACCATGGTAACCATGGTGACGATGATGACGACGATGATAATCGTTACCGCAGTTATTCCTATAACTCTTATAACAGTAGTAGCTCAAATTGTGACCATAGAGCACATAGCTCTCGTGATTGCAAACACAAAGGTCATGGACATAATGACTGCAATCATAGTGCACATAATGCTGAAAATTGCGGAGATGATGTTTATATGACCGGACAGTTTATTGTTGAAGACCTAGAAAGCAATGGTAATATGGTTATTTGGAATAGCTACAATTGCAGCGCACCTACACCAATGGTTATTGCTACCAGCAATGCAATTATAACAAATGGCATTGCATCCGAAAAATCAGCTAATACTGCAACAACTGAAGAGGCGCTGAAAATTACCGTAATGCCTAATCCAAGTACCACTGTATTTACGTTGAAATTTGAAAGCAAATTCAATACACCGGTTAACATGCGTGTGATGGATGCCAATGGTAGGGTAGTAGATGCCAAGTCGAATATCGGTGCTAATAGTACCATACAGATCGGTGCTAATTATACCAGCGGTACTTATTATGCAGAAATGATTCAGGGAGCTACGCGTAAAGTTGTTCAGCTTATTAAAGTAAGAGGTTAATCAGACTCAAACATTCGATTATAAAGAAAGCCGCTTTTATAGCGGCTTTCTTGTTTCCTAAAATGTCATAGGTTTGCATTTCAGTAGTGAACAATATGAAGCATTCTCAAACTATAGGTATTCTTGCCGCACTTGCCACAATGGCTGTTTGTTTCTTACCATGGGTTTATATACCCAGTAAGCAAATTACTGTTACCGGATTTCAGTCGCTTGGAACTGATTTCGGCAAACCTGGACTGTTCAGTATGGTGATGTCGATTATCATGTTGATTTTATTCTCCATTCCTGCCATTTGGGCAAAAAGAACCAATTTATTTGTGGGGGCCTTAAATATTGCATGGTCATTTCGGAATTATATCCTACTAACCACTTGCATCATGGGAGAATGCCCAGAGAAAAAGCCCGGCTTATATCTTTTGCTTTTAATGGCACTTTGCATGATGATCATGACAATGCTCCCTAATACTCCCGTAAAGCAGCAAAAAAAGTGATTTAATGAAGTGTTTGAAGAGAATTGTGAATCTTTTCTATACACTCAAAAATCTGCTCTTTATTGATGATCAAAGGCGGTGCAAAACGTATCTTATCGCCATGCGTTGGTTTTGCCAGCAAACCATTTTCTTTTAAGGCCAGGCATAAATCCCAGGATGCATTTTCATCAGGATGTTTAATCACAATGGCATTTAAAAGCCCCTTACCCCTGATCTCAGTAATAAATGGGGAGGAAAGCTTCGCTAATTCATTGCGGAATAAAAGTCCCATCTGCCCTGCATTTTCAACCATGTTTTCAGCCTTCAGTACTTCCAGTGCACTTATCGCAACTGCACAGGCCAAGGGGTTCCCACCATAGGTAGATCCGTGTTCACCTGGTTTAATATTCATCATCACAAAATCATCTGCTAATACTGCAGAAACAGGTAAAACCCCGCCACTTAAGGCTTTCCCAAGAATAAGAATGTCGGGCCGAACATTTTCATGGTCACAGGCCAACATTTTGCCCGTTCTTGCCAATCCAGTTTGTATTTCATCTGCTATAAACAACACATTATATTCGGAGCAAAGTTTTCTAACACCTTGCAAATAACCTTTATCCGGAATTACAACACCTGCTTCTCCTTGAATGGGTTCAACCATAAATGCAGCTACCTGTTTATTTTGAAAAGATTTTTCCAATGCTGGCAGGTCATTATAAGGAACTATATCGAAACCCGGCATATAAGGCCCAAAACCTTTGTAACTGCTGGGATCCGTGGAGGAGGAAATGGCAGCCAGTGTTCTGCCCCAAAAATTTCCTTCTGCAAAAACGATCCTTGCCTCATTTTCTGTAATGCCTTTTTGGGTGTATGCCCACCTACGTGCCAGTTTAATAGCGGTTTCGCCACCTTCTACACCTGTGTTCATAGGTAAAACCTTATCGTACCCAAAATATGCTGTTATATACTTTTCATAAGTTCCCAAAAGGTTATTATGAAATGCCCTAGATGTAAGTGTTAGTTTTTGAGATTGCGCTACTAGGGCAGCAATAATTTTTGGATGGCAATGTCCCTGGTTAACGGCAGAATAACCGCTTAAAAAATCATAGTATTTTTTCCCGTCTACATCCCATAAAAAAACACCTTCCCCTCGCTCAAGTACAACGGGTAAAGGATGGTAATTGTGCGCACCATATCTATCTTCCAATGCAAGAAAAGCAGCTGTGTTATCAGACAAAGTCTGTATCATAATAGTAAGTATTAATTAAGTAAAGTAAGTGTAGGTATAAAAAATGTGCTACCAGAAATGGCAAAATCCCAGCCAGGGCTATTTATTTACAAGGATGATCCAGGAAATCTAAGTTAAGACGCAGAAAACGCATAATTGTATTTTACGCTTGCAAGATAATTGTTCAAATGATTGCATACTAATAAATTATTCTAACCAATAACATATAAAACGCCCATTTTACTTACTTAGCCGATTAATTCGCAATGGAATAGCCATGGATTGATTGCTTAGCTTATTTTCGCACAAAACCTTTCCCTTGGCATTACCGGAAGTTGCAGTGGTTATCCTGAATTATAATGGTAAGAACTTTTTACAAAAGTTTTTATCAACTGTTATTCAATCTACTTACGTTCACCTTAAAGTGATAGTAGCAGACAATGGCTCTTCTGATGATTCTGTTGCATATATAAAGGCCAATTACCCTCAAGTGGGTATTCTTACTAATAACATAAATGAGGGCTTTGCTGGGGGATATAACTGGGCTTTAAGCAATGTGCGGGCTGATTATTATGTATTGCTGAATTCCGATGTGTCTGTTACACCCGGATGGATAGAACCTATTATTGCACTGATGGAAAATGACCCCTCTATTGGGGCCTGTCAACCAAAAATACTTTCACAGGAATTTCCGGAACTCTTTGAATATGCAGGCGCTTGCGGCGGCTGGATTGATACCCTGGGTTATCCTTTCTCACGCGGAAGGGTATTTGACGTGTGCGAAAAAGACAATGGCCAATACAATGAAGCCATTCCCGTATTCTGGGCCTCAGGTGCTGCTATGTTTGTTAAAGCTGGTGTTTACCATGAATTGGGCGGACTGGATGCAAGCTTTTTTGCACACCAGGAAGAGATCGATCTTTGCTGGCGTATGCAATTGGCAGGTTACCGGATCATGTGCTGCCCAACTTCGATTGTGTACCATGTGGGAGCGGGTACATTACCCAGAGGCGGTAAAAAAGTATTCCTCAACTTTAGGAATAACCTGCAAATGCTTATTAAAAACCTTCCCTGGCAGGAAAAGGTCTGGAAGATACCGGCTCGGTTTGCATTAGATGCGATTTCTGCCTGGAAAGGCTTACTAACAGGTGATACCGATTTTTTTAAAGCTATCATGCAAGCGCATTTTGCCATTATGCGACGATGGTTTACAAGACCACTCAACTCTTCTTACCCGGCTAAAAAGCTTAACCAATTAGAGGGGGTTTATCCAAAATCGGTGGTTTGGCAATATTTTATTAACCATAAAAGGCATTTTGACGAAATTCTTGGAAAGAAGGATACATAAATTGTTGCCGTACCCTTATTTTTGCAAAAGCAAATTATCTCTATGTCACACGAAATCAACGAAACAACAGAAAAGGATTTTACGAAAAACTGGGTTAATTCATCCCGTTTCCTGTTTTATTTGCAGGTATTTTGTATCCTGGCCTTTGTTTTAGGGGGCTGTTACAGATTGTACAATCAGCGTTATAAGGGCAAACCAGACGTAGAAGTGCAAAAAAGTTCCGAATACAAGCCGGAATACAAGTAAAATTCAATAAAAAATTTTGTCAAGAACGCTGGATGTTTATTTTTGCAACCCGTTAGTTCTTATACAAGTACGCGAAAGTAGCTCATTTGGTAGAGCACGACCTTGCCAAGGTCGGGGTGGCCGGTTCGAGCCCGGTCTTTCGCTCTGAGTCCCGTCCCGCTGAAGGCGGTTCGGGATTTTTTTTGGGACGCCCTGGTGGTGGAATTGGTAGACACGCAGGACTTAAAATCCTGTGATCAGCAACGGTCGTGCGGGTTCAATTCCCGCCTGGGGCACACATAAACAGCCAACTAGCAATAGTTGGCTGTTTTATTTTTATTAACCCTACTATTTTTCTAAAACTTCCCGCTTGGTCCAGCATTCATCCATTTCTCCGCCGGTTGATTTTTGTCCCTGGTGCCGCCAATCACCCTCTATAAAGGAATAATCAAATACCAGGCTTTTGCCAACACTTTCCGCTGTTTTGGTAAAGAAGGTAATATTTTCGGTGTACTTGCCGTTAGCAGTTGTATAAGTGCCACCACCGGCATTCAGGAATTGTTTGGTGGCAACATTGTAGGCGATCCAGTGAAAATATTTTCCGGATAAAACTTTCATGGTTCTTCTGGGATAGAATGGGTTGGCACGTTTGGAGGCTTTGTTATTGATAAAATTGCCGGTAATTATCCAAGCACCAGCCAGTTCACCAGGTGTTCCATTGTCCATCCTATTAAAACTTTCATTGGCTGATTTGATAAGTAGATTATTAGCTGATAATTGAACCTCATTGAAAATTTCAGTTCCAACAGTTGATGAATCCTTTGAATGCCATTCTATTTTTCGAATAAGTTGGTGGCCTTCCATTTTCCAGGTTCCACCAAAAGAACTGATGAATTTTTTATCCGTAAAATTATAGTTGGCTATGGCAAATACATTACCTGTAAAGATGGCAATAGTTTGGTTTTCAGGTCCTCCAACTGACCAAGCTCCTGTGAGCAAACTTGTTGGGGTATCTTGTGAAGGATTGTTGAATGAGGTTAATACTAACAGGGAAAATAAAATAGTTAGTAAACCAATGCAGCATGTTCTCATGGTTAACAATTGTTTTTTGAAATTACACTTAATTGTTAAGAAACAAAAGGTGTTGCATTTCCCAATGCTTGTGTCCACTCTGTTTTTTTAAAGTTATACTTAGTATAAAAAACCAAATAACCACAATGGGATTTTTGTACCCATACCTATTTCTATATCATCTGCTGCAATAAGATACTGCCCGTGCATGTTTACTTGTTTATTGTTTTTGTCCTTCCCACCAACTTCAATATACCATTCATTCATATAAAAATCACCTTCTGATGGGGCATATATAGGTAAACCTGCATTCATGATCTGATTTAATAAAAAAGTCTCTCGCAAATTTCCTATATCTGGTTGGCTGCGCATAGCATAGGAAAGATTGGTGTTTTCTAAGTAAATTTTTTCTGGCTTTTGTAAAGTGGGAACACCTTTGCCTTTTGTGTTTAAACTATTGATTAATCTGGCATGAGTTAATTGGGTGATGTATTGGTAAACGCTATCCCTGCTGATATCCAGTTTCCTGGCCAGTGAGGCAATATTTGGTTTAAATGGAACAGATTCTGCAATTACTGCCAATAATTTTTTTACTTTATCTGCGGAACCTGCATTGTAGGAGGCGATATATGCAAGGTCCGTTTCTACTATAGCATTGATCACCTGACTTAGTTTCAGCAGATATATAGCTTCACCTTCTGCTGTTATTGGAAGGTACCCATATTTCAGATATTTTTTAAATGCAGGTAAAGGGTGAAAGTCTTTAATAATTTTTGAAGTTATTTTTCGGTGATCCTGAATGATATCTGTAAAAGAATAGGACTTGTAATTTTTACCTGTTGTGAAATTGAGGTATTCCCTGAATGATAATCCCGCAAATTCATAATGGATCACTCTTCTACTCAAGTCGCTCTCGCCCCGATAAATATCCAATGCAGAAGAAGCAGAAAAAAATACCTGTAATTCCGGATAACCATCATAAATGTTTTTTAATTCCCTTGACCAGTTTGGGTATTTGTGTACCTCATCAATGAATAAATATTTACCACCCATTTTTTGCCAATCATCTGCCGTTTCTAAAAGTGAATGATTGTAAAACCAGGTATGATCTGCTGTTATGTATAAAGCTGTTTCAGGTAAGTTCAGATCATACTTTAAATGTTGTAATAAGAGGGTGGTTTTACCCGCTCCTCTCGGGCCTTTTATGCCTATCATTCTTTGTTTCCAATCAATCTGCTGATGCAAGTATCTGCGAAAATCATTCGATATGCTTCGGAGTAAACTATTTTGGAATGCTAACAAGATTTCCATTAAATGTCTTTTGAATAATACAAAAGTACATAAAAAATGTCGATTGTAAACTACATAAAATATAATGCTTTGTAAATCAATTAAATAGAGGCGCTTTTATTGTGCACAACTAGGGTAACTTTTATAACTATTGTTCATAACTATACACAATACTCCCCACTAATTGCTTCTCTTTTGCATATGCCGTTTCCTTTGTTTTCAACCCTTTCTCATTATAATCATATTGCCAGATCAGGTAATTGGAAGTGCTTAGTGAAATTTCAGTCATCGAAATAATTCTGCCCTTTTCATCATAGGCAAACTGCAGATCCGGGATCAATTTTTTGAGCTTACTATTGAAGCGAACAATATCGGTGAGTTGTTTTTTATTGTCGTAGTAATAATAATAGGTTTCCAGGGTTCGGTTCTTTTTTTTCCACCTCTCTTCTGCAATCAAGCCCTGTTCGTCTTTCAGGAATTCTACCCGAATAGTGTCTGTACCATTTTTAATTTTTAGCATAAAATCTGGTTGTCCCTGTGTATCATAATTCCAGGAATGCAGTTCTGTAGATTGTGTATGCATAGCAGTGTCTGAAGTAGTAACCAAGATCTTTTGCAACTGCCCATTTTCTAAATAGCCATATTCTGTTTTGGTTTCAATACCATTACTGGCAGCCACCGTTTTTTTAAGTTTGCTTAATTCATAATTCCTGCTGGTAATAGAAGCCCTCCCATTACTGATCTGGCTTTGCAGGACTATTTTTTTGCCATCTAAACTGATATCCTGCTCCAGTTTAAAACCTTCGGAAGGCGAATTGTCTGCTTCAAAACTATTAGCGGTTACTTTGTGAATCCGCTGGCTGCGGAATAACTTGTATTGTTCCATTCCCTGTTGTAAGGAAATAATGTCGTTATAGTAATACTGCCCCAATAAGCTACTTGCCAGTAAGAGGAAAAGAGAACTAAACAGAATTTTCATGTAATTGCCCGATTATCCTCAAATGTACACTTACAGTTTTCAACATTCCAAAATAGCTGTTTCAAAAATTGCACAGATGATGTATTTGTTCTGTATTTTTAGTCAAACCTTAACAAGTGTCGCATTTACCCGAAAGAACTGAAAAAAACTGTCTAAACTGCGGCGCAGAAGTACAGGGCAGATTTTGCCAGGTTTGCGGTCAGGAAAATACTGAAACCAAAGAAAGCTTCTGGCAACTACTCACACATTTTGTATATGATATTACCCATTTTGATGGCAAATTTTTTAGCACTTTAAAATATCTTTTGTTCAAACCTGGTTATCTTTCTCGGGAATATATTCGTGGTAAAAGAGCAACCTATCTCCATCCCATCAGAATGTATGTTTTTACTTCTGCCATCTTCTTTCTTCTTTTTTTCAGCCTAACTAACGATGTTGCTGTGGTTAAAATAAGCGAAACAAAAAATACAGCCGCGGATGTAGTAAAAAAATTAGAAAAAAGGAAAGCTAAACTGCAAAATGAACTCAAAGACAGCTTGTCTAAAGTTTCTGAAATTGAGACCAGAAAAATAATAGCGTTGATTAATGAAGATCTTGCCAATATCAAGAAAGACAGTATTTATAAGGACAGCTTGAAAACAGAACCGAATAGTTTCAATATAATCTTCATAAATGAGGATGATAGATCCTATAGAAATATACATGAGTACGATTCTATACAACAAATATTGCCAGAAAAAGAGAGAGACAATTTCTTTTTAAGAAAATTGGCTATACAAAACCTGCATTTAAAAGAAAAATATCAAAATAACGGAAAGGCCGCATGGGAAGCCATTGCAGATAAATTCAAACATCTTTTTCCGCAAATCATGTTTATTTCTTTGCCACTTTTTGCATTGTTATTGAAACTATTGTACATCAGAAGGAAAAAATACTATTATGTTAACCATGTGGTTTTTGCAATTCATCTGTATTGTGCTTCTTTCATAATAATATTGTTGCCAATAGTAGTGAATGCAATTTTAATGTATTTCGGCACTACAATCCCCGAATGGTTAGGCATTCTTTTTATGCTCTTATATCTATTTTATTGGTATAAGGCCGTTCGAACTTTTTATGAACAAGGCCGGTCTAAGTCTATTTTTAAATACTTACTTATTTTATTTCTTTCCTATGCAACCATGGCAATCTTATTTGTATTTTTCTTTTTCTTTTCTGCCATGGTTATTTAAATTATGATTATGCAAGAAACAGCCGACAGCTTTCTACGTTTGGTAAAGATCATGGATGAACTCAGGGAACAATGTCCCTGGGATAAAAAACAAACCATTCATACCCTTCGCCCCTTAACAATAGAAGAAACCTATGAACTGGCAGATGCCATTACAGACAATAACTGGAAGGGTATTAAGGAAGAGCTGGGAGACATGATGTTACACCTGCTATTTTATGCAAGAATAGGAAAGGAGGAAAATCAATTCGAATTAAAAGAAGTGTTGGATGGAATTTGTGAAAAGCTCATTTTCCGTCACCCACATATTTATGGTGATGTAAAAGTAACCGACGAGGAAGACGTAAAAAGGAACTGGGAAAAATTGAAGATGAAAGAAGGGAAGAAATCAGTTCTGGAAGGAGTGCCGCCATCCCTGCCTGCTCTGGTAAAAGCTACCCGAATTCAGGAAAAAGCCAAACAAGTGGGTTTTGAATGGGATAATAAGGATGACGTTTGGAAAAAAGTAGAAGAAGAAATGGGCGAGCTAAAAGAAGCCATCCAATTGGATAATAAGGAAGCCATTGACGATGAATTTGGAGATGTTTTGTTCAGTTTGATCAATTATGCACGGTTTTTGCAGGTAGATGCAGAAGGGGCATTGGAAAAGACCAATAAAAAATTTATTCGTCGTTTTCAGCAAATGGAATCTATTGCAACAGAAAGGGGTACCAAACTGGAAAACCTCTCCCTTACTGAAATGGATGCTATTTGGGATGAGGTTAAACGATTAAACAAACATACTTGATCAATTCTATCAAAAGATCCGCCTATCGGCATGGTTACCTGATCATTACAGCTGCTTGGTTGTATACCCTTTCATTTATTTTCATTAATTACTGGAGTTACCATTCATCCCCGCAAAAAGTAAAGAGCAAATTAGAGAGTAGGTTGCACCGTTTGGAAAACGATGCTGAAAGACTTTTATCAGATACTGCCCAACTTTTAACCCTTAGTGATACGTCCAAGAGTAAGTCATTGTCTGGCTTCAATGAAACTGGGGTCTTCCTATTCAGCCACCAACCTTCTGAACAATCCTATCAGCCGGTATATTGGAATACCAATAAGATTTACTTTAATAACGAAGACCTGCAGCGGAAGGATGGTCAGTTTTTTGTTGCTTACCAAAACGGCGAATTTGAATTAATCAAAAAGCAATTGGTAATTGGTAAGCAACACCTGATCGTATTGGCAGTGATACCCATCCGCTGGTCTTTTTTTATGCGCAACAAATACCTGCGAAATGATTTTGCAGGATACCCGGGTTTGGATCAGCAATATGAGATCAGTGATGCCCTGGATGCACTTCCCGTATTAAATAATCATAACCAGGAGCTATTCAGGGTTCAATTAAAACAGGGAAAATCTTTTATTGCCTATGATATTGTAACCATATCGCTTAGAGTTTTGGCCATTTTGTTACTATTATTTTTCTTACAAGCCATCGCCATAGACCTTGTTAAGAAATTTCATTTCAGGGCTGGATTCATTTTCCTGGTACTATCTATTTTACTCCTACGATTAATTGCCTATCAATTTTCATTTCCATTTGATTTTAGTAAACTGCCTTTATTTGATCCAGCAGTATATGCTTCCAATAGTATACACCCCTCATTAGGAGATCTTTTTGTTAATGCAGTATTGGTATATTGGCTGGTTAGTTTTTATAAAAAGCAAGGCGATGGAATGCCCTTGTTTTCTTTACCCGCCAATAAACAGGTACAGCATGCCATTAAACACTTTATATTAACCCTGGTTTGCTTTTTGATGGCGGGAATTATTATCAGCCTGGTAAAGGATTCCAAAATATCATTTGATGTTTCCAATGTTTTTCATTTAAATGTATTCAGTATCGTCAGCTTTATCATTTTATGCTTACTGGTGCTCAGCTTTTTTATTTTCTCGCAGTTGTTGCTAAAAAATGTCATTCTTAATGGTGCTTCCCTGCTAAGGCAATGTTTGAACCTGGTTATTGCTGGCTTTATTTTATTGCTTTTGTTACCGGATGCTGCAAACATTCCTGTGTATTTATCTGTGCTGATATGGCTTCTGGGCTATTTCTGCCTCTTGCATTACCGTAAGCAAGACCTGGAGAAACCCCTGATCAGGTCATCTTTTTTTATTTTTTGGGTGATGATCTTTGCCACATCCATAGCCGGTATTGTAATGTATGAGAACAGGTGGGTTGAGTTTGAGCAAAGAAAGCGCATAGCAGAAAAACTAGCTTTACAAACAGATCCTACTGGCGAAAACCTGCTCAATATTGCTGCTACTAATTTTGATGATAATTTTCTGGCAGCAAATTTTCAACGTTTATCTACCAGTGAATACTCTAATAAATACATAAAAGATAGTTTGATCAACCAGAATTTTTCTGGTTACCTCAATAAATACGATACCCGCATTTATACTTTTGATAGCCTATACCATCCCTTATATAATGAGGATTCTGTTGATTATGCAACCCTAACCACCATCTTACTAAATAAAGCAAAGCCAACCCTGATTCCGGATATCTACAGCTATGAAACTGCGACAGATGGCTTTAGTTATATTTACCAGAAGCTCATCAGAAAATCTGGCAGAAATTTTGGCTACCTCTTTATCACCATCAAATCAAAAAGATATAAAAGTGAAGCATTGTATCCCGAATTGTTCAACCAGGTTCAGGATATCGCATCAGATCTCAATACCAATTATGCCTATGCTGTTTACCACAAAGGCAGGATCATCAATCATTTTAATACGTACAGCTTTCCATCCTTATTAAAAAAAGAGCAGATCCCTGTTTTTGAATTCTCTTATAAAAAAGTGAATGACTACCATGAGCTTTGGTATAACGGCAGTAATGACCGGCAGGTTATTGTTGTAAAAAGGAGCAGTTGGGTTATGGAATCCATCACCTTGTTTGCTTACTTGTTTTGCTCGTTTCTGGCTATCATCTTTTTATTTCATTTAAGTGGGTTCATCTTACATGCAGGCTTCAAATGGCAAGTCTTAAAACCATTGCTACGTTTGAATATTCGCTCGCAGATACAGGCCACGATCATTTTCTTAAGTGTTTTTTCTTTTATTGTAATTGGTATTGCCACTATTTCCTTTTTTATTCTTCGTTTTCACCGGAATAATGAGGAAAGGCTTTCAAAATCGATCCAGGTAATGGCCAATGAGGTTAACAATGAGAAAAATGCATTGACTGCTTTTGATGACCTGCCTGATAATATTGGCATCAGGTCGGGACTTGAAAAAACCATGGCAGAAATTTCCGACTTACACAATGTTGACATCAACTATTACGACATAAATGGTAACCTGCTTAGTTCCACACAACCCTATATCTATAATAAGCACTTGTTAAGTTCTCTGATGGAGCCTTCGGCTTATGCAGCGCTACAAAAAAACCATGCCATACATTTTCTGCAATCAGAAAAAGTAGGCACCCTTGAATACCTTAGTATTTATGTGCCCTTAACAGATGAAGCAGGAACCAATTATGCCTACCTGAATATTCCTTACCTCAATTCACAGAATGAGTTAAACCAAGAGATCTCCGGATTCCTTGCCACACTGATCAACTTAAATGCTTTTATTTTTTTAATAGCTGGTGGGATAGCTTTTTATTTAACCAGTAAGATCACTGCATCATTTAGTTTAATTGGCGATAAAATGCAGGAAATGAACCTGGGTAAAATAAATGAAGAGATCGTTTGGAATAGAAACGATGAAATTGGTTTATTGGTTATTGAGTACAATACCATGGTAAAAAAACTGGAAAGCAGTGCCAAAGCTTTGGCAAAGAGCGAAAGGGAAGGAGCCTGGCGCGAAATGGCCCGTCAGGTGGCACATGAGATCAAGAATCCGCTAACTCCCATGAAGTTGAGTATCCAGTACCTACAAAATGCCATTCAAAAAGGGGCACCTAATGTAAAAGAACTGTCTTCTAATATGGCTATAACCCTGATTGAGCAAATTGATCAGCTATCAAAAATTGCTGGCGATTTTTCACAATTTGCCAATATTGGTAATGCTCAAATGGCAAAACTGGATATGGCAGAAGTACTTGCTTCATTGATCAGGCTATACAGCACCAATCCTGCTATTTCCATCAGCCTGCAAAATGAAATGGGACAATTTTATATTCTATGCGACAGGATACAAATGAATCGTCTCTTCACCAATCTCTTTCAAAATGCTATAGAGGCAGGTACTGGCAATCAAATGATCCATATACAGGTAAATATCAAAGACGCAAACGAACTTGTATTAATTACAGTAGCAGACAATGCCGGCGGCATTCCTGTTAGCAAAAGGGATAGTATTTTTACCCCAAATTTTACCACCAAAACATCGGGAACAGGTTTGGGTTTGGCCATCTGTAAAGGCATTGTGGAACAGGCCAATGGTAAGATCTGGTTTGAATCTGAAGAAAATAAAGGATCAACTTTTTTTATTCAGTTCCCCAAAATGGATGTTTAATTTTAAAATCTAAACAATCCAATTGATGCTTTGATGCATCTTAATTTAGTCCAGATTTATTTTTCTAATGGCGCTTTTCATGCTGTTCTACCAAAAATCTTTCAAAAGCTGCAAGAGAGAAGCTACTAAGGTTTTTTTCTTTGGTTAGCCCTGCTTTTTGTGCAGATAAAACACCATACCTGCAATCCAAATAACCATCAATCGCATGTGCATCAGGATTGATGGAAATCAATGCGCCCTTATGAATGGCTTGTTCAATCCAGCGCCAATCCATATCCAGTCTTCTGGGATGTGCATTCAATTCGATGACCACATTATTTTCAACACAGGCTTCTATGATCCTTTCATGATTTACTGGGTAGCCATTTCTACTAAGTAGCAAACGGCCTGTCATATGGCCCAATATGGATGTATAAGGATTTTCAATAGCATTCAATAACCGCATCATAGCCTTCTCTTCATTCATTTTCAGGTTTGAGTGAATAGAAGCGATCACCAGATCAAAAGATGCCAGTACGTCTTCATCGTAATCAAGGCTTCCGTCATTTAAAATATCGCTTTCAATGCTTTTAAAGATCCGGAAAGGAGCCAGCTTTGCGTTCAACTCGTCTATCTGCCTGTGCTGGGCATAGATTCTTTCATCCGTAAGCCCATTAGCGTAAAAGGCGGTTTTGGAGTGATCACTGATAACCAGGTATTCGAAACCTTGTTCTTTGGCTGCTAAAGCCATTTGCTCCAGGGTATTTACCCCGTCGCTCCAGTTGCTATGACTGTGAATGATACCTTTTATGTTGGATGGCTCAATGACTAAAGGTAAATGACCATTTTTTGCCTTTTGAATGATACTACCAGATTCTCGCAGATAGGCAGGAATAAAAGCTGAGCCTGCAGTTTTAAAAATGAATTCTTCAGACTCGTTAGAAGATTCTTTGTTCCAATTGGTTTCTGATTGCCAGCTTTCTAAAAACTGCTCACTACAACTTGTTTGAAAAACTTGTGTAGCAAATTTGTCTTTTGTTGTAGGATAAAACCCAAGTGTTACATTTTCTTTGCCTTTAAAAGAAACATAATCTTCCGTTTCTGTTACTATTTCAAAATTATTGGCTAAGAAAAAATCTTTCAGTACCTCTTTCCCTAAAGTACAAACCCATTCCAATTGATGGATAATTTCCATTTGACGTTTAAACTCACCAGTAATTTCAAATGTGTAACCATTGAATTCTGTTTTGAGTTTTTCTTCTACTGTTGTTTTGAAAGATTCCATTTGCTGGTAGAGATAACTTCCCAAGCTTCCCAGAAAAAATTCAATTGCTTCTTTAATATTTCTTTGTGTTTTTTCTCCAAATCCTTTGTACAAAGTGAGCCTGTTTTCATTGCAGGCATAGAGCAATTCTCCCAAAGATTCTATTTCCAATTCCTTCCAAATAGTGGCAATTTTTTTAGGACCGATCCCTTTTATGCCCATCATGTCCAAAATACCAGGAGGTGTTTTTGCGAGATATTCTTTCAAAATACTGAGTTCTCCCGTCTCTAAAAGCTCTATTATTTTTTTGCCAATTGCATCACCAATACCTCTGATAGAAAATAATTTTTCTGCCTGTAAATCTTGTAATGGTGATGGTAATCTGTCGATGGTAAATGCTGCAGAAGCATAAGACTTTGCTTTAAAACTATTGTCCCCATGTATGTCCATGAGCTTGGCTAATAAAGAGAAGTTCTCTGCAATTACATAATTGTCCATAAGCTTGCCTGTATTGGGTTCTGAAGATATGCAAATAAAAAAAAGTCCCGGAAGATTCCGGGACTTTAAATCTATTTCTGCAATAGAATTAAGAAGATTACTTCTTCTTAGCAGCTTTCTTAGGAGCAGCTTTTTTAGCAGCTTTTTTAGGAGCAGCTTTTTTAGCGGCTTTCTTAGGAGCGGCTTTCTTTACAGCTTTTTTAGGAGCAGCTTTTTTAGCGGCTTTTTTAGGAGCGGCTTTCTTTGCGGCTTTTTTTGCAGTTGCCATGTTTTTGTAGATTTAATGGTTAGTTAATACCTTAAAAGTAAAAACTTATTTGGAACTACAAAAAAATATTTTTATGCGGTCAATTCTACGGGACTTATAGAGATGGTTGTTTTGTCGTTTCTTCCTTTCTTGTATTCAACAATTCCATCAGCTAAAGCGAATAAAGTAAAGTCAGTTCCAACACCAACATTTTTACCAGGATGGTATTGCGTTCCTCTTTGACGAACGATAATGTTACCAGAGAAAGCTGGTTGACCACCATATATTTTTACACCTAAGCGTTTGCTTTGTGAGTCACGGCCGTTTTTTACGGAACCTTCACCTTTTTTGTGTGCCATTGTTTTTTGTTTTTAAAACGAATCAATAATAATAGAAAAGCGTTTACGCTACCTATTGAATCATCGTTAACGCTTATTAAGCGATACTTTCAATTTTAATTCTAGTGTAGTGGGTTCTGTGTCCGTGTTTTTTACGGAAACCTTTCCTTCTTTTCATCTTAAAGGCGATTACTTTATCACCTTGTACGAGGTCGCTGATAATTTCTGCTTTTACAGTTGCCTTAACAGCACTGCCCACAGAAATAGTTCCGCTGTTGTCAACTAACAACACTTCGCTGAACTCAACTTTGTCTCCGGTATTTCCTTCCAGGTGAGGTACATACAGGCTTTGACCTTCCTGTACTTTAAACTGCTGACCTGCGATTTTTACAACTGCTAACATAGCTACCAAAATTAGGACGGCAAAGGTAAGGTTTTGTACCTTAAATGTGCAAACATTTTTCAAATAATTATGTCCACAAGGGTGGAAAAGCTGGTCGAAGCATAGAATGGGGATGGTAAAACCCTGCATAAATAGGATAATCTGGTCTTAATGCCCCACTATTTTGTGATTAAAACAACAAAACTACCCGCCCAAACCACAAACTTCTCTCTATTTTTGCCCACTTTAACGATTGAGGTAACTATGAACTTAAAATCCCTTTTGGCGCGTCCTTTTGCCAACTATATATATAATAAGACACAAAAGGGTATGCAAACTGCCCTGATAGACCAGGAGAATACCCTTAAAATGCTATTGAAAGGGGGCAGATCCACCCAATTTGGCAAGGACCATCGGCTGGAACAGGTCAATAACCATTCAGATTTCATTGGTGCAGTGCCAATTCGCGATTATGAAGCCTTCAAGCCTTATATACAGCTAATAAAAGATGGTAAACAGAATGTTTTGTGGAAGGGGGCACCCATTTATTTCGCCAAAACCAGTGGTACCACCAGTGGGGTTAAGTATATCCCAATCACCAAGGATTCCATACCCAATCATATCAATTCGGCCCGTAATGCACTTTTATGTTATATGGCAGAAACAGGTAATGCGGCTTTTGCCAATGGGAAAATGATCTTTTTAAGCGGATCACCTGAATTGGAACGCATTGGCAATATCCCAACAGGTAGGTTAAGTGGCATAGTTAACCATCATATACCCGGTTACCTTCGAGCCAATCAATTACCCAGCTATGAAACCAATTGTATAGAAGACTGGGAAACAAAACTTGAGAAAATTGTAGCAGAAACCATTCAAAAAGATATGTCGCTTATAAGTGGTATTCCGCCTTGGATGCAGATGTATTTTGACAAGTTGATAGAAGTATCGTGCAAAAAAGTAGGGGAATTGTTCCCCAATTTTAAAGTAATGGTGCAGGGAGGGGTAAACTTTGAGCCTTATAAAGCAAGGTTAATGGAAACTATAGGAAGAAAAGTAGATTCCATAGAACTTTTCCCTGCCAGTGAAGGGTTCTTTGCTTTTCAGGATAGCCAGGAAGCGGAAGGTTTGCTGTTAAATACGGATAGCGGCATCTATTATGAGTTTATACCGGTAGGCGAAATTTTTACTGAAAACCCTACCAGACTTGGTTTGAAAGATGTGGTGAAAGGAGAAAACTATGCCATGATCATCAATAGCAATGCGGGTTTATGGGGGTATAATTTAGGTGATACTGTAAAATTTGTAAGCACAGAGCCTTATCGTTTGGTGGTTAGTGGCAGAATCAAACACTTTATCTCTGCATTTGGCGAGCATGTGATTGGTGAGGAAGTAGAGCATGCATTATTAGCCGCAACCAGGGAAATGGCAACAAAGATTACAGAGTTTACAGTGGCGCCATTGGTAAGTCAGGATAAAGGCAAGAGCTACCATGAATGGTTTATTGAATTTGAAGAGGAACCAAATGATATGGAAGCGTTTAGTATGCTGATCGATCAAAGCCTTCGCCGTAAAAATGTTTATTATGATGATTTGATCGGTGGCAACATTTTAATGCCGTTGCGTATCCGTAAAGTGCGGAAGAATGGTTTTATAGATTATATGAAATCAGTGGGTAAGTTGGGTGGACAGAACAAGGTTCCCAGACTGAGTAATGATCGGATCATTGCGGATGAACTGGCTGCATTCGTTTATTAAAGGAAACTCCAAATTCACCTTATATAAAAGGTTTGTTTTGGATGATTCCGCTTTTTTTGAAATAATATGATTAGTGATGGTTCCTAAAGGGAATAACGTAAATTGTAAGTATACATTCTTTAAACAATATCCATGAGTCAGAAACGCATCGCCATATTTGGTTCAACAGGGTCTATCGGTACGCAGGCACTGGATGTAATAGCCGCTAATCCTGACCTTTTCACAGCAGAGATCTTAACGGCGCAAACCAATGATGAATTACTCATCAAACAGGCATTACAATTTAATCCCAATGTTGTGGTGATAGGGGATGAGCGGAAATACAACAATGTTAAAGAAGCGCTGAAAGACACTACTGTAAAGGTTTTTGGGGGAGAAGATGCTATTGAAGAAGCTGCATCCATAGATTGTTATGATATGATGTTGGCTGCTATTGTAGGGTATGCAGGACTAAAGCCTACATTAAGAGCCATCGAACTGGGTAAGTCAATTGCTTTGGCTAATAAAGAAACACTGGTGGTTGCCGGGGATATCATCATGCAAAAAGCTGCAGAAAAAAGAATTCCCGTAATACCTGTGGATAGTGAGCATTCGGCAATTTTTCAATGTCTGGTAGGTGAAGGAAGAAATAAAATTGAAAAAATCATCTTAACGGCCAGTGGAGGCCCATTCTTAGGCAAGAAGCCCAATTTTTTAGTGAATGTGAAAAAAGACCACGCCTTACAACATCCTAACTGGACCATGGGTGCTAAAATCACCATCGATTCTGCAACCTTGATGAACAAAGGTTTGGAAATGATAGAGGCCAAATGGTTATTTAATCTCCATCATGATCAAATTCAAGTAATGGTTCATCCCCAAAGTATCATTCATAGTATGGTGCAATTTGAGGATGGCAGTATCAAAGCACAGATGGGGCTCCCTGATATGAAATTGCCCATTCAATATGCTATGGCATTTCCCAATCGTATTGCCAATGATTTTCCTAGATACGATTTTAAAAGACCGGGAACACTCAGTTTTGAAGAGCCTGATATCAAGACCTTCAGAAACCTGGCATTGGCAATGGAAGCCATGAGATTGGGTGGGAATACGCCCTGCATACTCAATGCTGCCAATGAAATTGCTGTATATGCCTTCCTGAGAAACAGAATAGGTTTTCTGGATATGACAGAAGTGGTGGAACAAACCATGCAAAAGATTTCTTTTATCGCAAAGCCTACTTTAGAAGAGTATTTTGAAACCGATGGTGAGGCACGTAACTTCGCTGCCTCGCTGATACATATGTAAGCGGAAATAAAAATTAATAGCAAACCATAAATCAATCCCCATAGGGTCATATGAGTATAACATTATTAGCAATCGACTGGCTTAGTGTAGGTGTTAAAACCGGACAATTCATTTTGTCTTTTTCCATTTTGGTAGTACTGCACGAATTGGGGCATTTTATTCCTGCACGTTTATTTAAATGCAGGGTAGAGAAGTTTTACCTTTTCTTCAATCCATGGTTTAGTTTATGGAAAACAAAAAAGGGTGAAACGGAGTATGGTATTGGCTGGGTGCCTTTTGGCGGTTTTGTTAAGATCGCGGGTATGATTGATGAGAGTATGGACAAAGAGCAGATGAAACTGCCTCCTCAACCCTGGGAGTTTCGTGCAAAACCAGCCTGGCAAAGACTGATCATCATGATAGGTGGTGTGGTGGTAAATATTTTATTGGCGATCGTTATTTTCATTGGCATTACCTGGGTATGGGGCGAAGAGAACCTGCCGGTAAAAAATATGAAGTACGGGGTTTATACAGATTCTTTGGCCAAGACAATGGGCATTAAAGATGGCGACAATATTGTAGGAATAGATGGCCGCACGATCGAAAATTTTGGTACGTTAGAATCGGAGATCGTATTGAATGATGCCCAAAAGATCCAGGTATTAAGAGATGGACAAACCATTGATCTGGTGCTCCCAGAAGGTTCTATTCAAAAAATTGTACGTAATAAAAAATTCGGCGGACTGGTTTTTCCACGTTACCCTGTAATTGTTGATTCTGTTTCAAAGTCGGCAGATTTCAGAAAAGATAAATTACAAAATGGAGATCGTTTGATCAGCATTAATAACCAACCCTTCGAATTCTACCATGAATTTGACAAACTGAAAAAGAATTATGTTGATTCAGTTGTTGACCTGAAAGTGATCAGAGGTAATGACACGGTATTGGTTAGTGTATTAGAAAACAGTAAGGGCTCAATTGGATTCTTCGAAAAAAATCCTTTGGAATTATTTGGTACAGTAATGGTAAAATATACTTTCTTAGAATCCATTCCCATTGGCTTTACGCATTGCTGGGAAACCTTGGATAGATATATTACCGGATTGAAACAATTGTTTACTGGTAAGGTAGCAGCCAGTGATTCTTTGGGTAGTGTGATCAGTATCGGCAATACATTCCCCGGTGTTTGGGATTGGGAAAGGTTTTGGACCTTAACGGGTATCTTCTCCATAATCCTCGCATTCATGAATATACTGCCCATTCCGGCATTGGATGGTGGTCATGCACTCTTCACCATCTTCGAAATGATCACCGGCCGCAAACCCGGCGACAAGTTCATGGAATATGCACAGATGGCGGGGATGATACTTTTGTTAGGATTAATGGCATATGCGTTGGGGTTGGATTTTTGGAGATTATTTAAATAGTTTGGGGATTGGGGTTTGGTGTTAGGTATTTATACGCTGTTTTTGCTTTTTGTTGTTTGATAGCTTTGCTTCAAAAAGTAAATATGGCTACAATTACAAAATTGGAAGAACTTGAAGTGTGGCAGCTTTCGAGGTTATTTGCAAAAGCAATTTTTTTAGAACTTGAAAGGGATGTTTATAAGTTTGAATTTGGATTGAAAACACAATTGAAGAATGCGTCGGGTTCTATAATGGATAATATTGCAGAAGGTTTTGGAAGGGGTAGTAAGAATGAATTTGTAAATCACCTAACTATTGCTAAAGGTTCTTCGGAAGAAGTTAAATCTCAACTTTTCAGGTGCTTGGATTGTGCTTTTTTGGATGAACAACGACACAGAAGTCTTATTGAACAAAATGAATTATTGACAAGGAAAATCGGTGCATTCATTCATTATTTGAATAATGTGCAAACAAAGGGACAGAAATTTAAAGATCGTAAATAGGGGCAAGAAGTTTGTGTAAAGAGTTTTTTTAAAACTCCAAACCCCAAACTCCAAACCCCAAACCGTTCCACTGGGGTCGTATTGGTTTTGACAGCATAGGTCACGGTTGGTGTAAGCATGCAGTGCGTTGCGTAATTAGCACTTTAATCTGAATACGAAACCTTCAAATGGCAATACTCAGTATGCCATGGCTGCTTAATCAGTGATTAAGTAACCATTTGGGCCGCCGCACAGGTTGACCTCTTACCAGGTGCCGCCGCCGACTCAACTCAAAAGAGGGTGCTGTAACAGAAGGCTGTGACTGTTACTTAAGACCATTCAGCTAAGTGTTTCGTTGGTTTGTTCATGTCCTGCGGAATGCCTACAATTAATCATGAAATAAGCATGTAGAAAGCCAATGGTAGCGATGTTTGGACAGGGGTTCGACTCCCCTCGACTCCACAAATGAACAGATGAATAACGAACAAGGAACAGATGAATGTCGAAGTATCATCCTTCGTTATTCATCGGTTCTTTGTTCATCTGTTCGAAATTCCTTTTTATAAATAGTAACCGGATTAAAATTGCTACTGCTCAAACTTACCCAACTCCGTATCCCAATTATACTTTCTAAACTTTATACCATAACCATTAAAGTCACGCTGATATACTTTCTCCATCAACGTCAGAATTCCCTTAGACCCACCAAAATCGCCCTTAAACCACGATAAAATTTTACTGGTAGTAATCACCTGCTTCTCCACATCAATCTCCGAGTCGGCTTTTATAAAAGCAACAGTAGCCATATTTAATTGCTGATCAATTTTGTCATATCTATAAAATGCAATAGGCGGACAGCTTTTGGCTCCGCAATTCAACGCAAAATGTATACGATAATCTATTGTATCTACAGCCAAGGCTTTGATGGTTTTCCGGGGCATAAACTGAGGCAGATACCCCATACTCCACTTCCAACGATATTTCCGAAGAATGCCATGTTCAATATCATCTAAGCTAAAAGTTAACCCAGCCACAGGAATCAATTTATCGGTAAAAATAGCAGGCTTTGTTTTTTTCAACCGAATCGCCAATATTTGATACCATGCATTGTAAACATTCAACCAAAAGGTCTTTTTCGCCCCATCATTGCTAAGACAAAGGGAAAGTTGCGTATAAGTTAAGTTAGCTAATTTTTGTTCAACTGCGTCAGTATCCGCTTCTATCTTAACCTTGTACAACAACTCTTCAGACAGTTTCAAGATTGAATCAGATATAGGGTTGCTTAATGCCGATGTATGTAGAGGAAATGATGTATTTTTTTTAACAGGCTTAGCTCCATAGCACCAAAAAGCAATTAAACAGAGTAAGGCAAGTAAAACAAACGGGAGTTTCACAATATTATTTTTTTGAAGTTCGGGATTATTGTTGAAATAGTAGATGGAGCGTAAAAAGTTAAAGGATTTGCTTTAGTATTTTTCGAAATGGCGAAAAAACTATTTATACATGAAATACATAACAGAAATGTATACCGCCTATTTTTCATGTTTTTGTACCTACTTGGTTGAGGGTAAAACAGCGTATTTCACTTCCGTTTTATCAATATCCATCTCATTCACCGAAAAAACAGCCCCATTCAGCTAACTATTCTATTAAAATGTATAGCTGTTCATCCGCTTATCATTATTAGGTATACTGGGTTAAACTTAAGAAAGCATGCACTGTCTATTGATGGTAGGAAATAAAATAAATAACAAAAATAATTCAACCCACTAAAATTAATCAACATGAAAAAGTTCTTAATCGCCAGTTTGATCCTTGTATCTTTATTGTCAACTGCCATTGCATCAGACAATGAAAAAGTAAGTAGAAAAGCTATCATAAACTTGGAAGCCAATTATGCAGCTGCGGAAAATGTTTTATGGACCGTAACTGAGAACTACCTAAAGGCAAGTTTTGCAATTAACAATGAAATAATCGATGTTTTTTATGATGGGAATGGAGATTTGATAGGTAGCTCTAAAATGATGGATTTCGATAAATTGCCAAAAGAAGCTATTACTTTCCTTACTACAGGATACCAATTTCCAGATTATCAATTGATCGAATGTATAGAGTTTACTGACGCTGATAATATGCAGAGCTATTTTGTTTCTTTTGATTTTTATGGTGAAATTATTGTCCTTTCGATCTCCGCTACCGGTACAGTTTCAGAGAATTAAGTTTTCTAAAAAAGAGACACTGCTATATCGATATTAATCCCTTTGTTTCCAATTAGTTCAAAAGAGGTAATCATAAAAAGTGATGCCTCTTTTTTTTACTTTTCTACTGTTGACAGTTCAATCATGCATGTTTAATAATATAGACTTTACATCTTTATACCAGGGTTCCCAGGGAATAAAATGTGGTGCTCCTTTTAAAATGGTAACATTTACTGATTTTGCATTCACCAACATTTTTTGGGCATAAGCAGCATTGCCAACAGGAACGAAACTGTCTTTATCTCCATGAATGATCCATACATTGCAAAGGATTTTCGGGAACTGATCTGCCAGTGCAATTAAATCTTTCTTCAAATACCAGATCTCAGTATTGCTTGGCCTAAAAGCACCAGGCAATAAATATTGAAAAGGCGTGTTGTATAAAAAACCTCTCCATTTTTCAGCAGGTTCTTGATTAGGATCTATAGATGCTGCCAAAAGCATCATTCCATTAAATTTTCCAGGATGATCTGCCACCATTTGTACTACTAATGGTCCGCCTAATGAATGACCAATAATGTACCATGGTTTTCCATTTTTTTCTACATCAATTAATGGATTAATGATCTCTGATTGTTCCGTTAAATTTTTAGCGTCTCCAAATTGACTAAATCCAAAACCTGGGCGATCCACTGAAATAATTCTGTACTTTAATAAAAGGGTAGTGTCTGATAAGTATTGCTTGTAGGCATCCCAACTTCCGGGAGAACCATGTACAAAAAAAAGTGTAGGTAAGCTGTCAATACCGATTTTTACATAATGTAATTTGAATTTATTTACTTCAATAGTTTTTGTTTCTAAGGATAGGCCCTTTTTAGTAAATTCTTTTTTAGCCTCAACATCTGAAATACGCATTTTCAAACAGCTTTGTGCTAGAAGTACCCAAAATATCAGAATAACTACAATGATCAGAGGGATTTTCATATTCGTAAATATCTTGAAAGTTTGCTTTGTTTATTACAATTTAGTCTAAGTTAATCATGAATTAACCATGTAGAAAGGCAATGGGAGCGATGTTTGGACAGGGGGTGCAACTCCCAAGGCTTCATTTATCCGCCGCAGCTTTAAGGCGAAGGTGGGCTATACTTCTTGTGATCGTATTGTTAGCAGGGCATTTTTGGTAAGTTTGCCCTTTAGTTGCTTAGTTTTTTACTTAATTTTGAAATCACGTATTTTTTGTAATTTTACTGTAAAATGTTACCCAATGATACCCGAAAAAGAATTGAAAATATCACTGCAGGAATTATCATTGAAGGGTTTTCGGATACTTGCACAACAATCAGAAATCTCCTATCAGCAAGCTTTGCAACAAGTAAATCAGTTAAAACTGACTTCGAAAGTAAATCAGTCGTCAAAAAAGAGCAGGCCAAACTGCTAGAAAATTATTGTTTTCAAAATAAATTATGGGTTACAGATTTTCCAAGTGAAGATAGATTCTTAACAAGGGGAGGGGAGGCTCGCGTTTATCTTGATATAGATGGAAAAAACGTAATCAAAATAAACGATGCAATATATTATGCTACATGGTTGGAATTTTTCAATAGCATCCTTTTGCACAATCTAATTTTCCCAAACACTACTTATTACATTCTCGGATTTACCAAAGCAGAAGATGATTTATTTGTTGTTTTGAAGCAACAGTTTATTACTTCCGATGGTCAGGCTGAATTGGAAAATATCAAAAAGCTTTTAGCTTATAACGGATTTGAAAACACAAGAAGGAATGATTATTTCAATAAAGAATTGGGATTGATTTTAGAAGATATGCATGATGAGAATGTTATAGTAAATTCAAATACTTTATTTTTTATTGATACAGTTTTTTATACAGTTGCTGTAGAGTAAAACTAAAAGTCTTAACCGAATTTTTCTATAAATGATTAAAATGGAACAAAGTGCCTGAAATCAATACGGGTTTTCCACTTTTTAATAAATCATTTTACTTTTTCTTTTTTAGGATGATAAACGTTTTTCTAACTGAATAGTATCCTTTAAAAATCCTGTCATAACTTTAATCATAAATCAAGAACCATGGATTTAGGCATTGGCATGTTCGGCGATCTGAACATCAATAAGAATGGGAAAGTGCAGGCAACAGGAGAACGTTTTAAAGAGTTGATCGAAGAAATTAAATTGATGGATGAAACCGGGATTGATTTCTATGGTATTGGTGAACACCATCGTCCGGATTATGCGGTATCTGCTCCTGAGATCATACTGGCTGCTGCGGCTTCTGTTACCAAACAAATAAAACTGGGAAGTGCTGTTTCTGTTTTAAGTTCATCAGATCCGGTAAAATTGTATCAAAGCTTTGCTACCATTGATCAATTGTCTGGAGGAAGAGCAGAACTCATGGCAGGACGAGGCAGCTTTATTGAATCCTACCCATTGTTTGGTTATAACCTGAATGATTACGAAGCATTGTTTGAAGAGAAATTAGATCTGTTGAATCAAATCAATCAAACACAACCCATTACCTGGAAAGGTAAATTCAGGGCACCGCTCAAAGATCAGTTGATCTTGCCCAGGGCAGTGAATGATCATTTGAATATTTGGGTGGCAGTGGGGGGTACACCTGAATCTGTTGTTAGAGCTGCTAAATATGGCTTCCCGGTCATGTTTGCCATTATTGGAGGTGATCCTTCACAATTCAAGCCGCTATTTAAATATTATAAAGACCTCTATACTGAGTTTGGACATGACTTGAATAAATTTCAAGTAGGTGTTCACATGCATTCTTTTTTTGGTGAGTATAGTCAAGAAACGGCTGATGCCTATTACCCCATTTATTCAGGACAAATGGATAGGGTGGGGCGTAGTCGCGGCTGGCCTCCTTATCAAAAAAAGCAATATGATCTGGGGAGAGCTTCGAAAGGACATTTGATCATCGGCGATGCAAATGAATCCATTGATAAAATTCTGCATATGCATGAAATGTTCGGACTAACCCGTTTCTCTGCGCATATGGATGTAGGCGGTCCTTCACATGAAAGTTTGATGAAATCTATTGAGATCTATGGAACCCAAATTGCACCTAAAGTGAGAGAAGCATTACGCAAATAATGTGCTTTTGAATAAAAACAAGTTTATGGGAAAGCTTTTTTTTACAGTTGTAAAAGTAGTTCTATGCCTTTTTTGTGTTGCTACCACTCATGCACAACAAGGAAGGAATCCTATCATTTTTGCGGATGTTCCTGATATGTCAATGATTAGAGTAGGCGATACTTACTATATGAGCAGTACTACCATGCATATGAGCCCGGGTGTTCCTATTATGCAATCAAAGGATCTCGTTAATTGGAAATTGGTCAACTATGCATACGATACCCTCGCCAATGTTGATGAACTCAACCTTGAAAATAATAAAAACACTTATGGAAGAGGTTCTTGGGCTAGCAGTATCAGATATCATAACCATACATTTTATGTAAGTACATTTTCTCAAACAACTGGAAAGACCTATATCTATTCAACAAAAGATATAGAAAGAGGTCCATGGAAAACGATCTCCTTTAAACCTTCCTATCATGATCATAGTTTGTTTTTTGATGATGATGGACGTGTGTATTTGATCTATGGTGTCGGCAAAATCAAAATACTTGAACTGGATGAAAAATTATCAGGCATTAAACCTGGAACCAATGAACAAATTTTAATCGAAAATGCGAGCCTGCCTTCAGGAACCGGAGCCGGACTTCAAGCAGAAGGATCCCAATTGTTTAAAATAAAAGGTAAATATTATCTTTTCAATATAACCTGGCCCAGAGGCGGTATGCGAACCGTTGTCATTCATCGTTCGGATAAAATCAATGGACCTTATGAAGGAAGAGTTGCATTGCAAGATTCAGGTATTGCACAAGGTGGACTAATAGATATGCCCAATGGAGAATGGTATAGTTACTTATTTAGGGATTACGGTGCTGTTGGCAGGATCCCTTATTTAGTTCCTGTTAGTTTGATAGATGGATGGCCAGTATTAGGAAAAGAAGGTAAAGTGCCAACCTTGCTTTCACTGGATCAAAACAAAAGTTTGATTCCGGGCATTGTAACTTCAGATGAATTTTCTCGTAAAAAGAATGACAGGTCTTTGCCCTTGGCATGGCAGTGGAATCATAATCCTGATAATAGATATTGGTCTGTTTCGGATAGGAAGGGGTATCTACGATTAACAACAGCTCGTATTGATAGCAGTTTCTTACAGGCAAGAAATACATTAACACAGCGAACATTCGGTCCTTTGTGTATAGGTTCAACTTTCTTGGATATGACCGGTATGAAAGATGGTGATATTGCGGGACTCTGTCTCTTACAAAAGAATTATGGGTTGATTGGCATAAAAATGAATAATGGCCAAAAGTCAATCATCATGATCAATGCAGGTTCGGGAAAACCGATAGAAGAACAGGTGGTGCCTATCAGCCAGCAAACCATTTATTTAAAGGCTGTTTGTAATTTTAGGAATCGTATAGACCTAGCTGATTTCTTTTATAGTTTCAACGGATCTGATTGGAAAAGCATAGGATCTACTTTAAAAATGACTTACACACTTCCTCATTTTATGGGATATCGCTTTGGTTTATTTAATTACGCTACCAAAGAAGTTGGGGGATATACAGATTTCGATTTTTTTCATATAGTAGAACACTAGTTTGATATCCTGGTTTTTTAAAAGTAATCGTTAATGAACTATCTCATTAAGTTAATTGAAGTAAATGAAGGGTTGAAACTTTATGCGCCAGATCCAGCACTTGTACAACAAACTTATAAGGATTTACTCAGTAAAGATGATACCATACTTTTTCCTTTTTGGGCACAAGTCTGGCCTTCGGCCCATGCTATGGCCTCCTTTCTTTTGGAAGAGAAGGAGTGGATATATAGAAAGCGATGCCTGGAATTAGGCGCTGGTATTGGGTTGCCTTCATTTTCTATTGCCCAATATGCTGATACAATCATGGTCAGTGATTATGCTTTAGAAGCGGTGGAGTTGATGGAAAAAAATATTCAATGGTTGCAATTGGAAAATGCAAAAGCATTGTGCCTTGATTGGAACAATTTACCGGAAGAAATGCAAGTTGATACCTTGTTATTAAGCGACATCAATTATGCCCCCGATCAGTTTGAACCAGTTTTGTTCATGATAAGTAAATTCTTAGCCCAGGGCACCATCATCATACTTGCTACTCCGCAAAGAATTACGGTTACGCCCTTTGCTGAAGCCATTCAGCCATTTATTAAGCGATCAATATTGAAAACCGTTCAGCACCTCACGCAATCAGTTGAAATACGAATTGTGGTATTACAACAAGGATAAAAATCTTAAACGCGTGAAAGTTTATATGGATATACTTTACCGGCATTCCATTGAGGGACGTATAAATTATCTTCATCGTCTATACACACATCATGACAATGTTTGAATATCGGCTGCTCTTGCTTGATGATCTGTAATTCGCCATTTAGGTATTGCGGTTCAGTGCCGCCAGGGTTAGAGACAACCTGGTTCTCTTTGTTGAGAATGGTAACAAAACCAGAATTTAGCGTTAGGTAATTGTGTTTAAGTGCTGAATAGCACACGCCGGAGTACAACATATCTCCTTTAATAACTGCACGACTAAGATAAGCACCCGGTGTATAAATTGATTCGATGTATTTTCCGTCTAATGAAAATCTTTTGAAACAATTCTTCATTCTCTCAGTACAAAGTAGGGTGGGATTATTGGGATTACGTGTATCGAGGGTTATACCATGTGCCTGTTTGAATTTGTCCTCTTGTATGGCACTGTCCCCGCCAAATTTTCTAACAAACTCACCTTTGGCAGTGTATTGTAAAATAAACTGACTGCCGTAACCATCGGCAATATAGATAGAGCCATCGGGCCCAATGCAGGTTTCAGTTGGCTTAAACTTATCACAGTCCTGGTATTGGTTAATTGTTTTGGGATGTTTGATGGTAAGTAGTAACTGACCTTTTAATGTTGTTTTGTACACTTCACCCAGCGTATAGTCGGTAATATACAAGAATTCTTCACCGTTTTCATCATGCAGAGTAAGGCCGTGAGCACCTGGTAATTTTAGTGTCCAGTTCTCGAGTAATTGGCCCGATTTATCATAGATCAACACATTATTTGCCGGCTCATTGGTTAATAGAATGAGGCGATGTTTACGGTCCATCACCATTTCATGACAATCATTTACCGGAAATATTGTTGCATCCAGTTTCCCCCAGTTTTTATTTACCCGATATTTATATTGCCCGTGTCCAATAATAGGGTCTTCTGCCTGCTGCTTCGCCAAACCTTTTAATGGATTTGTTAGAATGGCACCACCAAATGCAATAGAAGTCTGTTGTAGAAAGGTTCTTCTTTTCATGAAAATAATTTAGGGTTTTACCGAAGTGTTTTCTCCATTGTTTATTTCAATGCCCGGGAAATTTTTGATGCACTCTGCAACCATTTGTTTCGTTACCAAACTATTCCAGCAGTATATTTTTTTCAGTCCTGCCATCTTACATAATTCCCTGAGTCCATTATCATCTATTTTAGTTTGCATGATATTTAGCAATTGAAGCTTCAATAATTTTTTAAGCTCCATGACAGATGCGTTGGAAATAACTGTATTGGAAAGGGTTAATTTTAAAAGGTTGGTACACTTAGCTATTGTTTGCATTGCTTCATCATTGATTTGCGTATTGGCCAAATTTAACCAGGCAATATTGGGAGCAATACTTTCTATCTTTTTCAATTCTTCATTAGAGAGAGAAGTGAAACTGATGGCACTTACATCTAAATAGGGACTTTCCTTAGCGATGGGATGTATTTCCCATGCGGAATTTTTGAATTTGGATAGTATGATCGAATCTGCCTTATTAATCAAAGGTAGATTGAGTTTGGGGGCTTCCGGTTTACTATTGTTCGAGAAAAATGCAAGAAGGGTATCATTCTTTTTTACATCCTGGATCTTAACATTTTTTGATGCACCCTGTTGAACCCACCAATAAAATAAACTGATCTCTTCATTATTGAGTTGTTTCTTACCCTTGGGAGGCATGCGTTTATCATCTTGTATATCTAATAAAATTCTTTTGATCAATTCACTATGTACAGGGTCTCCGGGATCTATGGATGGACCGGTTTTGCCGCCTTTCATCAGGGTTTCAAAGGTTTGCATGCGCAGATTGCCTTTTTTCTTAGCTGCATTATGACAGTTATAACATTTAGCAGACAAGATGGGTGTGATCATTTTATCATACACCGTTCCGCTTGATGTATCGGTAACAGGAGCTAGGAAAAGGGTAGTTGTTTTTTCATCTTCCTGATTTTGCACTTTGAATGAAAGAAAATCAGCACCATGTGTAAGACTGCCACCATAATGACCTGCAAGAACCAATGTCAGAAACATCATTCCGAATAATACATGAGAGACCAAACGATCATATGCCATCTGCGGAACATATTTTTTCCAGATCCATAGGGCTACTGAAAAAATACACAACAAAATACCTGCCCATTTATGGGAGTCTAACAGATCGGCATCATAGTCGCCCGAGAAAGAAAGTAACCAGCCAAATAATGCAGCTATCAATGAAGAAATGGCGCCAAGTAACAAAACAACCTGCATCAATTGTTTTGAATTTCTTTTGTGGAACAGGTACTCCAATAAAATGGCAAATAGTAAAATACCAATAGGAAGATGGACCACCAAAGGATGAAAATGACCCAAAAAATCTATGTTCATGCCAGAATATTTTTTATCACTTTACCGGATACATCAGTTAAACGATACCTTCTTCCCTGACTTTTATAAATAAATTTTTCATGGTCAATGCCTAACATGTGTAATAATGTTGCTTGAAAGTCGTGCACATGCATTTTATCCTTTACCACATTATGTGCAAAATCGTCCGTTTCACCATACACCATTCCGGCTTTAACACCGCCACCAGCCATCCATGTTGTATAAGCACTTGGATGGTGGTCTCTTCCAAATCCTTCGTGTGTCAATTTGCCTTGAGAGAAACTGGTACGACCAAATTCGCCACCCCAAATTACCAGTGTATCTTCCAGTAATCCTCTTTGTTTTAAATCTTTTACCAATGCTGCAGATGCCTGATCTGTCTGCATCGTAGCCCTTCTGATGCCAGAGAAAATAGATCCATGATGGTCCCATCCCAAATGATAGAGCTGCACAAAACGAACATCTTTTTCAATCAGCCTTCTGGCTAAAATACAGTTATGGGCAAAGGTGCCGGGCTTGGTTACATCGGGACCATACATCTCCAGAATATGTTTGGGCTCTTTGGAAAGATCTAAAATGTCTGGTACGGCCATCTGCATTTTATAGGCCATTTCAGATTGGGTGATCTGACTCTCTATTTCAGGATCCTGCCATTTTTCGTTTTGCAGTAGGTTGAATTGTTTGATATAATCCAAAGCCCTGCGTCTATCCATTCTTTCAACACCATCAGGTGTTTGTAAAAAAAGTACCGGATCTTTTCCGGATAAAAACTGCACACCCTGGTGATAGGAAGGCAGGAACCCGCTGCTCCAGGCTGCATTGCTGATAGGCTGATCGCCACCACCTTTTGACAGCATCACAATAAATGCAGGCAGGTTCTGATTCATACTGCCTAGCCCATAACTCAACCAGGATCCGATACATGGCCTTCCACTTAACTGATTGCCCGTTTGTGTAAAGATCATGGCCGGCTCGTGGTTGATCTGATCTGTTACCATACTTTTTACAATACAGAGATCATCCACTATGGAAGCTGTATGAGGAATCAGTTCACTGAGATGTGTTTGATTGGTACCATATTGCGAAAAATTACAGGCAGGTCTGGCCAGGGGAAATGAATATTGGTTGCTAACCATACCGGAAACCCGGTTTAAGCCCATTACAGAAGCTGGAATTTCCTGGCCGTGCATTTTATACAACATCGGCTTATAATCGAATAATTCCATTTGAGAAGGGCCGCCACTTTGAAATAAATAAACAACTCTTTTTGCAGTGGGCATAAAATGAGGGCTTCCTAATGGTTGGTTTAAAACTTCTTCGCCAGAAGCTTCCAATATTTTTTTAGCTATGGGTGTAGATGTACAACCCACTAAACCCTGAAGCGCAATACCACCTAATCCAATGGCAGAACCCAGTAAGAATTTTCTTCTGTTGGCCTGGTACTGGTGTTGCTCAAATTCGTCCATAGCTGGTTTATTTTCTGGTAAAAAATTCATCTGTATTCATCACTGTTACCGCAACGCTTGCAAAGGATGCCAGTGTTATTCCATCTTTCACGGGTAATTGCTGATAGCCGATCGATAAATATTTTTTGGCCTTTTCGGGCTTCGCCATAAAATTTTTCTTTTCAGCTGTAAACATCTCTTTCATCAATTCGGTCTCTTTGCTAATGGGCTTTCTCCCTGTGATCATTCGAAAACAATATCCTAACTGAGTATCAAGGTTATTGCCTCCCTTTTGTAAAGAATGCCATGCAAGACTTCTTGCTGATTCAATGATCTGAGGATCGTTCAATAATGCCAGTGATTGCATGGGTGAACTGGAAACCTGACGTTTAACAATACAAAGCGAACGGTCGGGTGCATCAAATATTTGCAGAAAGGGCACCACACTGGTTCTTTTGCGAACAGTATAGATACTTTTCCGATAAGCATCTTCGCCAATGGATACAGTGTATTTATATTTCCAATTTTTATCGGAGAGTTCGTCCCACAATCCTTCGGGTTGGTAAGGGTACACACTGGGGCCGCCCAATTTTTTAGACAAAAGCTTGCTAATATGTAATGCATTATCGCGTATCATTTCTGCAGGATAACGGTACCTGGGACTTCTTGTAAGTAATTTGTTATTGGGATCTTTTTGAATAGTTTTTTTATCAGTTAATGCAGATTGCTGATAGGTAGCACTGAGGTAGATCATTTTAAATAATGCCTTGGTATCCCATTGATGTTCTTTGTACCAAATAGCTAGGTAATCGAGTAATGCTGGATGGGTAGGCATATCACCCTGGTTACCAAAATTATCAGCACTTTTTACAATGCCTTCTCCAAATACCATTTGCCAGATCCGATTAACGGCAACCCGCGCTGTTAAAGGGTTTTCATCCATAAAAAGCCATTCAGCTAAACCCAGTCTGTTTTTGGAAAGGGTTTTAGGAAAGGGAAGAACGGCAGCTGGCGTAGAAGGCAGCACGCGTTCACCATAGCTGTCATAAATACCTCTTTTTAATAAATAGGTAGGTCTGGGCTTTGGCAGATCACCCATCACCATCACTTCTTTGGTGGAATCGTATAAGTCGCCCATTTTTTTACGCGCTAATAACAAAGGGGTAATGGGAAGGGTGTCTACTTTTTTTGCTTTTGGAATATCTTTTCCGGCATATAAAAAACCAACTTCTGCTGCTGTTAATTCGTTGTTGAAAAGCATAAACTCATCAACTTCTCCTCCCGGCATGGAACGGTCTAGCGAACGTACCCCAAATGTAACTCCCGTAAACCTGGCAGTTTTGTGAATATTTGGATGTGAACGAATATTTTTTAGGAGGTGATCATATTCAATAACTGTTTGCAATTTTTTGCCATCTAAGTATACACTAACGCCTTTTGCGCTACTACTGCCATCATAACTCACAGCCAGATGGTACCAGTGATTGCTGTCGAGCTTTTCTTTACTGAATACACTAATCGCATCATGGGGGAAAGCATGAGAAATTCTAAAGTTGATCTTGTTCTCTTTTAATACCAGGTCATAACCCTGGTAACCATAACGTTCTACATCTGTATGGTGAAATACGGTTGCAAGAGGATAATTATTAGGAATTTTTAGCCAAAGTGAAAAAGAGAAAGGCTGGTAACGTTCAAAATAACCTACTTTATAAGCAGGTAAGGACACAGCCGTTTCATCATTGTATTTCAGAGAGTTTCCTCTTATCCCAATACCTGTTTCAGCTTTTCTTGCCATCGCGTTTGTAGCAGGATCAGCCTCATTTTTGAAGAAGAATGTTTTCTCATCTTTTTGAATAAGTTTGTCGAAATGTAAACTCGCTACCGTTTTTTTACTGAGAGCTTTTGCAATGTTTTGTTCATTATTTATTTCAGTTAAAGGATCCCCTTTTTTTTGTTCGGATGCTAATTTGGCTATGAGTTTTTTGAGTTCTGCAATTTCACGTTCTGTCTCATTGGATGTTAACAAAAGGGTAGGGCCCGGTACCATATTATTATCTCCGTAATTGGGACTGCCATTTTCAAATGTGCTGTTGAAGAATGCGGAGAGTGAATAGAAATCTTTCTGGCTAATGGGGTCAAATTTATGGTCATGACATTTGGCACAACCCACTGTTAGAGCCATTAAACCTGTTCCTAGAGTATTGGTTCTGTCTATCACATTTTCTACGCGGAACTCTTCTTCAATAATGCCAGCTTCGGTGTTTTGTTTATGGTTGCGGTTAAAGCCTGTTGCCAGAATGGTTTCTTTTGTAGCATTTGGTAGCAAATCACCGGCAAGTTGCCAGGTGATGAAATCTTTAAAGTTTAGATTCTTATTATACGCTTTGATCACCCAATCACGCCAGGGACTCATGTCGTAATGTTTGTCGTCTAAGTACCCATAACTATCCGCAAATCTGGCCAGATCAAGCCAGTAGATGGCCATCCGCTCACCATAATCCGGTGAGGCAAGAAACTGGTCTATTAGTTGTTCATAGGCTTTAGTGCTTTTATTGTTTACATAAGCATCAATTTCTTCAATACTTGGAGCAATGCCCCTGATGTCAAAACTGAGGCGTCTGATAAGTGTTTCTTTATCTGCTTGATTGGCTGGCTTCAGATCTTCCTTCTCTATTTTTTCTACAATAAATTTATCCAGATCATTTTTGCACCAGTCAGTATTTTTAACAGAAGGAGGTGCTTGTTTCTCTGGCTTGATAAAAGCCCAATGGGGTTTGTATTTGGCGCCTTGTTCTATCCATTTAATCAGTACCGCTTTTTCATATGCACTAAGGGTTAAATGGGATGCAGGTTCCGGCATTCTGTATTCCGGATCTTCGCTTAATATGCGGTGCACCAGCTCACTTCTCGCTATTTTACCCTGCTTGATCGCTTGTAAACCTGATTCAGTTGTTTTGTCGTAAGCTTGATCAGCAACATCGAGTCGGAGTCCTGCTTTTTGTTTTTTTGCATCTGGACCATGACAACTAAAACATTTATCCGAGAGAATTTTTTTTACATGGAGATTATAATCTATTTCCTGCGGTAACTCGGCCATTGTTGATGCAACATCTTCCGGTATGGATACTTGACTGCATCCAACAAATACCCAAACTAATAGCAGGAAACTTGTTTTTCTCATTTTTAAGCAAGCAATTATGTGACTCACTAAGAGACAGTTATATATATGAATGTAGGGAACATACCCGCAATCACTTTAGTAAATTACGAAAACGGTTTCTTATTTTTCGTGCCAACGGGGAGAATTATAGAGATACCACTATTAATCCTTGTTTCAAGTTCACAAAAATGTCAACTCAAATGGCAGTTAAGGATTAGGAAGGAACCAAAAACGCAACAGAATTCGTTTATTGGTCTGTTCTAAAAGGCGAAGCTGGCAATCCTTCCCGATTAATCAAATTTGGATTTACAGGATTGTCCGCCCAGGCATAGCGAACATATTTTGGTTCTTTTATGTCTTCACTCCAAACGGCTATTTTGTTGCCCTCGATTTTTGCCTTTGCCCAAACAAATTTTTTATCCTGACCAGCAATGGCAAAATCACTTAATGCTTCATTATCGGAACTTGTAAGCCCTGTTCCGGTATTGCTAAAACTTAGCAGCACCTTATTGCCTTCAATGATGTATGATTGGTATTGTGGTCCCGAATAAATGATATCTTCCTGGTAAGCAGTTTTTAAAGCAGCCAATGCCAAACGCTCGCCCACAGTTTTTTTATTATCCGGATGAATATCATTCCATTCACCTAAATCAATGGCAACGGCCATAGCAGTATTGGGAACGGATAATGATCTTGCCTGTGCTTCTCTTAGAAGTGCCCAATTGCTTTCTGTTGGCAAATAATTATAATCCATATAGCCAGGTAATTGCACATAAAGAAATGGGAGTGAACCCTGTTTCCATTTCAATCGCCAATCATTGATCAATGCTGGCATCAGATTGCCATATTGTTTTGGCTGACCACTATTGCTTTCGCCCTGGTACCAGCAGAAACCTTTGATGGTATAATTAACAATAGGTGCTACCATGGCATTATACAAAGAGGTTGGCTGATTTTGTGCATTAAATCCTGGAATGGCTTCACTATTTGCCTCTGGCTTAAATACAGCGCCTACTTTATATTGCCAATATCCTTTAAGGTCAACAGTGTCTTTGCCTGAAAAAATATAGTAGGGTTTGTCCGTTACAAAGCCTCCCTTGCCGGAAGTATTGGTTACACTGATCACCAAAAGGTTTTTGCCAGCTTTTAAAATATTGGCCGGGATCTGGTATCTTCTTTGAGGATATTGATAGCTTGTTCTGCCCACCTGGATGCCATTGATATAGAAAATATCTGCATCGACGATTCTTCCTAAATAGGCCATTGCTTTTTTTCCAATCATGGATTCAGGGATCTCAATTTCTTTTCTATACCATACAATCCCATTTAGATCCTTGATACCCTGGTCTTCCCAATAGCCTGGAATATTCATATTGCGCCATCCCTTGGGGGTATAGCTTGTTTCAAACCATTTGTCCTTACCCGAAATGCCGGCATCCATAGGTATTGTGCGAATTACGCCAGGTGAGGGTCTGCGATTAAAACTATTTGTATAAGCAGTATCCTTGTTTTTTTTGATGGTGTTTTGCATTTCTGAAAACTCTTTCAATCCTTCTTCACTTGTCCATGCTTCAATGGGTGTGCCGCCCACACTTGCATTGATAATGCCAATAGGTACCTGGTACTTGTCATGCAGTTTTTTTGCAAAAAAATAGGCAACTGCTGAAAAAGGCCTAATATCTTCACCCATTGCGGATTTCCAAAATCCAAATGCTATGTCTCCTTGTTCCTTTTGCAGGTCATTGCGGGTAGGTACCCAGAATTGCCTGATTTGCGGATCATTGGCATTGGCAATTTCATTTGCATAAGTAACATCGTGGATATTCATTTGATGTACCATATTACTTTGGCCACTGCAAAACCATACATCGCCAAAGAGTATTTCTTTCAAACTTATCTTATTACTGCCTGAAATATCGATGGTATAAGGACCTCCGGCTTTTGTTGCAGGTAACATGAGTTGCCACTGGCCATTGGGTTCCGTTTTTGTTTTATAAAGTTTATTGTTAAACCTGATGCTGATGTTCTCCTCAGCAGAAGCCCATCCCCAGATTTTAACTGGGGCATCTCTTTGCAGGATCATGCTATCTCTGATCAATTGCGGAAGTTTAATTTGGGCTGACAGATTCACTACCATGCAAATGAAAAAGCAAAAACATAGAATTGATTTCATGACAAAATAATTAAGCAAGCAATTAAATATATTAAATATTAATCGATTGCTTAAAGATGCTAAAAAATGCAGAATGGAACAATTAAATGCTAAAAGAAGAGAGCTAATAACCCTTGCATCATGAAATAATTACTGTACTGAATGACACATGTAATTTTAATTATTTGTTTGAGCCACCATTTTAATGGCTAAGGGGAAAAGAATATTATTCTCCAAATGCACATGTTGGTGCAGGTCTTCTTCAAAAGCTTTTAGTTCTTCCAGGCAAATACGATGTGTTGTACATGCCGATGCCGGAGGAGTGTATTGGTTACTGAGTTTCCTGATTTCAAATAATAATTGTCCTGCTTTGTCATGTTCTGCTTCCATCATATGTATGGGAGCGTTTAAAAAACCTGGTGCCATATGTGAAAGTTGCTGTTTGTTTTGTATAGCAGCTATTTCTTTTATGCGCGGGAATAATATTTTTTCTTCCTTTTCCATATGTGGCAAAAGTTCCGCCATTACTTCTTTAAAGAGCAAGAATATTTCTTCCATATGAGGGTATTTTTCACCATGTTTAGTGTACACTTTTTCAATGTGCGACATAATTACGGGCATGGTATTTTTAACATAGAAATGGTGGTGAATAAGTATATAGGCAATCAACTGTTCCGCATCCATTTCTGTAAAAGGTAATACGGGCTTTGTTTTTGTTGTCAGTTGCTTCATTTCCAAAGCTATTTCAGTTACGGAAAGATTTTTTTCTGCACATGCTTCTGCCAGTGTTTTATTACCTCTGCAACAAAAATCGAGGCTATATTTTTCAAATACAGGAATATAAGCATGATTTGATAAAGCAATACCAGCTAATGTTTGATCTTCAAAACTTGACATAAAAATAAATTTAGAGATAAAGGTCAGGTATTGACTTTATCGATTTTATGCGTCAACGCAGTTTCATTAATTTTTTTTCCGAATGGAAGATTCAATAATAGAATGCCGCTAAACATCGTTAAGGCTGCCAACAGAAGGACATTATCTATTTGAGGTATAATTAGGTAGTCCATGCCAGCAACCCCCTGTAACATCAGTAATACCTCATTTAATAGGATGCCTCCTACAAACAGTCTGATACCCCAGCGCATAGATTGATAAATGGGTAATAATTGAAATGCAAGGATAAAGCCAATAAGAAAAATACTTACTACTCCCAATAATACGAGGTGCAGGTATCCTATAACAATTGGCCTAAATCCAAATGCAAGCTGACTTAAAGCAGGAATTGTAGAACCTAGTTGGAGCATTAATTTAATCGTGCAGGCTAATGCTGCAAGTATTAGCAGCCATCTGCCTGTTTTGGGAACAATTGATAGCAACAACAAGCGATTTTTATGCAGGAGGTTGATAAAAAATAACCAGCCACCAAATTGAAGAATAGCAGCAAATACAACCAACCAGTAGAGTGCTATATGTAATGGCAGCCACAATACGGAAAGAAAATAAGCTGGAATACAGGCAAAGGACATGGTAAACACAATTTGTTTCAGTGGTTTTAGTAAAAAAACAAAACCCTCCAATTTTGAAATAAATAAGCCAAGAATGGAAAAAAAGAACCAGCCATTATATTGAAAATGCAAAAAAAGGTAAACAGCAATCAGGTATGCATTTTGGTTCACGGTTTTTGTTGCCATCATGTAAGCCAAAGCAAAAGCGCCGATTGACGAGATTGTGTTGAAAATTAGTGCTGATTGGAAACTAAGTTTACTCGGGGTATTATTTTTATATCTTTTCAAGTCTTTCCAGAAGATAACTGCAAAAACATATCCTGTACATATGGAAAGTGTTGAAAAACTGATAGACCAAATGCCATAGCCTTGTAAAGGGAAACTGATCAACATTCCATATGCAGTGATCAGGTTGATGGTTAATAAAAATCGGTATTTCTTAAAAAAATCAGGTCCATTTTCAAAGGATAAATATTGAATCATTAAAACCATTAACGTATGTGTAATCCAACCAGCAAAAGCAAAGTGTGAATGTCCATGTAACAAATGTTTCTGATCAATGAATGGTAGTGAAAAAGCTATTTTGTATCGTAGTATAACCCCAATACATGCAATGAGCAGCAGGTTGACAAATGAGATTTTAAGCCAAGAATGAATAGGAGTGCGCATAGCCATCATTTGACACAAAGAAATGGCTATAACCTGGGTGGCAGTATGACTGCAATCATAATTAACAATACACTTTTCCTTTTTCAATTACAAGTACGCCTTTATCGTGCATACTTCTTATTGCCCTGATAACTGTTTCTACCCTTAAGCCTGTCATATCTGCAATTTGCTGTCTGGTCAATTTCAATTGATTACATTCTGTACAGATATTTTTCTTTTCTCCTTTTAAATAGCCAAGCAAGGTTGAGATACGTGCTTCTGGTGTGTGTAGCGCAAGAGATTTCAATAGAAGGAACTTAGCTCTAACCCTTTTGGCCAGTAAGCGGCTAAAAGCAAATTGAATTTCTGGATTGTCTTTTAATAATTGTATGAAAGTCGATTTTTGTAACCTGATGATAACTGAATCTTCCTCTGCGATAGAAGTTGCTGCATATTGACCATCATCGAATAAGGGCAATTCTCCAAAACATTCCCCAGGTTCTATGATTGTTTGGATAAATTCATGTCCTTCGTCATCTATATTTACCCAGCGCACTGTGCCACTAACCAATTGTATATAAAATTGACAAGCAGTTCCCTCCCTGAAAACAATCTCACCAGACGTTAATTTCTTATAAGCGCCACCACAGGCAAGTAAAAGATCAATATCAATCATCATAAATAGTGAATTGGTAATCCAAAACTATCTATCCATCCATTGATTCAGGATGATAGCTATCAGGGGGTGACATGATTTAAATCATGAATCATATCAAAAACGAATAGATAAGCTACTAATTGGTATAAATATCACATTTATTTTTCAGTAAAGTGCTTTTTAATTGAGCTGTATGATTGTACGCATAAAATACTTGTTTATGCCTTGGTAATCTTGTGTACTGAATTAATTAAAAACAACAAAAAACAGTTTATGAAAAGATTTCTTTCAGCAATAATCATCATTGCAGCATTTTATGCATGTGGTAATCAGGAAAATTCGGCCGCTAAAACGGAAGAAAATGAAACCAAAAATGAAGCAAATGGAAATCCTTCTTATGACCCGAATAGAGGAGAAGGTAAATTTAAAACAGTAGAAATTGCTTCTACGATAGATAAGGCCAAAGCAGAAAGTGGGAGCAAAGTATTTAGTGTAAAATGTAGTAGTTGTCACAAATTAACAGAAGAAAAATTAGTGGGCCCGGGTTGGAAAGGCGTAACTAGCCGAAATACTGCACCCTGGATTATGAACTTTATCACCAATACAGATGAAATGTTAACCAAAGACCCAAAAGCTCAGGCACAATTGGAAATATGTTTGGTACGTATGCCAAACCAGAATCTTAGCGATGAGGATGCCAGAAATCTGTATGAGTTTATGCGGAAAAATGACGATGTGAAATAAGGGTATCTATTTATTGAGTGCTTAAATCAATTCATTATGCAACCTTCTAAATTTTATGGTATGAAAAAATCAACCATTCTAGTAATTGCCTTTATGGCTTTCACAATATTTATGGGAATACAGTCCTGCAAACCCAAAAATGCAGGCAATGCTGTTAATGCGGATGCTGCAGCTAAATCATATGTAGCTCCAGGAAAATATGATACCTATTACAACTTTGTTTCCGGTGGTTTTAGCGGTCAAATGGCCGTTTATGGATTACCCAGTGGCAGATTATTGAGGGTAATTCCTGCTTTTTCAGTTGATCCTGAAAAAGGTTATGGATACAGTGAAGAAACTAAACCCATGTTAAACACTTCACATGGTTATGTTCCATGGGATGACCTTCACCACCCTGAACTTTCTCAAACCAATGGAGAAATTGATGGTCGTTGGTTATTTGGCAATGCTAATAATACACCAAGGGTTGCCAGGATTGATTTGAAAACTTTTCGTACTTCTGAAATCATTGAATTGCCGAATAGTGCTGGAAACCACTCTTCACCTTTTATCACAGAAAATACAGAATATGTAATTGCAGGAACCAGATTTAGTGTCCCTCCGGATAATGTAAACGGCGACATTCCCATTAATACTTATAAACAAAATTTTAAAGGCACATTAAGTTTTATCAGTGTTGACAAGGCCGACGGTAAGATGGATATCGCTTTTCAAATTCAATGCCCAGGTGTTAATTTTGATTTGAGTCATTCTGGAAAAGGAAAATCAAATGGTTGGTTCTTTTTTAGCTGTTACAATACAGAACAGGCAAATACTTTGTTAGAGGTAAATGCTTCACAACGTGATAAAGATTTTATCATGGCTGTAAACTGGAAAAAAGCGGAAGAATACCTGAAAGCAGGTAAAGGAAGAAAACAATCTGTAAAATATGCCAGTAACAGGTATGATGAAAAAACACATACCGCAACCTCTACTATCAAAACAGAAGTTATTGTACTTGATGCAAAAGAATTTAAAGATATTTGTTATTTTATTCCATGCCCAAAATCACCTCATGGTTGTGATGTAGATCCAACAGGAGAGTATATAGTAGGTAGTGGGAAATTAGCTGCTTTGATCCCTGTATTTAGTTTCGACAAAATGCAAAAGGCGATAGCTGCTAAAGATTTTGCAGGAGAATATGAAGGGATTCCTGTAATTAAGTATGAGTCTGCTTTGTACGGTGAAGTTAAAAAGCCAGGTCTTGGACCACTACATACAGAATTTGATGGTAAAGGAAATGCTTATACATCATTCTTTGTCTCCAGTGAAGTAGTAAAATGGAATATCAAAGACCTTAAAGTATTAGATCGTGTACCTACATACTATTCAGTAGGGCATATTTGTATCCCGGGCGGCGATAGTAAGAAACCTTCTCCAAAATACCTGATTGCTTACAATAAAATCACGAAAGACCGTTATTTGCCAACTGGTCCGGAATTAGCCCAAAGTGCGCAACTGTTCGATATTAGTGGCGATAAAATGCAGTTGATTCTTGATTTTCCTACCATTGGCGAACCGCATTATGCCCAGGCAGCTGAGGCTGACATTATCAGAAAAAACTCTGTTAAGTTTTATAAGATAGATGAAAATAAACATCCTTATGTAACAATGGGTGAGGGTAATGCAAAAGTGGTTCGTGAAGGAAATAAAATTCATGTTTATATGAGCTCTATAAGGTCGCACTTTTCACCTGACAATATTGAAGGGATCAAAGTGGGAGATGAAGTATATTTTCATGTAACAAACTTAGAGCAGGATTGGGATGTGCCGCATGGATTTGCCGTAAAAGGTGCTCAGAATGCAGAATTATTGATCATGCCGGGTGAAACACAAACTTTAAAGTGGACGCCTACTAAAGCAGGTATGTACCCTATATACTGTACTGATTTCTGTAGTGCATTACACCAGGAAATGCAGGGATATGTTAGGGTTTCTCCTGCAGGCAGCAATGTGCCTTTAACATTTAGCATGGGAACCAATGTTCCGAAAGTTGAAGTTGCAGAAAAAACTAATAAATAAAATTGATTAACTGTTCAGGGTATTTAGCATTTTAAAAATGTTTTTTATCCTGAACAGTTTCTGCTTTTTAATATTTGAAATTATTCTAAAATAATCGCATAAACATGTATTCACTTAAAGCTTTTTCCCGGATCATGTTACTTATCAGCGGTGCCGCTTTATTAATAGTTTTAATTGTTCCAATGTGGCGTATAGAATTAGATGCACCTCAATATCCAGAGGGATTAATGCTTTTAATTTATGCTAATAAATTGGGAGGAAGCGTGGATATTATCAATGGTCTCAACCATTATATCGGGATGCGCACCTTACATGACAAAGATTTTGTGGAATTTGCCGTTTTGCCATGGATTATTGTATTCTTTAGTTCCATTTTTATATTGGTAAGCATTTTAAATAAAAGAAAATGGCTAAACCTGCTTTTTGTTTTATTTGTATGCTTTGGAGTATTGGCCATGGTTGATTTCTGGCGCTGGGAATATAGTTACGGACACGACCTTAATCCAGATGCCGCCATTCGCATACCTGGGATGGCTTATCAGCCGCCATTGATTGGATTTAAGCAATTACTCAATTTTGGCGCATTTTCAGTTCCTGACACAGGAGGTTGGATTTTTATAGGTGCAGGAGCTGTGTTGTTATCACTGGTTATTTATGAACAACGCAGGCTTAAAAAATTTAAACTGAATTCGGGTACATTAAATTTCTTCTTTTTTGCTTTATTGCTAATATCTGCAACCAGTTGTAATGCTGGTCCCGAGTCAATAAAAATAGGAAAAGACAATTGCTATTTCTGCAAAATGACAATTAGCGATATTCGTTTTGGTGCGGAATTGGTTACTGTGAAAGGAAAGATTTATAAATTTGATGATACACAATGCCTGCTTAGTTTTCTGCAATCGAAAATTTTGGATAAACAAGAGGTGAAAGAAATTTATCTAAGTAATTATAGTGCTGATCATTCACTAATTCCTGTAAAACAGGCTTTTTTACTTACTAGCGAACAATTTCGCTCGCCTATGCATGGAAATATTGCGGCATTTAGTTTAGAAGAAAATTCTAATCAAATAGCGGCCCAATTAAATGCATCTAAAGTTAATTGGGATCAATTGACCAAATGAAAAAATGTATTTTCATACTAGCCTTTTTATGCCCATCTATTTTTTCCTATGCTAGCACATGGTTTGTGGGGAAAGACAGAAAAATCAAGAACATAACTTTAGCTATACAGCTGGCTAAATCTTGTGATACCATTCTGGTTGATTCAGGCACATACCACGAGAAAAATCTGGTTGTAAATAAAAAACTATACCTGAAAGGAATTGGATACCCGGTGTTAGATGGAGAAAAAGCCTACGAAATTATCTCAGTAAAAGCTAATGGTACTATCATTGATGGCTTTAAATTGATACATTCCGGGGTTTCCAGTATGGATGATATGGGAGGTATAAAAATATATGATTGCAGAGATGTAACTATAGTTAACAATATTTTAGAAGACACTTTTTTTGGAATTTATGTACAGTTTGGCAAACACTGTACCATTCAAAATAATCGCTTAATTGCCTATAGCCTGGAGGAACAACAAAGTGGTAATGGTATTCATTGCTGGAAAAGCGACAGTTTAAAAATTATTGGCAATAAAGTTACAGGCCACAGAGATGGTATTTATTTTGAATTTGTAACACATTCACAGATACGTGGAAATGCATCATATAAAAATATCCGGTATGGGCTGCATTTTATGTTTTCTAACAATGATTTGTATGTGTCAAACCATTTTAAAAATAATGGTGCCGGTGTAGCAGTTATGTTTTCACATGGCGTACAAATGTTTAATAATTTATTTGAAGAAAACTGGGGAGATGCAGCTTATGGACTTTTATTGAAAGAAATTTCAGATAGCGATATTACTGGAAACACTTTTGTTAAAAACACCAGTGGTATTTATATGGAAGGCGCCAGTAGAATTCAAGTAAGGAAAAACAGGTTTTACAATAATGGATGGGGTATGAAAATACAGGCAAGTTGTATGGATGTTATGGTAACCAAAAATAATTTCATAGGTAATACTTTTGATGTAAGCACCAACGGTTCTTTGGTGTTGAACACCTTTGATGATAACTTTTGGGACAAGTATGAAGGGTATGATCTGAATAAAGATCATATTGGCGATATACCTTACAGGCCTGTTAGCATGTATTCCATGATTGTAGAAAAAAATCCGCCAGCTATGTTATTGTTCAGGAGCTTTTTTACAACGCTTTTAGATAAAACTGAAAAAGTATTACCTAGCCTTACACCTGAAGGGTTAAAGGATAACAGACCATTGATGAAAAGACAGTTTTAAACTTTTTCATAAGATTTACTATGAGCATTTAGATTTAGTTAGTATGATTATTGCCAGCAATGTTTCTAAACAATACGGGAAATTAAAAGCACTCGATAATATTTCAGTTACCTGTAATAAGGGTGAATGCATCGCATTAGTAGGACCCAATGGTAGTGGAAAAACAACCTTAATTAAAAGTATTCTTGGTATGGTGGTTCCAGACAGTGGCTTTATTACTTTTAATGGTCATAATATTCTGCACGACTGGCAATATAGAAAGCATATTGGTTATATGCCCCAGATTGGACGTTATCCGGATAATATGTCTATAGGACAAGTGCTGGATATGATGAAAGATATTAGAGAACACAAAGTGAGTCTGGATGAGGAGCTTATACAAACTTTCGGATTAATGGAACAAATGAATAAAAAGATGCGGACATTGTCTGGAGGTACCAGGCAAAAAGTAAGTGCCTCACTTAGTTTTCTCTTTGATCCGGAAGTGTTGATCTTGGATGAACCAACTGCCGGACTGGATCCGGTGGCTTCAGAAATCTTGAAAGATAAAATAATTGCGGAAAAGAAAAAGGGGAAACTGATTATGATAACCTCACATGTGCTAAGTGAACTTGATGATATTGTATCACAGGTTATTTACATGCAGGAAGGGGAAATTCGTTTCCATAAATCAATGGAAGATTTGCGCAAAGACACAGGTGAACAAAAACTTGCCAAAGCCATAGCAAGTGTCATGTCAAAATCTACTAGATGAAAAAAATTATTAAATATGTAATGGCCGATATTCTGCAAAACAGGATTGTTTTGGTTTTTACATTTTTTTTGTTGGTAACTTCTTTTAGCATCTTTAGCCTGGAAGACAATAACAGCAAAGGTCTTTTGAGTTTGCTCAATATCATTTTATTAATTGTGCCCTTGGTTTCCGTTATTTTCTCAACTATTTATGTATACAATAGTGCTGAGTTTCTGGAGTTGTTGGTGAGTCAGCCTCTAAAACGCAAAGCTATTTGGTTAAGTCTTTTTGCCGGACTTTCTGGCTCACTAAGTATTTCTTTTTTTATTGGTTGTGGTATCCCCATACTTATTTATCAATTTAACGCCATTGGTTTTATGATGCTGGGAACTGGTATTTTGTTAAGTATCATTTTTGTTGCCATAGCCATGTTAGCTGCTGTGCAAACCCGTGACAAGGCAAAAGGCATTGGGGTTTCAATATTGCTTTGGTTGTATTTTTCTATTTTATTCGACGGGTTAGTTTTGTTTGCCTTATTCCAGTTTGCTGATTACCCTTTAGAGAAAGCAATGATTGTTGTTAGTGCATTTAATCCTATTGATCTTTCCCGCATTTTGGTTCTTTTGCATTTAGATGTATCGGCCATGATGGGTTATACTGGCGCAATTTTTAAAGATTTTTTTGGAACAGGACTTGGAATAGCTACTTCATTTACTGTTCTTTTATTATGGATACTATTTCCTGTATGGATGGCTACCAGTAAGTTTAACAACAAGGATCTATAAGATTTTTAAGCAACTAAATCCATCGCTTTTTTTAATAGGTTTCTGATCTAAAGAGAAGGTATGAAAAAAGACATTAAATCTAGGAAAGACATAGAGCAAATGGTTGCTTTATTCTATAAAAATGTGGTAGCAGATGATGTTATAGGATTTATCTTCACTGATATCGTGAAAATGAATTGGGAAAGTCATTTGCCCCTCATGTGTGATTTTTGGGAGAACGCTGTTTTCTTTACTGGGTCTTATTCAGGAAATCCAATGAACCTGCATAAGCATTTACACCATATCAGGCCCCTTGAATCTAAACATTTTCAACAATGGATCTATTTGTTCGCTAAAACTGTTGACAGCCTATTTAAAGGGAAAAATGCCAATTTGATCAAGCAACGTGCAATTAGTATCGCGCAGATTTTGGAAGCAGGGGTATTGCAATACAGAAATGAACATGATGCAGTTTATTGAATACTTAAAAAAAAGCACGGATTAGATAATCCATGCTTTTAACTTTAAAACTCAAATCTCTAATTCTTTGCAGGTGGAGGTAATAAAACGCCATCAATCACATGAATAATGCCATTAGATGCCGGAACGGAGGCAATAACTGTAGCAGTGCCATTCAATATGATTTTACCATCTTTTACGGTTACTGTTACATTTCCGCCGGTTACCTGACCAAGAACTTTACCATCTGTTAAGGCTTCTGCTTTATATACCCCTACTGATACATGGTATTGAAGAATATCTGCTAAAGCTTCTTTTTTTTCTGGTTTTAATAGGCCTTCTACAGTACCTGCAGGTAATTTGTCAAATGCAGCATTGGTAGGGGCGAATACAGTAAACGGACCAGCATTGCTTAAAACATCAACTAATTCTGCTGCTTTAACGGCAGCTACCAAAGTGCTGTGGTCTTTACTGCCAATTGCAACCTGTACTACATTTTTTTGGGAAAGATCGTCTTGAACAGCAGACTGTCCGGCTCCGTTTTCTGATGAAACTGTTGTAGTTTCTGAATTTGGTGCTGCGTTTTCACTACAGCTCTGCAACATTAGCATGCTGCATCCTGCAAAAACAAGGAATATTTTTTTCATAAAGCAGATTTGATTAATAATGAACTCAAATCTATTTATTGTAATTTCCTTCGTTTGTGATTTCAATCATAAATTGAAAAAAATATATTCTTCGCGGTATGTACATAAAAAAAGAGAAAACATTCGTTTCTCTTTTTTTAATAGCTATTATTTTTTAAATTAATTGCCGTCTTCTGGTAAAATATCGGTTTTGTTTGCTTCATTAGATGGTGCTACATAGATCGTTTGGTGGTAGAACTTAGTAGATGGTTTCACTTCATTTAATTTCTCTTGGAAAATAGACAGGTAATTATTATCCTTATTGTTTTTATTGAAAACATCTTTCAATTGTGCAAAAAGGTCGGATGAAGATGCTTCAAAAACAGAAGTTTCCAAACTCAGCAATTTAATATTTGCCTCTACAAACTGGTTCATTTCTGTATTGATAATGGTACAATGTATATTACCTTTTACAATAGAATCTTTGCAAAGATTTACACGTAAACTATAAACAGAACCTTCAAATTCGCCTTCTACCTTAATATCATTACAAATGATCACACCACGAATGATGCCGGTAGGGGTGATGTGAATGGTTTTCTTACTATATAAAACACCATTGAAATTACCATCAAGGATAATATCGTTCTCCGAATCCAGTACACCGGAAATGTTGGTAGAACTGGTGATGAAAAGCTGTTTTTCATCTGATGAACTTTGGGTAGAAAATCCAGAATTTGGATCATGTAATAATTGCTCCCGGAACTTATTCATTTGTCAATATTTTAGTTTTGCGAATACAGGTTTACTAAACCAACCGAAAAGGTAATAATTTTTAGCAATATAGCAGTTTCGGGCCACAAATTTTCCATCAATCATGAAAACATAACCCAGGATGATGTAAAAACGTAGAAGAATGGCTATATTGATGGCTCATTATTATCCGAAAATATTCTATGTTATTTAAAAAAGCAGAAGCTCCAGCCGAAATGTTACCCGCGGTTCAGGTGGTGTCGGGTGGTGTATATTTTGGTATCATCAAAACAACTTCTCCCATTAGAATTGAGGGCGATTTTAAGGGTATTATATTTTGCACCAATAAAGTGATCATTGATAAAAAAGCTTCCGTTAATGGGGATATTCTTTGCCACGACATTGTAATCGGCGGTATCATTGAAGGCAATGTTATTTGTAAGAACAAATGTTCCTTAAATGAAGAAGCTATTGTTAATGGGATAATAAGAACAGCCAAATTTGAAAATGGCGAGAATAGTTCTGTAACCGGTCATGTTTATGTGAACAAGGAAAACATGAATATTGATGTAGATGAATACTACGAACTATTCAACAAAAAAGAAACCCTCGAAAAGATCAAGGCTGAATATTTTTCTCTCCCCCAGAAATTGATTTTGATCACTTAAACTGATTCAAGTTGAATCATTAAAACCAAATCATATGGAAGAACAGATCTATCCGGAAACACCAACATTGTTGGTCAATGAGACATCAAAAGTTCATTTAAAGATCGCCGCACGTTGGGCTAAATTCCTATCAATTGTGGGATTTATTGGATGCGGCATCATGATCTTAGTTTCTTTTTTTATTGGTACAATTTTTAGTTCCATCAATTCCATGAAAAGCCTTGCCGCTGCAGGTAATGATATGCCGGTTAGTTCAGTTAGTGGCCCAACTTTCAGTTATTTAATGACCGGATTTTATTTGATTTTCGCAATACTTTATTTTTTTCCAACCTTATATCTTTACCGATTTGCTACTCAACTAAAGCTTGCGATTCAGCACGAAAATCAGGACTATCTGGATGGCTCCTTTCAGAATATCTCAAAAATGTTCCGTTTTATTGGGATCTGTACAGTTATCATGTTGCTTTTATATGGTGTTATTATCATATGTACAGTTGGATTGGCTCTTTTCATAGCCCGATGAGGGTTATCTTTGCCAGCGATAAAGTATTTTTTTAGATGAACGAAGCCCTACAACAACTTTCCGGAGATTTGGAAGGTGATCTTTTTTTGGATCAAACCATAAGAACCTTATATGCAACTGATGCATCTGCTTATCGCGAGATGCCTTTAGCTGTTGCCATACCTAAAACCAAATCAGATATTCAGAAACTGATCCGTTTTGCAAAGTCTAATAAAACTTCGCTCATACCCAGAACGGCAGGTACTTCTTTGGCTGGTCAAGTAGTTGGCAATGGCATCATTGTAGATGTCTCAAAAAATTTTACTTCTATATTGGAATTAAATGTGGAAGAAAAATGGGTGAGGGTACAACCAGGTGTGATCAGAGATGATTTGAATAAATTCTTACAACCTCATGGACTCATGTTCGGTCCTGAAACATCTACTGCCAATCGTGCAATGATCGGAGGGATGGTTGGTAATAATTCCTGCGGGTCAAATTCTGTTGTTTATCGAAGTACCAGAGAGCATTTAATAGAAGTGGAAGGTTTTTTAAGTGATGGATCTGAAGCCAAATTTCAATCACTCTCCACCGATGAATTTCATGCTAAATGCGAAGAAGATTCATTGGAAGGAAGGATCTATAAACAAACTAGGACCTTATTAGGTAACTATGATCATCAAGTTGAGATCAGAAAAGAGTTCCCCAAAAAGTCAGTTGAAAGAAGGAATACCGGTTATGCGATAGACCTGCTGATTGATACAGAGCCTTTTACCGCTGGTACTGAACCATTCAACTTCTGTAAATTGATCGCTGGGTCAGAAGGAACATTAACTTTTCTCACAGAATTTAAATTGAATCTGGTGGATCTGCCGCCACGTGAGACAGGATTACTTTGTGTTCATTTTAATAGCATTGATGAATCATTGCGCGCAAACCTGATTGGTTTAAAATACCATCCCTGCGCCAGTGAGTTGATTGATCATTACATATTGGAATGTACCAAAGGCAATATCGAACAAAGTAAAAATAGATTTTTTGTGCAGGGTGATCCTGGTGCCATTCTGGTAATTGAGTTTTCAAAAGAAACAAGAGAAGAAATACTGGCTATTACCCAACAGGTAGAAGCAGAGATGCGGGAAGCCGGATTGGGCTATCATTTTCCTGTGTTATTTGGCAACGATACCAAAAAAATATGGACCCTTCGTAAAGCTGGTCTGGGCTTATTAAGCAATCTGCCTGGTGATGAAAAAGCGGTTCCTGTTATCGAAGATACCGCTGTGGCTGTAGAGGACCTGCCGGCATATATTCGTGAATTCAATGAGATCCTTACCAGGCATGGGTTACATTCGGTACACTATGCTCATGCCGGTTCCGGTGAATTACACCTGCGGCCGATCATCAATTTAAAAACAATGGAGGGTAATCGTTTATTCCGTGCCATTGCGGAAGATGTGGCTACCCTTGTAAAAAAATACAATGGCTCATTAAGTGGGGAACATGGTGATGGCAGATTGCGCGGTGAATTCATTCGTCAGATGGTGGGTGAGAAGAACTATGAATTATTGAAAGAGATCAAGAAAAGTTGGGATCCAGAACACATATTCAATCCGAATAAGATTGTGGATACACCGCCAATGGATACCATGCTGCGTTATGAACCCGGACAATTTACGCCCGAATTCAAAACCGTTTTCCGTTTTCACCAACAGGATATTTTGCAACACGCCGAACAATGCAATGGTTCCGGTGATTGCAGAAAAACGCATTTGTCAGGTGGTACCATGTGCCCTTCATTCATGGCCACACGTGATGAAAAAGACAGCACAAGAGCAAGGGCAAATATTCTTCGTGAGTTCTTAACGCATTCTGATAAGATCAACCGCTTCGACCATAAAGAGATTTATGAAGTGATGGATCTCTGCCTAAGTTGTAAAGCTTGTAAATCGGAATGTCCGTCTAATGTGGATATGGCCAAGCTAAAAGCAGAATTCCTGCAACAATATTATGATGTGCATGGCATTCCTTTCCGTTCCAAATTGATAGCCAATTTTACGGCTTCTGCAAAATTGGGTTCTTTAATGCCTGCTTTTTATAATTTCATTGTATCCAATAAGATCACCGGTTCATTGATCAAATCATTAGCCGGATTTGCAGTTAAAAGGTCTATGCCAAAACTTTCCAGGCAAACCCTGATAAGTTGGTACAGAGAACACCAAAAGATCTCACTGCCCTCTCAAAAAAGAAAAGTTTACCTGTTTTGTGATGAATTTACCAATTACAACGATGCACATATTGGTCGTAAAGCCATTCTTTTGCTCGAAAAACTCGGGTATGAAGTAGTGATACCCAAACACCTGGAGAGTGGGCGTACATGGCTTTCTAAGGGACTAATTAAATCAGCCCAGAAAATTATCAACCAAAATATTGCATTACTCAGTCCTTTGATCACAGATGAAACACCGTTGATTGGTATTGAGCCTTCAGCTATCATCAGTTTCAGGGATGAGTATCCTGACCTTGCGTCTGCTGATTTATGGGAGAAAGCAAAAACGCTCGCCAACAATGTATTCCTGATTGATGAGTTTCTTGCTTCAGAAATCAGGAAGGGGCATATAAGTTCCGCATCATTTACCCAGGAACAGCAATCTATCCAATTGCACGGGCATTGCCAACAGAAATCAATGTCATCTCTTGCAGACTCTGTTACGCTATTATCCTTGCCTGCTAATTATCAGGTTACAACCATTCCATCCGGCTGTTGTGGTATGGCAGGTTCTTTTGGTTTTGAAAAAGAGCATTATGAATTGTCTATGCAAATTGGTGAGTTGGTTTTATTTCCTGCCGTCAGAAAGGAACGCGAAACATGTATCACCGCTGCACCCGGAACAAGTTGCCGTCACCAAATCAAAGATGGTACGGGTAAAATTGCATTACATACAGTTGAGGTATTGTATGATGCATTGCGAAACTGATTGCTTTTTAGCATTTAATGTAGAACCCCATTCTTTGCTATAATTAAATTTATCTATGATTATTACAGTAGAAGATCTTATCCAAACATATGCATTAATGCCACATCCGGAAGGTGGCTATTTTATAGAAACCTACCGTTCGGAGGAAGCCATCAAGCAGCATGCTTTGCATGAAAGATTCAAAGGGGAGAGGTCAATTGCTACTGCCATTTATTTTTTGCTCGAGGAAGGAAATTTTTCTGCTTTTCATCGAATACAAAGTGATGAATGCTGGCATTTTTATGCTGGACATACCTTGTTGGTACATGTAATTGATCCTAATGGGGCATATCGTTGTTTGAAGCTGGGTATGGATATTAAAAGGGGAGAAGTCTTTCAGGCAGTAGTTCCTGCAGGTTCCTGGTTTGCATCTGAAACAGCAGCAGGTGGACTTTTTTCATTTGTTGGCTGTACGGTAGCACCCGGATTTGATTTTGAAGATTTTGAATTGGCAAAAAAGGATGACCTCTGCCAATTGTTTCCAGAACATCAACCAATTCTTAGCAGGCTATGCAGGTAATGGAATAGATTTTAGAGAATAAAAAGGATCAGGAAATAGCCAGCAATGCATAGAAAGAGAATGGCCAGAATAGCTATTACCAGCCAGTTTTGGTCTTTTAATCGCCGTTTCGTTTTTTTCTCATTTTTTTTGGCTGTTTGTTTTTGAACCTGCCTGTTTAATTCTGCAATATATTCTTTGATGAGTTCGGGATCCTTAAAGTGTTGCAATCCTTCAATTGCATCATTTACAAATGGTGAGTCTGCCATTAACCTTTCTATGGCATGGTGTTCTTCTTTTGAAGCATTTCCCTGCAGGTAATTCAGCAAGCTTTCTGATGAAAGCGCATCTTCCGTTTGTAATATGTTTTTTAACTCACTCATTCCTTTGCATGCATTTTCTTTTCTACCAGTATTTTCAGGTTTCTTTTCCCGTTTTGAATGAAACTTTTTACTTGAAGCAGGCTATACCCTGTGATCCCGGTTATTTCATGGTAACTCTGTTTTTCAAGGTAAAACAATTTTACACAAGTCTTTTGTTCTAAGGTCAATTCGTTTAAAGCTAATTCTAACAGATCAAGTGCTATTTCCTTGTTGGTTTGATCATAGAAATCATCCTTTTCTTCCATAAGCATGGGTTGCTCATCAACAGGTACGGTGGTATGTTTATTCCGTAATTGCATCAGGCAGTGGTTTTTGGCAACCATGTATAACCAACTCTTCAAATAATCTACTTTGTATTTGCCAAGTTCCAGAATGGCTTTGAGGAAAATCTGTTGTACGGCATCCTTTGCTGCTTCTTCATTTTTCAGGTATTTCATACACACACCCAAAAGCAAAAAAGTATAACGTTGCAGCACAATGCCAAGCCATTTGGTGTCATGTTCGCTGTAGAATTTTTCAAGCAGCTCAGCATCAGTAATATGTTGGAAAGGATCCTTGCTCACTTATTGAAAATAAAGCATTTTATCTAAGATGCGATACTGCTAAAATTCCATACCTTGACGCTAAAATTCTATTATGTCTTTTTTGATTTGTCTGGTTCCTGTTGCCCCCCTCAGAAAAGAAGCTGCTCATAGTTCTGAAATGGTCAGTCAATTATTATTCGGAGAAATGGTTGAATTATTAGAAGCAGGAAAATCATTCTCTCGTGTTAAATGCGTTTATGATGGTTATGAGGGTTGGTGTCAGAATGGTCAGATAGAACCATTACCAGATTCTTTATCGGTAAATAATGCAGCGCAATTAAATAATGAATGGACTAATTCCATTTTATGGAATGGAGTCGCCATGCATATCCCCATGGGAAGTTCGGTTGGTCTTTTTGCAAAAGCGAAACAAGCTATTGGGCCGCATACATTTACTTATGCAGAAGCCATTTGGGATCCTGCAGAACATCTTTTTTCCGAGGCATCCATTCTTTCTATTGCCAAACTGTACCTCCAAACGCCTTATTTATGGGGTGGTAGATCTGTATTTGGAATAGATTGCAGCGGGTATGTACAACAGGTTTTCAGGTTCTTTGGAATCAAGTTACCCAGGGATGCCTACCAACAGGCTGAAGAGGGCGAACTGGTAGGCTTTTTGCAGGAAGCTCTTTGTGGCGACCTTGCTTTTTTTGATAACGCGGATGGTCGCATCATCCATGTAGGTATCATGTTAGATCCGGAACATATTATTCATGCATCAGGTAAAGTGCGTATTGATAAGATCGACAATGGTGGTATCATACATACCGAAACCGGAGAAAGAACACATCAGTTAAGGATTGTAAAAAGATACCATCAATAAAAAAGCAACCAAGTAAGTGGTTGCTTTTTTATTATCAAAAAAATATTTTATTTATATAAGGTCCATTGCTTTGGCAAAATAAGTAACGGTTCCAGGCAATGCCAACCAAAAAAACTGGCGATAGAATATGAGCATAAAAACCATAATGGCCAACCATAAAAAACACAGTACCCAATATTTTGTCCTAGATTGATTTACTTCCATGGTGTAGATTTTTGGCAAAGATAAGGGTCGGAATTGAATTTTTTAAAGGTTCACTTTGATGTTTCAGCACTTTTTGAGGAAAAATCAATGGAAGCTTTGTCCTGTCTGGGTTTGCTTTTATCAAAAAAAAGCATTTTTAGGGCTATCAGCATCATGATTACGGCAAAAATCTTCTTTACTTTCTCATCACTCATTGATAATGCCAATTTGCTGCCCAGAAAGCTTCCCAGTATAAAGGAAATCGCTAGAATGCCGATATAATTCACATTCAGGTAGCCTTGTTTGTAGTATTGCATAACTGCCAATAATCCAACAGGTAAAAGCAACAAGCCCAAAGAAGTACCCTGTGCAAGTTTTTGTGAAAAGCCTAGTAATAATACCAATGCCGGAACAATCAAAACGCCTCCGCCAATGCCAATTAAGCCACTCAGAAATCCGGCTGCCAGTCCTATCAATAGTAATAAAAGGATGGTGGTTAAGGTCATATTCTTTTTAATTTCAGGCACGGGAAATCTGGTTATTGTGATACTTACTTCACAAAAGTTTCTTTATAAAAACGTATGGCTTCTTCAATAATGGTTAAAGCCTGGGCCTTATCTCCAAAGTCTTCCACTACTACAGATTTGTTCTCCAGCTTTTTATATTCTTCAAAGAAATGACGCAATTCATCAAAGAAATGCTTGGGTAATTCTTCAATATTATTGTAGTGGTTCACACCTGGGTCATTGGCTGCAACGGCAATGATTTTATCATCCGGATCACCGCCATCTACCATCTGCATCACCCCCACCACTTTTGCATCCATGAGTGTAAGCGGTTGCACAGGTAGTGTTGTGATCACTAATATATCCAAAGGGTCCTTATCTCCGCCATAGGTTTGTGGAATAAAACCGTAGTTGATAGGATAATAAAAGGAAGAAAAGATAACCCTGTCTAACCTTAGAAGACCGCTGGGTTTATCAATTTCGTATTTACACCTGGAACCCTGAGGTATTTCAATACAGGCATTTACAATTCTTGGTGCATGTTCACCATAAGGAACGCCATGCCAGGGATGTTTCACTGTAGTATCTTGCATAAAACGATTTTAAATTTGTTTGATTAACCAATAACCCAAAGTTACTGCTAGTAAGCCTAGTAAAAGGGTTGTTAAGGTATAAATTATAAAAATACCATAGCGTTGTTGGTTTAATAATTGCAGGTTTTCCCATGCAAAAGCTGAATAGGTGGTAAACCCGCCACAAATGCCTGTTGCCAGAAATAGTTGCCAATTACGCAGGTTTTCATCCCTGAAACCAAAGCCCATAATTGCTCCGATAAATAGGGATCCCAGGATATTTACAGTAAGGGTAGCAAAAGGGAATGAAAATTGACCAATCAGTAATCCTGAAAGGTATCTTAATACCGTTCCTATCATACCTCCAAAACCAACCAGTAGCATGTTTTTAAACAACATCTGATAAATTTAATTCTTTCTGCTGATATCAACCAGCCAAGTATCGGTTCTTTTAACAATGCAAAGGGTATCAGCAACCTTGTCGAACGAATTTTGGAAGAACATGCAAGCCATGGTATCATTTACCTGTTTTACTTCCAAAATATTGATAGAAGCTGTGCGCCATTGTTGCCTGCCTTCTCTGTCTCTTTCCCGGTAGGATTTTTCTCGGTTATCCAGTAAGGTTTTATTTAGGGGATCAGAAACAAGATAAAAGGAGGCTTTTGCAAAGTCGCCCTGTAACTGGGCATTGATAAACTCTCTGCCTGCGTCCAATGCATCTTCTGCTTTCCTGTATCCATCCTTTTTAGGGTTACATGATAGAAATAAAATTAAAAATAGGAAGTGACTTTTTTTCATAATCTGTAAATACTAAAGATACGTTTTGCACCCCATCTGGCGAAAAAATAGCGATTGATGGGGTAAAGGCAAATTGCGAGAAATAACAAAAAAGATGTAGGAGACTAATTTGCAGAATGAATAAAACGGTTATGCCTTTTTAGTCGACACCATTTTACCAATGCCTATCAGAATGATAAAAAGTCCTAAGAAAACTATCAATAAAACACCAGCATTTAATAATGTTTTTTCATAACCTAAAGTAGTTACATTAATAAATGGGTAAGGATAGAATCCGGAAAAATAACCCCTGATCGCAATAAAAATAGTGTAAGCAAGAGGGTATGCTAAACCATAAAATGATAAATTCCAGGAAAGATTTTGCTTGGGAACATAAAAGATCCAAAACAAAAGTGTAAGGGCTGGTATTACAACATGTAAGATCTCATCTACGGGTAATTGTAAGCCTTGTGGATGCCATAGCGACCTTAATACCAGGTTATAAACCAATCCAACCACTAATATATAAACAGTTAAGGCAGTTAGCCTATTAGCATTATTTAGAAAACCAAGTAATTTATGTTTGCTATTGATGGCTATTGAAGCAAAACCCAGCAATACCAGCATATTTGAAGTGATGGTGAAGTAACTGAAAAAACGAATGGTTGTTTCGCCCATTCCCTTATGCTTAGCTTGAAGATTTAATACATATTGTGTAATAACAGCAAAACTGCCCAAGATAACAGTGATGATTGAATAGGCTTTTATAATGTTTTGTTTATTCAAATTAATGATACCATTGGGTAATAGGGATTCGTAAATTTAAACGGATAAGCTACCCAAAAACATGGTTCCCTTTATTTTAAGCAAATCATAAGCTTTCTCACATTCTAAATCCCAGATTATTGGTAAGTAATTCAGGTAGTTTGGGCAGTTTTTTCCTTTCAATCAGATAGGTAGATAGACCGGACAGATCCTTATACACAAAATGCTTATTCAATGCACCTTCCAGATAACCTGCACCACTGGTGTTGCCTGTGCCAACCCGCATACCAATCATTCTTCTAACCATGATGAGGTGTTTGTGTCGCCAATTACTCATCAAATGATCTATTTCTATTAAGGAATCTAATATTTGATAACTGGTTTGAAATACAGGAAAGTCGCGGTATAGCATGATAAACAATGCAGATCTTAATGCTTTGGGTGAAAAGTGACTTCGCAGCAATAACAATTGATCCTTGTCGATACCCTCTGGAACTTGCTCAAAAAAAACATAATCAAAATCTATCTGTTTCCCTTTTTCTCTTTCAGTTAAGCCATTTTGGTAAATCTGGCGATAGGCAGTCCAAAACGGATGTTGGGTTACAGAATCAGGTGCATCTGTTGAAAAGCTACTCCAGTATGCATCTTTAAAAAAAGGCATACGCTCTAACCAGTCATTAACCAGTTGTAATAAATTTTTCTGGTCTTCCACTTCATTGATATGACTATAATCAGGTTTGCTAAAGCCACCTTCATTGGTTCTTTTATAATAATCTTTTTGATGGCGTTGATCAATGGCCAGACCTAGTTTGGCTTCAATTAAACGAAATTGTTTACTCTGAAAACCAGAGGAAGGCGTTAATAGATTTCGGAATTCCAGAAAATCTAATGGTGTCATCGTATCCAATATATGCACTTGCTGATTTAGCAATTGCATAATGCTGATAACCCTATGTAATCGGTGCCGCACCAGGTTTAGGTCCTCAGAATTATCATTGATCTTTTCTTTAGCAAAAACGGTCATAGCATAATCCAGTTCAAAAAGGATCTGCTTAAACCAAAGTTCATATGCTTGGTGAATAATGATGAAAAGCATCTCGTCATGCGCCGGTTCATTCGGTTTTTCAAAACTTACCGGATATTGTGCATCCAATACTTTATCTAAATGCAGGTAACCGCCGTAGTACATTGCTTGATTTTCCATATGGCTTCGTTAGACTGCAAAGAAACATAAGTTTTTGTAAAGTCATTTCGAAGGAGGCACGACTGAGAAATCTTATGCTAAGATGAAACTCATCACCAAGGAGGCACGACTGAGAAATCTTATGCTAAGAGTGAGATTTCTCTCTTCGCTTCGCTGCGATCGAAATGACAGGGTAGTGGGTATGCATCATTTCGAAGGAGGTACGACTGAGAAATCTTATGCTAAGATGAAACTCATCACCAAGGAGGCACGACTGAGAAATCTTATGCTAATAGTGAGATTTCTCTCTTCGCTGCGCTGCGTTCGAATTGACAGTGTAGTGGTCATGCGTCATTTCGAAGGAGGCACGACTGAGAAATCCCATGTTGGTATGAGAATCATCACCAATATTGCACTTCCTTCTCCCATAAATCCTCCCATTTCGGATTGATTTTGTTGACCAATATTTCCTTTTTCTCTCTTCTCCATTTTTTTATTTCCTTTTCTCTCATTATGGCTTCATTTATAGAAGGATGCCATTCATAGTAAATCAAATAACTCACATTATACCTCGCACTGAAACTATTGGGATAAATTTTGTTTTTATGTTCCTGAATTCTCCTGATCAAATTGGAAGTGACACCAACATATAGGGTGGATTTATTCTTATTGGTCAATATATAAACACTGCCTCCTTTTATTATCATTGATACATGTTTCTGTAAAAAAAGATAAATTGATTGAACTTGAGTAGCGTATTTACCGCATTTCGAAGCCGGAACGGCTGAGAAACCTCATGCTAAGGGTGGGATTTCGAAGGAGGCAGGACTGAGAAATCTTATGCTAAGTTTGAGATTTCTCTCTTCGCTGCGCTGCGTTCGAAATGACAGTTAATTGGGCATGCGTCATTTCGAAGGAGGCACGACTGAGAAATCTCATAATAAGGATGCACGACTGAGAAATCCATGCTAAGTATGTAATTAGATAAATAATCTTTATTTCCCATCACATTCAATAATTTTGTATCCTAAACTTCTATTTATGCGTAATCGATATATATGGCAGGTTGTATGTATTCTGTTGATATTTTCTTCATGCAAGAATGGTTCGGGCAATGCAGATAATTTAGATACGGCCATTGTTGATGGGCATCCTGCCTGGATCTTACAGGGTAATATTTATGAAGTTAATGTTCGTCAATATACGCAGGAAGGCACATTTAATGCATTTGCTAAAAACCTCGACCGACTGAAAGAAATGGGTGTGCAAACCTTGTGGTTTATGCCTATCAATCCCATCAGTAAGGTAGACAGAAAAGGTTCCTTGGGGAGTTATTATGCAGTTTCTGATTATAAGGCCATCAATCGTGAATTTGGAAATTTGGATGATTGGAAAAGTCTGGTGAAGCAGGCTCATGATAAAGGCTTTAAAGTTATTATTGATTGGGTACCCAGTCATTCCGGAGCGGATCATAACTGGTTGACCACTCATCCGGATTTTTATGTGCAGGATAGTGTTACAGGAAAAGCTATTTCCATGTACGATTGGACAGATACCAGAAAACTCAATTATAAAAACCGGGGTACTGTTGATAGTATGATCGCAGCCATGAAGTACTGGATAACTGAAACAGATATTGATGGGTTCAGATGCGATGTGGCCGGCGAAGTGTTGGACAGCTTTTGGCTGGAATGTATTCCCCAGCTTAAGAAGATGAAGAATATATTTATGTTGGCAGAAGGAGATGAGCCTGTTTTGCATACAGATGGATTTGATGCTACCTATACCTGGACCGAATTCAATATGATGAAGTCTATTGCATCAGGTAAACGTAAAGCGTCGGATTTTGATAGTGTTCTTCTTAAAATTGACACGACTTATCCGGCCAATGCTATTAGAATGTATTTTACCAGTAACCATGATGAGAATAGCTGGAACAAAGCAGATTTCGAAACCATGCCTGGTGCATCCCATGCACCATTTGCTGTTCTTACACAAACAATGAAAAGGACTGTGCCGCTTATTTATAGTGGACAAGAAGAGCCCATTCTAAAGGCCATCAAGTTCTTCGATAAAGACACTATGCAATTTGCAAAGTTTGAAAGAGCGGCATTTTATAAAAAGCTATTACAATTGCGTAAAGAAAATTCTGCGTTAAGTGCAAGTGCTTCCTTTGCGAGGTTAACAACAGGTATGGAAGATAAAATCTATGCCTATGCCAGACAAAGCAAAGATAAAAAAATAGTGGTCGTTTTGAATTTAACCAGTGCCCCTCAGAGCTTTACCTTAAAGGATGGTTTGGTTAGCGGAGAAGCCACTGAAATCTTTACCTGTAAGAAAGAAAAAATGGAGCCCGGTAAAGGAATTAGTTTAGAACCATGGGGTTATCAGGTATATAGTTATTAATTTTTTTATTGAGATTACATGAATAGAAAAGAGCTGGTTGATCAGATTTGGTTTAAGAAATCCTATCTCTGTGTAGGCCTGGATACAGACATTACTAAATTGCCCAAACACCTTCAAAATAAGCCTGGTGCTGTTTTTGCTTTTAATAAGGCCATCATTGATGCTACAAAAGATTATTGTGTTAGCTATAAAATCAATACTGCTTTTTATGAATCGCAGGGAATCAAAGGATGGGAGGCAATGGAGCAAACTGTGAATTATATTCCTTCAACCCATTTTAAAATTGCAGATGCTAAAAGAGGAGATATCGGTAATACCTCTTCACAATATGCCAAAGCTTTTTTTGAAGTGATGCCTTTTGATGCAATAACAGTGGCGCCCTATATGGGGGAGGATAGTGTTCGCCCATTTCTGGAATATGAAAATAAATTTACTATTGTATTAGGATTAACTTCCAATACGGGCAGTAAAGATTTTCAACAATTGGCATTGCAACAAAATGACCAACCGCAAAAATTATACGAGAAAGTTTTATGCAGGATCGCTCAATGGGGTAATCCAGACAATTTAATGTTTGTAGTGGGTGCAACAAGAGCAAGTGATTTGGCACATATTCGTTCTATCATTCCAGATCATTTTTTATTGGTTCCCGGTGTTGGTGCACAGGGCGGAAGTTTAGAAGAAGTAACCAAGTATGGAATAAACAAGGATTGCGGTTTGTTGGTGAATGCCAGTCGAGCCATCATTTTTGCCGGGGGTGACGAAGATTTTGCAGAAAAAGCAACTATTGCAGCTAGGGATTATCAGCAAGAAATGGGAAAATACCTGATCAACTAATTTCTGCCATTATTTTGGCAACTTTTTCAGACCATATCGCATGCATATTACCTGAATAATGCAATTGATCAGCAGCTAAAAGACTTTTATCTTTTTTTACTTTTCTGCTTTCCTCGGTGATGTCAATAAAATGAGTGCCGGCTTTATTAGATCCGGCTAAACAGATCTGGTTAAAGGCATCAATCTGTGCGCTGATGGCAAGCTGGTCTTTTTTAGCCGCAAAAGGTGTAAACCCCCAATCTGGAATAGATAAAACGATTACCTGCTTGTTTTTTTCTCCAGTTAGATGTAATGCTTTCCTAAGTAAAAAATCAAAATCAGTTGTAAAATCCTGGATTGATAAGCCCTGGTATTGGTTATTAACGCCAATTAAAAGGGTTACAAAATCATAGCTCTCATTCAATTTGGAATGCAATATCTGTTCGGCTAGTTGCGCACTTGTCCAACCTGTTTTGGCAATAATTTCCGGTGCGTAAAAATGTTTGCCGGACTTTCTTAACAACTGCACAACCTGGTAAGGAAATCCTTCATGTAAGGGTACAGATTCGCCAATAGTATAAGAATCGCCCAATGCTAAATAGGAATAGTGATGTTTACTCATACAATTGATTGTATTGAATTGCGCATGCTTAAAGATACAGAAGCTTATCCAAAACTATAACTGTAGCTGACTTACTAAAAATGTGTTTTCAATATGTCATAAAACCGATAAACATCCTCAAAGCTGCAATAGAGTGGGGCTGGTGCAACCCTGATCACGCCGGGTTTACGATAGTCAACTATGATGCCGCTCTCTATCATCTTGTCGTGAATTTCTTTGCCCTTTTCTTTAAAATATAACGACAATTGCGCGCCCCTGTTTTCAGGTTCAATAGGTGTAATAATTTCAAAATTTAAATTAGGTAGTTGGTGTAAGAGATATTCCAGGTAGGCTGTGAGTAGCATACTTTTTTTCCTGATTTGATCGATCCCTGCCTGTTCAAAGATCTCCAGAGATGCTTTCAGACAAACAGTATTGAAAATTTGGGCAGTACTGATGTTCCAGCCGCCTGCATTGGGCTTTGGTATGAACCCTTTTTCCATCGCAAACCTTGTCTTTTCATCATTTCCCCACCATCCTCCTAATCGGGGCGTATCGGTATCGGCGGCATGTTTTTCGTGCACATAAACCCCGCCCACAGCTCCTGGTCCGCCATTCAAATATTTATAACTGCACCAAACAGCAAAATCAACCTGCCAGTCATGTAATTGCAAAGGAATATTACCGGCAACATGGGCCAGGTCAAAGCCTGCGATGGCACCATTTTTATGGGCTGTAGCAGTAATGGCTTGCATATTAAATAGCTGTCCTGTATAATAATTGATGCCGCCAAACATAACCATAGCAAGGCTTTCGCCATGTTGGTTGATGGCTTCAATGATCGCTTCTGTATCAAGTGTTTTTTCGCCATCCTTAGGGCTGATCTCAATGATGCAGGTATCTGGATCAAGGCCAAAATGTTTCACCAATGTTTCTACTGCATACTGGTCGGATGGAAATGCACCGACTTCCATCATGATCTTAAAACGAGATTTTGTAGGACGATAAAAACTGAGCATTAATAAATGCAGGTTTACCGTTAAGGTATTCATAACGGTAACTTCCGTTTCATTACAGCCAACAATTTTAGATAGAGAAGGTTTCAGGTATTCCTGGTAATATAGCCAGGGATTTTTGCCATGATAAAAACCACCAATGGCTTCCTCTCTCCAGGTATTAAGCTCAATATTAATCGCTTCCGCAGCATTTTTTGGCTGCAAACCCAATGAATTGCCACAAAAATATATAACGTCCTTACCATTTTTTTGGGGAAAATGAAATTGATCTTTAAAAGCAGCCAGCTCATCAGCAGCATCTGCTTCCAAATAATAATCTTTACTGGTACTGAACGCAAATGGCATAGAAATCATTTCATGCAAAATAAGCATCATTTGGCAATAGTGGTACCTGGCTTTTTCTGGATATTGCTTATGTTTTTTGCTTGCTTTGCCTTACTTTCATCATTCCCTAAACCAAATATTTCTGTTATGAGAATCGTCACTTTACTTTTTTTGTTGATAGGTTTTACCCATTCCGCATGGGCACAATCAAACCTTGTAACCAAAGCCAATTACCAGCAGGCAGCTAGATATGCGCCTAAAAAGCTTGAAAAGCTGGTGTTTAGTACATCAGTAGATCCACATTGGCTAAAAAAATCGGAAAGATTCTGGTATATGTACGAAACTACCGATGGTAAAAAATGGTATATCGTAGATCCTGTTAAAGCAGAAAAGAAACTATTATTTGATAATGCAGACCTGGCAGCAAAAATCACCAGAATTGTGAAAGACCCATTTGATGCGCAACACCTGGGCCTGGATAGTATGCGATTTATTAAAGACGAGAACTGGATTCAATTTGAAGTGAAGAGCACGCAGGAAATTGAAAAGAAAGATTCGACTGCTAAAAAAGGGACACCTGCTGTTAAAGAGAAGAAAACATTTTATTTTGAATACAACCTGCTTACTGGTGAATTGAACGAGTTGTCTGATTTTAAAAAGCCTAAACGCAAACCAAACTGGGCAAATATCTCGCCTGATGGAAATGTTATTTTGTTTGGCAAGAACTATAATCTCTACTGGATGGATAAAGCCAATTATGAAAAAGCTTTGAAGAATGAAGACGATTCTACATTGGTTGATCATGCTTTAACTACTGATGGCATTGAAAATTTCAGCTATTTCTCAGAAGGAAATTTATCAGGAAATGGAGATAATAATGTTGACAAGGAAAAAAATAAAAATAAAAAGAAATCTGTCTTTGCTTATTGGTCGCCAGATTCCAAATATTTTAACTTGGTTAGGGTTGATAACAGAAAAGTAAAAGAATTATGGGTTATCAATAGTTTGAGTGAACCCCGCCCCACTTTAGAAACCTATAAATACTGGATGCCAGGCGAAAAAGAGTCGCCCATTGACCATGTATATCTTTTTGACATAGCCAAACAAAGCGGAAAGGAAATGAGCGTGTCGCAGTTTAAAGACCAAAATATTGCTTTGTGGGCAGATCCGGGAAAAATAAGCAACCGCGATGATGATTTCAGACCATTGAAATGGTTAGGAACAGCCGATAAATTTTATTTTACGCGTACAAGCCGTGATCTTAAAAAAGTGGATGTATGTGTGGCTGATGTGATGAGTGGAACCATCAAACCCTTGATAGAAGAGCGTTTTAACACTTATATAGAAACGCGCAGACTGGGATTGGTTAATGACGGTAAAGAATTTATACAATGGAGTGAGCGTGATGGCTATGCGCATTTTTACCTCTATGATGAAAATGGCAAACTGAAGAATCAGATCACTTCAGGTACATATCATGTGGAGAATATACTGGGAATTGATGATGCCAAACGTATCCTTTATTTTTCTGCTAATGGTAAAGAAATCGGAGAAGACCCTTATTACCTGCATGCCTACAAAGTTAATTTTGATGGTAGCGGTTTGAAATTACTAAACCCCGGTGAGTTTGAACATGCCATGAATATGAATGATGGCAAGTCTTTCTTCATAGACAACTATTCACGCGTAAACACCATACCTAAATCAACTTTGTATGCTGCTGATGGAAGAAAAGTATTGGACCTGGAAACTTCTGACCTTAGTTCTTTGTTTGCTGCAGGTTATAAATTTCCGCAGGTATTTAAAGTAAAAGCAGATGATGGCATTACAGATATTTATGGTGTTATGTATAAGCCATTTGATTTTGACTCAACCAAAAAGTACCCTGTTATTGAATACGTATATCCGGGGCCGCAAACAGAAGCCGTGAATAAAGCATTTACCAGAGGGATGGATAGAACAGACCGTTTGTCGCAATTAGGATTTGTGGTGATCACGATGGGTAATAGGGGTGGACATCCTTCCCGTAGCAAATGGTACCATAATTTTGGCTATGGTAACTTACGTGATTATGGATTGGCAGATAAAAAAGCTTGTGCAGAACAATTGGCAGACCGTTACCCATACATTGATATCAATAGGGTAGGTATTCATGGACATTCCGGTGGAGGTTTTATGAGTACTGCTGCTATGTTGGTATATCCTGATTTTTTTAAGGTAGCTGTTTCTTCATCGGGTAACCATGATAATGCAGTGTATAACCGTTGGTGGAGTGAACAGCATCATGGTGTTAAAGAAACTATTGGTGATAAAGGAGATACCAGTTTTGTATACAATATTGAAAAGAACCAGGACCTGGCTAAAAACCTGAAAGGGCATTTGATGCTGTCTACAGGCGATATCGACAATAATGTACACCCTGCCGGAACAACAAGGGTGGCCAATGCATTGATCAGAGCCAATAAAAGATTTGAATTGCTAATACTACCTGGTCAAAGACATGGCTATGGTGATATGGTAGAATATTTCTTCTGGAGAATGGCCGATTATTTTACTGAATATTTAATGGGTGATTCAACAGCAAGAACGGTGGATATTTCAGAGATCAATAAGGAAGTAGGGCAGACTGGCGTAAAAGCAGCGGCTGCTGGAAGAAGGGGACCTGAAGAAGAATAATCATCATTAATTTAGATTTCCAAAATGGTCATTCAATATTGAATGACCATTTTTTTTCTTAAACACTACACTTAATCTTCTAACACGAAACTGCTGTCGTTTTTATCTTTTGCATCTAATATAAAATGACCTGGTTTTGTTTTGCTTTTGTAAACGGAAAGGGAAACAGGGTCTGCAAAAAAGTAATATCCTTTGGGTAGATCATCAGTATAAATGTTTTTTTCGTTTTTTAACTCCATTATATGTGAAGTGCTGTTATATAATCCTATGTAACTGGTTGTATTTGTATATTTTTTATTTTTCAAAGTAAAAACAAGTGTTATTTTAGCTGATACCTCTGAGCGGTCATTGATTGAAATTATTTCAGTGGTTACATTGCAGCCATAAATAGTTTCACTGTAATAATTATCTTTTAGAATTACCATCGTTTTCATCCCTTTAAAGCTTCGGTTCAACAAACCTTCTCTCATTTCTTTTAATTCAGATTCAGTGGATGCATTCACAGATGCAATATTAACTGGTTGACCTTTTTTCCATAAACCAGCATATAACAATTTACCGGTTTTGTCTTTCCATATTCCTTGTCCTTCTCTTTGACCATTTACCCAATTACCTTGATAGGTATCTCCGTTTTTATATAGCCGGATCCCAAACCCTTCATAATCATTGTTCTTAATATACCCATCATATTTAGATCCATTATTATAAATGATCTGGCATTTTCCTGAAAAGTCGCCATTTGTCATGGTGCCAGTTGTTTTTGTTGAATCGGATGGATTGAAAAAAGTGCCCACCCCATTTACCGGAGAACTGTTATCGAATGTACCCGTGAATTTTTCCTCTTTATTTAGATAATAAGTTCCTTCCCCATGGAATTTATTATTTAGAAATCCTCCTTCATATTTTCTACCATCCGGGAATTCCAGTTTTCCTTTACCTGATAACATTCCTTTGTCGAAGTCACCAGTATATCTAGCATCTTTTGGTTTAGTAAAAACAAATACGCCACTACCTGTTATACAATTGCCCGATACACAATTGCCTGGTAATTGGCCAGAAAGGAGGTTGCTGGTAGCAAAAAAACAGATAAGTAATAGTGTGGTTCGCATAATGTTATGGTTGTTTATATTAAACAATAACAAGTTTGAAAAACAGCGAATAAAATATCTCCGGCTAACTCAAATTAAATTAGCTATGATCTAAAAATACTTGTTCAATTATTTCTTAGGTACACCTGGAACAAAGCTCCCTTGCGCTGCTGTCCACCAGGGATGAATTTCATAGCTTAGTCTGCCACTTACAACAGCTGGATCTGTTTTGATCAGCGATTCAACTTCTTCTTTGGTGGCACAATCAAAAATGAAAATTCCCTTCCAGTTGCCATTGTCTCCAAATGGACCGGCAACTTTTAATTTTCCAGCATAATAAAGCTTGTTGATATTGGCCATATGGCCCTCTTGAATTTTTGCAGCGGTAACTGAGTCTTGGGTTCTGTTAGGACCCGTCATTAGCATCACAAAAAAATATTGCTTGATTTGATCTTCTAGCTTTTTTTCTTTGGGGGCTTGTGCCAGCAAGAAAACGGGTATTAGAAAGCATATGGTTACATTAATTTTTTTCATGTTTTTTGTTTTAAATATATAAATCATTTGGATGAATTTAAAATGCTGTTTTCATCTTATGATAACAGTACATCAACATAATTTTCAATGTGTGTTAACATTAAACCATAAATAAATGCCCCTAAATCACCCCCAACTCCCCCCATATCTTTAATTTTGTAAAAAAAACGCCAAACTCCAAACCCCAAACTGATCTCATGGCTTCCAGAACAGATTTATTCCAATCGCCCGATTATTACCAATTAGATGAATTATTATCGGAGGAACACAAACTCATCCGTGAAACAGTTCGCTCTTATGTAAAAAAGGAGATCTCGCCCATTATTGAGGATTATGCACAAAGAGCCGAATTTCCTGTTCAGATCGTAAAACAAATGGGCGAATTGGGTTGTTTCGGGCCCACAGTTCCGGAAACTTATGGTGGTGGCGGATTGGATTATATCAGTTATGGTTTGATGATGCAGGAACTGGAACGTGGTGATAGCGGTGTTAGGAGTACAGCAAGTGTGCAGGGTAGTTTGGTGATGTTTCCTATCTATGCTTATGGCAATGAAGAACAAAGACACAAATATTTGCCCAAACTAGCCAGCGGGGAGTGGCTTGGTTGTTTCGGATTAACAGAACCCAACCATGGAAGCAATCCATCCGGTATGCTTACACACTTCAAAGATGCGGGTGACCATGTGGTTTTGAATGGCGCTAAAATGTGGATCAGTAATGCACCTTTTGCACAAGTTGCTGTTGTATGGGCTAAAAATGAACAGGATGAAATTCAGGGTTTAATTGTAGAAAGGGGAATGGAAGGATTTTCAACACCTACTACCCATGGTAAATGGAGTTTACGTGCCAGTGCAACCGGAGAATTGGTATTTGATAATGTGAAAGTTCCCAAAGAAAATATTCTTCCAAATGTTAAGGGACTAAAAGGTCCTTTGGGCTGTTTATCCAAAGCCAGATATGGTATTGCATGGGGCGCACTTGGCGCTGCAATGGATTGCTATGATACTGCATTGCGTTATAGTAAGGAAAGAATTCAATTTGACAGACCCATTGGCGGATTTCAGTTGCAACAGAAAAAACTGGCAGAAATGGTTACTGAGATCACCAAAGCACAATTATTGGTTTGGCGTTTGGGCGTTTTAATGAATGATGGCAAAGCAACGCCGCAACAAATCAGTATGGCCAAAAGAAATAGTTGTGAGATCGCTACCAATATTGCACGTGATGCTCGCCAGATGTTGGGAGGTATGGGCATAACAGGCGAATACAGTATTATGCGCCATATGATGAATTTGGAGAGTGTGATCACTTATGAAGGAACACACGACATTCATTTACTGATCACAGGTATGGATGTTACAGGGTTAAACGCTTTTAAATAAGCAAAGCAGTTCAAGTTTTAGGCAAAAAGTTTTTGTTTTTTTAAGGGTAACATTTCTAATTTTTAAAGGAGGTATGAAGATTTTTTTAATTGGCATGATGGGCTCGGGAAAATCATTCTGGGCAAAAAAACTTGCCAAAAAATGGAAACTGGGCGGGTACGACCTTGATTTTTTAATTGAATCCAACGAAGAAAAATCGATTGCTGAAATTTTTGAGGAAGATGGGGAAGCCTATTTTAGAAAAGTAGAATCTAAATTGTTGTATTGGTTTGCAGAGAAGAAAGCATTTTTTTTAGCAACGGGAGGAGGTACACCCTGTTTTAATAACAATATAGAATGGATGAACAAACAGGGCATAACCATCTGGATCAATGAGCCGATAGAAATATTGGTAAAAAGGCTACTCCCTGAAAAAGAACATCGGCCCCTGATCAAGCATTTGTCAGACCAGGAATTGCATATTTTTTTAAGTAAGAAATTAGCAGAAAGAACAGCCTATTACCAGCAGGCAAAGTATACACTTAATGCCGGAAGCATTACGGATACTGGGTTTCATCAAATTTTACAAGAAAATGGATAAACGATTTCTATTTATTGCTGTTTTATTAGGGGCGCTTTCTGTTGGCATTGGTGCTTTTGGGGCACATACCTTAAAGGATTACCTCACAGCCCAATCGCTAACTACTTTCGAAACGGGCGTGCGCTATCAGTTTTACCATGTTTTTGCTTTAGCATTAACGGGCATCTTGTATAAATACTATCCCAACAAAAAAATCCAATTAGCAGGAAATTTATTTATCGCAGGGATTATTTTTTTTAGCGGCTCTCTCTATGTGCTGGCATTATTTGGTACCGATCATTTTAAATGGGTGGGCGCTATCACACCTGCCGGGGGTGTCTTTTTTATCGCAGGTTGGTTATTTCTTGCTTTTGGCATTCGCGACAATTGAGTAAGAAAAGTGGAAAACTGTTGTATCCAATATCAGTTTTGCACATAGGCACTCATTGCATATTCCGCTTAGGAGCATAGCTTATATTTGTTTCTATGGCCAATAGCCTCAAAAAGAAAACGCCACCGCCACCGGATCCCGAAATACTTACGCCTGATAAACAGGCAGAAGTAACCGTAACAGAAGTGGTGAAAGACGAAAGAACCACTAAAATAATAGGTGCAGCTTCCATGTTGGTTGCCATCTTTCTTTTTATCTCGCTTACATCATATGTATTTACCTGGCAGGAAGACCAGGATAAAGTGCATCGTTTTGGCATTAAAATTTTTGCTACTGATGATGTTAAAGTTACCAATCTTTTGGGGGTTCTTGGCGCTTATATCGCCCATGCCCTTATCTATAAAGGGTTTGGTGTTGCATCCTTTCTTTTCTGTTCTACTTTTTTTGTTTTGGGTATGAACCTCCTTTTTGAAAAAAAAGTATTTAGCCTGGTCAGAAATATTCGGTATGTATTAGTGGGCTTGATCATTTTAAGTACCGCATTCTCTTTCGCAACGATGGGCAATGCTTTTTCCTGGGGTGGTGCAGTAGGTGAATATGGATCTGGTTGGTTGATCAAATGGACAGGTAAAATTGGCACCACAGCAATATTGGTTTTGGCGGTTTT
>CALRVT010000004.1:7500-159674 GCA_943371675.1 Chitinophaga pinensis | reverse complement strand
TAAATGACCCTTCCGTTACAAAAAAACTAAGCGAAAATGTTGAAAAGCTGGAAGTAATTGTAGCCGAGAATGCAAGAGCAATGGACAAAAATTTCTGGACAACCCAAAGACATGAAGTTCTTTCACCAAATGAAAGAAAAGTGTATAGCATGATGGATACTTTGAAAACGATTCCTGCTTTTGTACAATACACCAGAACCCTTACTTTTTTGATTGATGGTCATAAAAGATTTGGCGCTTTTGAAATTGGGCCATGGTACAAATGGATCAGTGGTAACCAGCATGAAAAAATACGTACCCGATTTGATTTGGGAACCACAGAAAAATTCAATAAATATTTACGCTTACACGGATACCTTGCTTATGGTTTTAAAGATGGCTTATGGAAGGGAAGAGGTGATATTACCTATCATTTCCCAAACAATAAAGGTGTAACCCTTTTCGCTTCCTATACACATGACCTTGATAATGGAAGAACAAGGTATAATGAAGAAGACATTACCACAGACAATATATTCAGTCAGTTAATCCGCAGGCCAGGCATTCCACAAAAATTTTTAGGTGTTGATGAAATAAAATTTAGTTTAACAAAAGAATGGAAAAACAAAGTCTCCATTCAACCCTTTTTTACCAGAACAGTTTATGAAACCTTTCAACCACTTCCAGCATCGAGAAGCTTTTTTAGCAGAATCAGTCAAAAAAATATTATCAGCTCAGAAATAGGCATGCGTTTTAGATATGCACCAGGTGAAAGAACATTTTCGAGACATAGAAAAGAAATGAAAATAAAAAGTAATCTACCGGTTTTGGAAATAAGGCCTGCCTTGGGTATCCAGGATCTTTTCAGTTCGCATTACCAATATGTTCGCTTAGGTATGAACATTTCACAGTCTACCAGAATTCCAAGATGGGGAAAGATCAACTACCTAGTATATGCCGGTAAAATCTTTACAGATGAATCATTACCCTTTATGCTATTAGAAATACATCCGGGTAACGAAATCTATTATTACAACAAGCAGTCATTTAACCTTATGAACCGCTTTGAATATATCAGCGATAGATTTATCGGTATTAATGTTGAACACAACTTTGAGAAAAAGTTATTAAATGTTTTACCTTTTATGCGTAAATCCAATATTCGGCAGTTTTGGAATTTTAAAACAGTACTGGGTGACCTTTCCAATAAAAATAGTTTTTTGAACAGGGTGAATTATTTCACAGAATATAAATTACGTTCCTTAAGAAATGATTTTTACACAGAAATAGGTACGGGTTTTGAAAATATATTTAAATTAATAAGGGTAGATCTGGTTTGGCGCCATGCCCCCATTCGAAATATTCCTGCAAATGCAAATCCGGCTTTGTACAAGTCGAACACCAATGATTTCGGCATTTTTGGCAGTGTTCGCTTTCAATTTTAACCATATTTGTGGTTCAACTATCATAGCACTCCTATAAAATAGGGACATTTGGGTGACGGCTAATACCTAACTTTAAATGAATGAAAACAATACTTACCCTAATAGGTACCCTTTTTGTTTTTTCTACCATTAATGCAACTGACATTGATTTGCAAAAGGGAATGGTTATTACCCATTCTGTTAGCTTTCTCTCAAAAACATATTTACTAAATGCCGATATGGATCTTTCAAAACCCATATTGGTAATTGAAGGCAGCAATATCACGATCGATTTTAAGCAGGCAATTTTAAAGGGATCCAATGACCAGAAAAATCCTGACAAATTCTATGGCCTGGCAATTTTAATTAAAAAAGGCAGCAAAAATATCATTCTAAAAAATGCAATGATTCATGGATTTAAGGTAGCTGTTATGGCTGATAGTGTAGAAAACCTAACAATCGATCAGTGTAACCTAAGTTACCAATACAGGCAATATTTAAAAAGCAATTGGCAAAGAGAAGACATCAGCGATTGGATGAGCTTTCACCACAATGAAAAAGATGAATGGCTGAGGTATGGAGCAGGCATTTATCTCAAAAACTGTATCAATCCTACCATCTCGAATAATGAAGTTACCGGATCACAATGTGCTTTATTGATGACAAATACCAGGAAAGCCACTGTTTACCATAATAATTTTTCTTTCAATTCTGCCATTGGTATTGGCTTATACAGAAGTTCGCAGAATACAATCTATAACAACAAACTAGACTTCAATGTAAGGGGATATAGCCATGGCAAATATAAACGTGGTCAGGACAGTGCCGGATTTTTGGTTTTTGAGCAAAGCAGTGATAATATTTTCGCATATAATTCAGCAACCCATAGTGGTGATGGATTTTTTTTGTGGGCCGGTCAAACAACGATGGATTCAGGCAAAGGAGGTTCTAATGATAATTTTATTTACAACAATAACTTTTCTTATGCGCCTACCAATGGCATAGAAGTAACCTTCAGTAGAAACCTGATCATGAAAAATATCATCAAAGATTGTGACCATGGTATATGGGGTGGTTACAGTTTTGATACGGATATCACTGATAATACTTTCGCCAATAACCGCATTGGCATTGCCATTGAACATGGTCAAAATTTCAATATCGCCCTCAATAGTTTTGAAAATGATCTGACGGGTGTGAAATTATGGTCGAGAGAAAAACAACCTGAAGATTGGGTCTATCCAACATTAAAGAATACTGAAAGCAGAAATTACTGGATAGCTGCAAACAGATTTACAGCTACCGAAACGGCTTTCAACATAATGGGTACCGACACAGTAGTGTTTAGTGGAAATATCAAATTGATGGTCAATCAGCCATTGATCTTGGGAGAAAGGGTAGAAAATATAGATACATCGAGGGAAGCCAGTGTTTTTGATATGGATTATCAAAAAGATGAAAGACTTAAACTGATAAAGGTTAAAGAATTACCTACCCTATCATCGCCATCGGGAAAAAAAGAAATTAAAATGACAGTATGGGGACCATATGATTTTAGTTATCCCTACCTCCACTTAAAAGAAATTGACCAGCAAGGTATTTATCAATTTGAGGTTTTAGGACCTGCTGGAAAATGGAAACCAGAAAAAATGGAGGGCTTTGAATTGGTGGCTATGGGTATAGACAGTTTCCCTTCTACCCTTTCTGTTAAAGCTGATACAGTTAATCCTTATAAACAAATAGTATTAACTAGGGCTGGGAATGCCTACACCAACCAATTTGGGCAACTTATTACTGATGATAGGCCATTTACCTACCAAGCATTTGTACCACAAAACAATTGGGATATCAATTGGTATCAGTGGGATGCAGCACATGATCCTGAAAAGGATTATGAAACATTCAAACAAATATTTAACCAGGTGCCTGTAAAGTCTGCCAAAAATAAATCGATAGATTTTACCTGGTGGGGCAAGATCGGCAATGATTTACCGGCAGATTCCTTCGCTACTGTGGCAGAAACTAAGCTATTGCTTAAAGCTGGCACTTATGAAATAGGTATCACAGCAGATGACCTAGTGAAATTAACCATTGATGATAAAAACATCATTGATGCCTGGGAAGCACATTACACAGCGCTGGATGAAAACACATACCATAGCAAATCCATTTATTTAGAAGCCGGTTGGCACCAGTTCAGGATTATTCATGCAGAAAAAAAGGGACTGGCAACCTTGCAGTTTTACCTTAACCCTCTCTGGAATTAGCTTTCCTGGGATGCAGGTTTGAATGTAAAATTTTTCTGTGTGAGGTAACTGAATGCAACCACAAATACGGTGGTGATTAGTTTTGAAGGAGTAGGATACCATCCAAAAACTTCTACAAACAGTTTCAAAAACCCATAGTTTAGAAAAATACAGCCCATCACTACCATGAAGTATTTACTTATTTGTCTTCTTTTTCCCACAGTAACTTCCTGAAAAACAACGTACCTGCTTAGGTAAAATCCTATAGGAAAAGTGACAAAAAATCCAATGATGAATGCTGCAATATGTGGACTGATGGTAATAAAGCCCAATGGAACAGGCTCCTTGTGAAGCAGAAAATTATAAGAAATAAAAAAAAGAAATATGTCTAGAAACGTATTAAATCCGCCACAGGCCGCATACCTAAAGGTTTGCAAAGGCATAAAACGACGAAATAAAGGATAAAAGAAATCTACTATCCTCAATATCAGTTTAGGTAAAAGTTCATGCAGTTTTCGCATAAGCATGACGAAGGTAGGGCATAATTGGTTAGTTTTGCCAGCTGAAAAAGTACGAACATGAGTGTGGTATTACAAATTAAACAAGCAACATCAAAAGTAATTTCATCATTATATGGCATTAATATGCCCTGGCAGGATATATTGGTAAATGCCACCAAACCAGAATTTGAAGGAGATTATACAGTTGTATTATTCGCATTCATAAAACAATTAAAAAAATCGCCCGACGCATTGGGTAAGGAATTAGGTGATGCCCTTTTGTTAGAAAACCCCAGTATTTTTAAAGACTATAATGTGATCAAAGGTTTTTTAAATCTGGGTATCGCAGATAGTTATTGGCTGGATTTTTTACATTCAAATGTAAACCAAGCCCAATACGGCAATCATATTTCCAAACAACAAAGGGTAATGGTAGAATATTCCTCTCCAAATACCAATAAACCTTTGCACCTTGGTCATTTAAGAAATAATTTTTTGGGCAGAAGCATTGCAGAAATTTTAAAAGCTAATGGCTATGAAGTTTCCAAAACCTGCATTGTAAATGACCGTGGCATCCATATTTGCAAAAGTATGGTTGCCTGGCAGTTATATGCTAATGGCGCTACGCCCAATGATGCTAATAAGAAAGGGGATCATTTTGTAGGGGATTATTATGTAAGATTTAATGATGCCTACAAATCGCAGATCAAAGATTTGATGCTGGCAGGCATGACAGAAGAACTGGCAGAAAAAGAAGCGCCCATTATGTTAGCAGCACAACAAATGTTGCAGGACTGGGAAACAGGAAACCCAGCCGTACTGGAACTTTGGAGAAAAATGAACGAATGGGTGTATGCCGGATTTGAAACAACTTACCAGAGAATTGGAAGTGATTTTGACAAAACATATTATGAGAGTCAAACTTATTTACTGGGCAAAGACCTGGTGGATAAAGGTTTAGCAAAAGGCGTGTTTTACCAAAAAGAAGATGGTAGTGTTTGGATCGATCTAACCAATGATGGTTTAGATGAAAAATTGGTGCGCCGAAAAGATGGTACTTCTGTTTACATAACCCAGGATATTGGATTAGCAGAACAGAAACAGAAAGAATTCAATGCAGGACAAAGTATTTATGTGGTAGGTGATGAACAAAACTATCACTTTAAAGTCCTGAAACTTATATGCCAGAAATTAGACCTGCCCTCAGCTGATGGCATTTATCATCTCAGCTATGGCATGGTAGAACTGCCAACCGGCAAAATGAAAAGCAGGGAGGGAACTGTAGTAGATGCTGATGACCTGGTTGAAGAAATGGTCAATATCGCCAAACAAAAAACAGAAGAGCTGGGTAAGGTGAAAGATTTTACGCCGGAAGAGTTAACAGACTTATACGATATCATCGGATTGGGTGCCTTGAAATTTTTTCTCTTACGAGTAGACCCTAAAAAGAAAATGGTTTTTAATCCGGAAGAAAGTATCGACTTCCATGGATTTACCGGTCCATTCATCCAATACACTTATGCAAGAATTAAGAGTATTTTAAGAAAAGCAAATCAAGTAATTGAACCCCAAACTCCAAACTCCAAACTCGAAACCTTACTCCCGCTGGAAAAAGAGCTGTCCAAGCACTTAGAAATATTCCCTTCTGTATTACAGGATGCCGCCAATGAACATGACCCTTCCAAAGTGGCCATTTATATTTTCAATCTGGCCAAGGTCTTTAATTCTTTTTATACCGAGCATTCTATTGCCAATGCAGAATCTGAAGAAAAGAAAATGCTTCGTCTTCAAATAGCAACGATCACCGCACAAGTGATCAAGAACGGCATGTCTGTTTTGGGTATTCGCGTTCCGGAAAGGATGTAAAATTGAAAATATCAAAATTTTAGCCGCAGATTCGCAGATTTAGTGCAGACAAATCTGCGAATCTGCGGCTTCTCGTGTCGCATTTTGCATAACAGGGAACAATTTTAATTTGAATTTCCTTTACTTTGCAGTCCCAATTTGCGGAGGTGGCGAAATTGGTAGACGCACTACTTTGAGGTGGTAGCGCCTTTTACCGGGCGTGGGAGTTCGAATCTCCTCTTCCGCACTAACCGGCTCACATGAGCCGGTTTTTTATTATGCAACCATAAGCTTAATTTGTAAAAAAAAGAACATGTCAGCCGATATAAAATGCCCTAATTGTGGTCATGAACTAGACATCGAAAATGTTTTGTCAGCCGAATTGGAACAGAAATACCAGAAAGAATTCCAGGATAAACTGAACAGCTCTCTCCAATCTGTTGAATCAGACAAATTAAAACTGGCTGAAGAACAAAAAAGTTTTGAAGAGAAAAAGAAAAAAGAAAACGAACTGTTTACACAAAGACTTTCTCAGGAAAAAATAAAACTTTCACAGGAATTACAGGAGTCGATCACAAAATCAATAAGTGCCGATTTTGAAAACCAACTCACAATTCTGCAAAACAACGCCGCTGAGAAAGAAGAAAAATTAAAAGAAGCCCGCAAAAAAGAATTGGAATTTCTACAAAGGGAACAGTCATTGCAATTAAAAGAAGAAGAACTTCAGCTAACTCTTCAACGCCAGTTAATGGAAGAAAGAGAAAAGCTGAAAAATCAATTGCAAAAAGAAGAAACAGAAAGATTTGGTTTGAAAGAACAGGAATACCAGTTAAGGATGAAAGAACTGGAAAAACAGTTGGACGACCAGAAAAAATTGGCCGAAGAAATGCGCCGTAAATCAGAGCAAGGCAGTATGCAATTGCAGGGAGAAGTGCAGGAATTAATGCTGGAAGAAATGTTACAGGCCACATTTACTTTTGACCTGATAGAACCTGTAGGCAAGGGTGTAAGAGGTGCCGATTGCATACAGACAGTTAGAAATAAATTTGGGAATGAAACCGGAAAAATTATTTATGAAAGCAAGCGCACGAAAGACTTTTCAAATGAATGGATTGAAAAGCTAAAAGCAGATATGCGCACATTGGGTGCTGATGTGGCAGTGATAGTTACGCAGGCCTTCCCAAAAGACATGGATAGATTTGGCGAAAAAGATGGCGTATATATCTGTTCCTTTAATGAGGTGAAAGGGGTTGCACTATTGCTGAGAGAAGCATTGCTGAAAATTTTTGAAGCCAGAAAAAGCCAGGAGAACAAAGGTGACAAAATGGTGATGTTATATGATTACCTTACAGGTGCAGAATTTAATGAACAATGGAAGGCAATAAGGGAAGGATTCATGAGTATGAAGCAAAGCATTCAAAGAGAAAGAGATGCCATGGAAAAATTATGGAAGGCAAGGGAAAAACAATTGGAAAAAGTAATGCTGAATGCCGCTTATATCAGGGGTTCTATTGAAGGTATTGCAGGCACGGATGTAAATTTGAACTTATTAGATGATAATGAACCGCTATTAATTGACTGATCTATTTAACCATACAATAGACACAACTGAGGCTGATAAGCCATCACGGAAGAAACCCATTTTTCCGGTGAACCCGGATTTGCGACAATACCTGGTGAAATATGGCAGAGAAGTAAAACTGCCGGTGAGTTATCAGGACCTGCAAAGATTTACTTACACGGTTCCCTTAAAAGATAAATTTGGAAAAGATACTTCCTGGGAAAAAGTTTCTTATGATATGAAGGAATGGGAGTTTTTAAGAGATGCATTAGTACGTATCTATGCCATTTTAAAAACGGAAGGCGACCTGAGTTATATCAATCACCTGGATGTTGCCAGAATTGATTTTTGTTATTTTGGCAATAGCCAACCCTTCCGCATCAGGATCGTGAATAAATTCAATGATAATTACGATCATTATTATATTAAACAGGCTGATGCCAGCAGGATCTATGGATTGGAACTGGAACACCTGCTATCACCCAATCACTTAACTTATTTTACACATAACCAAACTTTGATAGAGGAACATATTCCGGGCATACCGGGGGATATTTTCTTACATGATTATATGAACGATCCCAATACCAACCAGATCAGGTTGGCAAAGGAATTTGTAAAATTCAATGAACGATGCTTTATCCGTTTATTGGGCGATATGCGTGCTTATAATTTTGTGGTAAGCATCACACCGGATATAGAAGACTACCAATACCGAATTCGTGCGATCGATTTTGACCAGCAAACATATGAAGGAAGAAAAAATTTATACCTGCCACAATTCTTCAAAGAAAATAAACCTTATGTGGACATTGTAGCTAAGCATTTAAACAAAGATTCGATTGCACAATACCAGGCAGAAGAAAGAACCATGATGACCTTTCGATTAATTACATCAAGGTACCGGATGAAAGAAATTCTGGATATCATGACGAAGGATGACATATCCAAACAAGAAAAAATAGAACAATTAAAGCAGGAATTAAGTGCACACTTTTCTAATACGCCTGTATTTCAAAAAGCCAAAACAATGGGACAGATCCTGAAAATAAGGTTAAAACAATCTTTACGTAAAAGCCTTATGTTACTCACGAAAACAAAGTCATAACAATCCTGAAAGAATTTTGAATATTGAACAAGGAATGTTGAATGATGAAATGAATGAAGAATAATGAAATCGAATGAAGGATCTGTTCCGTTCAACCCCAAACTCCAAACCCCAAACTCCAAACCGTTTCTACTCCTTACTCACCACCCAGGCCAAACTCATCTCCCCCATGAGTTCGTAATGAATATCCAACAAGACTTTCATTTCATTTTTTTGAAAGTAAGATGGGATGATTCCTTTTTGTTCAAAATGGAAGGGACTAAAACGCAAAACTTCACTAAAATCAACATCCCCCCTGCCCCACCATTTAAACATGGCTTCTTTATGGCTCCATAAAATAGTAAGTAAGCTGATTTGTTGTTCCTGCTCTTGAGTATGCACAAAAGCGAGTTCGCTGGGATGTAAAAATTTATGCTTTATTTTTTCAACCCTTGGAGTAAGCATTTCAATATCTATGCCTACCCTATGTGTACTACTTACCAGGGCAGCAGCAAAATTGCCGCAATGAGAAATTGAGAAATGATATTCCTCATCAGGCAAATAGGGTTTTCGGGTATCGGCAATTGCAATGGCATCACTGGGAAAATCAGGATACAAAAAACGCAATAAATACCGCCCTGCCAAATGCTGCAAACGCTTGTGCGGATGTGTTATGGCACGTTGCAGCGATACAGATTGTAAGAAAAAATCTTCATCCTCAGCGATCTTCCAAATGGCTAATCGGGTTGTTTCGTTGATATCTTGTTGATAAAACAGTGGCACTGCGGAAATTTAGAAATTAGATTGCAGATGTAAGCATTTATTTGCATCTCTTTATAAAAAAACGGAAAGAATGATCCTAACAGATTCACGCATATTGGAAGAAATGGAGAAAGGCACCATCAAAATTGTGCCCTATAATCGTCAGGATTTAGGTAGTAATAGTTACGACGTACACCTGGGAAAATGGCTGGCTACATATATCAATCATGAATTGGATGCCAAAAAACATAATAAGATCGAGTATTTTGAAATACCGGAAGAGGGTTTTGTTTTACAGCCCCATTCCTTTTATTTGGGTGTTACGGAAGAGTATACAGAAACACATGCGCATGTGCCTTTTTTAGAAGGTAAATCTTCTACAGGCAGACTGGGTATTGATATTCATGCAACAGCAGGCAAAGGAGATGTAGGTTTTTGCGGAAACTGGACCCTTGAAATTTCCTGCAAGCAACCTGTTCGCATTTATAAAGGGATGCCCATTGGACAACTGATTTACTTCCCGGTTGAAGGTGAGATTGAAGTAAAATACAACCAAAAAAAGAATGCTAAATATAGTGGTCAGCCCGATAAGCCTATTGAAAGTATGATGTGGAAGAACAGCTTCTAGGTTTATTCTTATTCTAAATTTTTTAGTTTAGATAATATAATATTTTTTTCCTCTGCGAAATCTCTGCGCCCTTTGCGGCTCTGCGGTGAATTGAAATTTAGCTCAACCGCAGCGACACAGAGAACGGGGAGTTTTCGCAGAGAGATTTTTACGTATTATCTATTTAAATACCAGATTGCGGCATTTAGTATTGAAGCAAAACTTACCCATGAAATATAGGGTACCATTAACCATGCAGCAGTGGAAGATAATTTACCAAACTTCATGATGGTAATAAGAATGGCAATCCACATCAGAATAATTTCTACCAATGCCCAGCCCAATAAATGCATCTTAAAGAAAATAATCGACCAGCAGAAATTCAATACAAACTGAATAATAAATAAGGTTAAGGCATTATTTCTTTGGGAAGAAACCGGTTGCTTCCATACTAGGAAAAATGCATAACCCATCATAAGGTATAAAGCAGACCAAACTGGTCCAAAAAGCCAGTTAGGTGGATTGAAGGAAGGCTTTACCAACCCTGCATACCAGGTTGGAATTTCTGTGATCGTAAAAATGCCACCCAATAAACCGATCCCAAAACAGGCAACCAGCGATAGGAATAATTTTAACCCTTTAGAGTTTGCCATATTTTTTTTGATAAGCTAAAAGTAAACCTATCACTTCATTATAACTATTCAATCCTTCCGTTTGTTTATTGAGTTTCAGGTATTGGTCGTATATACTGCCAACAGCCGGTGAAATACGATTTTTCCTTTTGAAGAAAAATTCACGGATCTCCTTACGGTCTTTCTTTACCAGGGTATCCATGCATTCCCTGTTTTGTTTGATGATCTTTTCAAAACTTTGATAGTCATTCTCTTTTCCGTAAAGCATGATTTGCTCCCCTTGCGCATAGGAAAATAAATCGAGGTATACCGAATACCTGACATACACATTTTTGGAAGAAGAAGCTGCCAGATAACCCACAAAATTGGCTTCACTTTCACTGGCATAACCCAATTGGTGGGCCATTTCGTGGCAGGCTACATAGGGTATTAAAATGCGGGGGATGTCTGACCGGAGCTGCGCTTCACCCGTGAAAGGGTTGTAATAACCCGTAAATCCCATATAATCGCCAATACCTGTAAACAAACTTTCTTTAACCGATCTGTTTCTATAGTTCAGGTATTCCTGGTTTAAGGAAACTGTCATGTAAGCGCGATAAGCTTCTCTATAAATAGAATCCAATTGAGGCTTTGGTAAAACTGAATCGGGAATTTGTCTACGGCATTCATTTAGTTTATCAATTAATGATAAGGCTAGAGTGGTTACTTCTTCTTTGGTATAGTTTTCTTTAGGCAATTTCAGTTGGTAGGCAATGCCCAGCCTATCATAATTCAAACCCCAGAATAATTTAAAGAGGATATAAAACCAAAGCAAAGTACTAATGGTATAAAATAAAAGATGGGTGATCCGGGCTTTGGTCATTTTCCGCTGAACAATCCAGGTAATCAATCTTATTAAATTGATTATCAACATAATAGCAATAAAAAAGTATACAATATCGCCCAAACTAAAGGGAATTTGTTTGGTGATGGTTCTCAGGGAAGAGCCAATGGCAGGATACCAGTTACTGGCATAATAGTACTCAACTGCCTCTGGAAACATTCCAAACAGACTGATTACCAAGGCTATAGAAAACAAAAAGCCGAGCTTTACCCATTTAAATCCTGAAAAAACCTCCTGTATTTTCATATATACAAATATGGAATAAAATAAGCTATCATTGCACAAAGCAATAAAGCTTACTGCTTCAATTTTCCTTTGGCATATTCACTGTTTTGAAGTACCTTTGCGAGCCCTTAAAAAACGGTTATGAGTCAGCGGCGGGAATTTGAGATAGCATATGTGGGTTTGAAGCCGGGGATTCATGTATACGAATACAGGATTGAGGATAAGTTCTTTGTACCATATGGTGAGCAGGAATTCACCAACTGCATCGCTAATATCAAATTGAGCCTGGAAAAAAATTCAGGGTTCATGCAACTGAAATTTGATATCGACGGTAAAGCAGATGTAACCTGCGATAAATGTGGTAACACATTACCCATGCAGCTTTGGGACGAATTCAACATCATTGTAAAAATTGTTGATGACCCTGAAACCATGAATGAACAGGAAGAAGATCCTGACATTTATTATATAGGTAGAGGTGAGAGTCACCTGCACCTGACGGATTGGATCTATGAGTTTGTTAACCTGAGCATCCCATTACAGAAAATGTGTAATGAATCGGAAAAAGGTGGACCAAAATGCAATTTAGAGGTATTGGAAAAATTGCGCAAGATGGAAGAAGAAGTGATGAGAGACACCAATGCGGTGTGGAAGGGACTGGATAAGTTTAAAAACCTGGATTAATTTTTTTATAATATAAATTTCGAGATATGCCGAATCCTAAACGCAGACATTCACAGCAACGCAGTGCCAAGAGAAGGACACACTATGTGGCTCAGGAAGTAACTTTAAGCAAAGACAGCACAACTGGTGAACTGCACATACGTCACCGCGCTCATGTAAGCGAAGGTAAATTGTTCTACAAAGGTAAATTGGTAGCCGAAAAAGCACCTCTGAAAGCATAACCTTTTAGTTCAATCATACTTCCTGCCGAATGAATATTGGAATAGACATGATGGGTGGAGATTTTGCACCGCTTGAAGCGGTGAAAGGCCTGCAATTATACTTGTCTGACGATATTCGTACGGCAGCTTTATTTTGTATAGGCGAAGAAAATCAGGTGAATACTTTAATAGAAGAACACCAGCTTTCTTCACCCCTTATTCATGTTGTCCATGCACCTGAAGTAATTGGCTACCATGAACATCCCACCAAAGCCTTAAAAGAAAAACAAAAATCTTCTATAGCCATTGGCTTCCATTTATTGGCTACTGGCAAAATAGATGCATTCATTAGTGCTGGTAATACAGGCGCCATGCTGGTGGGCTCTATGTTCACCATTAAAGCCATTGAGGGTATTCTTAGGCCAACCATCGCCACTGTTGTACCCAAAACAAATGGTAGCACCGGGGTTTTAGTTGATGCCGGATTAAACGTTGATTGTAAGCCCGAACAATTAAACCAGTTTGCCATACTGGGAAGTTTGTATGCCGAAAATATTTTCAATATCGCCCAACCCAAAGTAGGTCTCCTGAATGTAGGCGAGGAAGAAGGCAAAGGCAACCAGCTTTCTCAATCGGCCTATGCCCTGCTTAAAGAGAACAAACAAGTAAATTTTGTTGGTAATGTAGAGGGGAGAGACTTTTTTAGTGATAAAGCAGACGTAATTGTATGTGATGGATTTACCGGAAATGTGGTTTTAAAAATGGCAGAATCTGTTTATGACCTCGCTAAGCAGAGAGGTTTTGAAAATGACGCTTATTTTACAAGATTTCATTATGAAAACTATGGTGGCACACCTGTTTTAGGGGTTGCCAAACCTGTGATTATTGGTCATGGCATTAGCAATGCCAAGGCTTTTAAAAATATGATATTGGTAGCAGAGAAAATGATTGAAAGTAATCTCTGTGCTAAAATGGTTGATCAGTTTAAAGTTTCCTAGCACTTCTTTTTTCTTCTTAATTCTACGTACTTTGATTGCCCAAATTTGTTCCCGCATTTTTAAAATTACTGGTTGGTCTGTTGATGAAAACCTGCCTAGGGAAATCAAAAAATGTATCATCATTGCCGCCCCACATACCAGTAACTGGGATTTTTGGTATACGATGGCATCTTTTGCCATCTACCGATTGAAGATCCGGTTTACCGTAAAAAAAGAATGGATGCGTTTCCCTTTTAGTTTAATCATGAAACCATTGGGAGGTATTGCCATTGACAGAACCCCGAGAACCAAAGATTCGGAAAGACGCAGTTTTGTAGAGGCGATGGTTGAACTATTTGAACAAAATGAAGAACTCATTATCGTAATAACACCCGAAGGCACCAGAAGTAAAAGAACCAAATGGAAAACCGGGTTCTACCATGTAGCCATAGGTGCTGGTGTACCTATCTGTTTGGGCTATGTAGATTATGCCAAGAAGAAAGCCGGAATCGGTAAAGTGATCATGCCAGCAGACTACCAGACAGACATGCATACCATCATGCAGTTTTACCAAAAAGTAGAACCCAAGTTTCCGGAAAACTTCTCTGTGGATACAGATTTTGTTTAAAAGTGATCAAAGCCAGCTATACGCTTTTCATTTCTTCCCCTTTTTACTTCCCCCAAAAACTACCATCCCTAATCCGAAATTCACCAATCCTCCGTTTCTCGCCCCAAAAAATATCCAACATCCAGCATCCAAAATCAAGATTCAATCAACCAGTACCCTCTAAACCCTCCTCCCCATCCCTCCTTTTTACCACTCATCACTTTCCCGAAAAAAGAATATTTCCATTGAAATTTGTCAAAACCCCTGTATTTGCTGCATTCCAAAGCGTTACCCACTATTATTTTATGTTTATTACCGTCTTAAGGATGGTACTATGTATTACATAGTATTATTTTAGTTCCTATCTTTGTTCTATCAAAGTAAATAAACCACCTAAAACAAACATTATGAAAAAGATCCTTTTTACAACCTACATCATCGCCCTGATTGCCTTGGTACCTGCTGTCATTTTTGGTTACATGAATGCAGATGGTCAGTCAAAAAACAATAACAAAACAGAATTAGTAAATGACGCAGCCAATAATACGGAGGAAAGTGGGTTTATCCATGTTGTAAAAACTTTTTAGATTAATGAGTGAATGATTGAATGAGTGAATGAGCGAATAAGTAGATTTTAGAGTTTGTATATATTAAGGATTATCTATTTTTTCCGATTTGACAAAGATCCGTTTGATTTTTCAAACCACCTTTTAGTAATGCTGTGTGAAATAAATTAAGTTTTTCCCCAGAATCTGCCATCCGGAACTTCAATCTGTTAACTTTGATGCAAACAAGCGTTAGCATCTTATGTGGCTCAATAATATTCTGGAAACAATTGGCAATACGCCCCTGATTCGCCTGAACAAGGTTACCAAAGACATACCAGCAACTATACTGGCAAAAGTAGATTACTTCAATCCAGGCAATTCTATCAAAGACCGTATGGCCTTAAAAATGGTGGAAGTAGCAGAACAGGAAGGCAAATTAAAACCCGGCGGCACTATTATTGAAGGAACCAGCGGTAATACCGGTATGGGACTGGCATTAGCTGCCTGCGTTAAAGGTTACAAATGTATTTTTGTTACTACCGACAAACAATCCAAAGAGAAAGCAGATATTTTAAAAGCAGTGGGTGCAGAAGTTATTGTATGCCCCACCAATGTACTCCCCGAAGATCCCCGTAGTTATTACAGTGTAGCCAAAAGACTGGGCAAGGAAATTCCCAATTCCATGTACATGAACCAGTATGATAACCTGGCAAACAGACAAGCACATTATGAAAGTACGGGTCCCGAAATATGGGAACAAACAGAAGGAAAAATTACCCACCTGGTTTGTACAGCCGGAACCGGCGGTACCATTACAGGTGCAGCTATGTATTTAAAGGAAAAGAACCCTGCCATAAAAATCTGGGCCATCGATGTATATGGTTCCTTACTCACCAAATATTTCAACACTGGTGAGATTGATATGAATGAAGTACACCCTTATATTTCTGAAGGATTTGGGGAAGATTTTGTGCCGCAGAATTATGACATGAGCGTGATTGACCATTTTGAACAAGTTACCGATAGAGATGGTGCCATCATGGCCAGAAGAATTGCAAAAGAAGAAGGGCTTTTCTGCGGATACAGTGCTGGTAGCTGTTTACAGGGACTGATGCAGTTAAAATCTACCCTCACCAAAGATGATGTAGTGGTATGTATTTTCCACGACCACGGTAGTAGGTATGTGGGTAAAATATATAATGACCAGTGGATGATGGAAAGAGGGTTTCTGGAAGTTAAGACCTTCAAAGACATTGTAAATGGCAGAACCACCAAAAGATTGGTTACCGTTAGTACAAAGGATACCGTTGCAGCTGCTGTGGAACTCATGAAAAAATATGATATCGAACATATACCGGTAATGCACGAAAATGAGATCACCGGATCCTTAAGTGAAAGCGGCTTGTTTCAGAAAGTGTTTCATAACCCGGAAATCAGGAACGCAGAAGTAGCATCTGTTATGGAACAACCCTATACAGTGGTTGATTTTGAAACACCGGTTGAAAGACTGGGTAATCTGATCACCAAAGAAAACGGAGCCGTATTGGCCAAAGACGAAAAAGGCGAATACCATATCGTAACCAAATATGATGTGATCCATAGTCTGGCCAAATAAGTCATCTTACAAATACCCCATTTTTTTCGGTATTATTTATGCACCTACCCTTGTGTAAAAATGCAGTAATGCTTTTCGCGCAGTTGGCTTATCTTGCCTGAAAATGAAGTAACCAATTTTATCAAGTAAACAATCCTACAATGAAAAAGTACCGTGCCGGCGTTTTATTCGGCGATGAACTAACTGCGCTTTATAATGATGCAAAAGATAACCAGTTTGCATTACCTGCTGTAAATACCATTGGCACCAATACCATCAATGCCGTTTTAGAAACTGCAGCCAAAGTTAATTCTCCCGTTATCATACAATTCTCTAATGGTGGTGCCCAATTCATTGCCGGAAAAGGAATGCCGAATGATCAACTGCAAGGGAATATTTCTGGTGGTATATCAGGGGCTTTGCATATTCACAATGTTGCCAAATATTATGGGGTACCTGTTGTATTACATACAGACCATGCAGCTAAAAAATGGCTCCCATGGATCAGTGGTTTGATAGATGCTGGCGAACAATACTATAAAGAAAAAGGATGCCCCCTTTTCAGTTCGCACATGCTCGATCTTTCTGAAGAGCCATTGGAAGAAAACATTCATACCTCTGTTGAATTTTACAAGAGAATGGCCCCTTTAGGCATGAGTATAGAAATAGAACTGGGCGTTACAGGTGGGGAAGAAGATGGCGTTGATAACAGTGGTGTTGAAAACGATAAACTCTATACACAACCCCAGCATGTTGCTTATTCTTATACCGAATTAAGTAAGGTAGGAAGCCTGTTTACCGTTGCAGCAGCATTTGGTAATGTACACGGTGTATATAGCCCAGGTAATGTGGAACTCCGTCCTGAAATATTAAAAAACAGTCAGGACTATATTCAAAAAGAATTGAAAACCGGACCAAAGCCAGTTTATTTTGTATTTCATGGCGGAAGTGGATCACCGCAAAACCAAATAAGGGAAGCCATCAGCTATGGTGCTATCAAAATGAATATCGACACTGATCTTCAATGGGCATTCTGGGATGGCATCAAAAACTTCTACCAAAAAAATGAACCATATTTACAAGGTCAATTAGGCAATCCAGAAGGTGCAGAAAAACCAAATAAAAAACATTACGACCCTCGTGTTTGGTTACGTAAAGCGGAAGAAAGCTTCAGCAAACGTTTAGAAGTGGCATTTGAAGATTTAAATTGTATCAACAGAAATGCATAAGTAAAAACCCGGTTGAAAAACCGGGTTTTTTGTTAATTCTCCCGTACAGTGTATTTTCTGCTTTTTAAGCGGTTTTATCCCAGAACTTGCAGGAAATCAATTAAAATATTGTATTTTAAATATTCAGTTTGTTTAACATTTGTGTCCAGAAAAAAGTCAAAACACAACTGTTTTTACAAATAATGTTATCTTCGACCCCCCAATGTAAGAACCGTTATGAAAAAAGAACGTGAAGAAGATTTTGAAGCAAACCTCACAGGCGATGAAAGCCAGGGAGGAGAACAAGCAAAACCCAGATGGTTTAAAAGAATCCGTAAAGGAATACTTACTTCCACAGCTGATAAAAAAGAAACACCGGAAGGACTTTGGAATAAATGTCCGGAGTGTAATTATATCTGTACCACTACCGAATTAAGAGAAAATCTTTTTGTTTGTTTAAAATGTAATTACCATCATCGAATTGGTAGTGATGAGTATTTTGAATTCCTTTTCGACAATAAAGAATACACAGAATTATTCGACAATATCCGGAGCAAGGATGCACTCGGTTTTACGGATCTGAAATCTTATCAAAAAAGATTGGATGATATTCATGCAAAAACTGATTTGAAAGATTCTATGCGTGTGGCCACAGGAAAGATAAATGGGGAAGGCATTCTGATAGCCTGTATGGATTTTGAATTTATAGGTGGTTCATTGGGTAGCGTGATGGGCGAAAAATTCAGTCGTGCAGTGGACTATTGTATTGAACACAAACTGGCCTATCTGGTGATCAGTAAAAGTGGTGGAGCAAGGATGATGGAAAGTGCTTTCAGTTTGATGCAATTGGCAAAAACAAGCGGAAAACTTTCCCAACTAAGTGATCATAAACTTCCCTATATCTCCTTATTAACTGATCCAACATTTGGAGGTATTTCAGCCAGTTTTGGTATGCTGGGAGATTTGAATATCGCTGAACCAGGCGCCCTGATTGGATTTGCCGGCCCTAGGGTGATCAAAGAAACCATCAAAAAAGATTTACCCGAAGGATTTCAACGTAGTGAGTTTTTATTAGACCACGGCTTCCTGGATTTTATTATCGACAGAAAAAATCTGAAAGATAAACTGGCACAATTGGTTTTATTGTTTAGAAGTTAACCCCCCAGCCCCCTAAAGGGGGAGTTATTATATGCTTTAAATGAGAGTTTTTATTGAATAGAAATACAATCATTTTTTTAATAATTTTTCAATTCCCCCTTCAGGGGGCTAGGGGGTAAACATGAATAACAGGCAGGCATACTTTCATTATTTCATAGAAGATAAATATGATGCAGGTATTGTATTGCTTGGAACAGAAGTAAAATCTATCCGCGAAGGCAAACTTAGTTTTAATGATGCATTCTGCCTTTTTGATGAAGGTGAATTATGGGTACGTGGTTTATACATCGCTTCCTACACGCATGGCACAGTGAATAACCATATTGAAGTACACGACAGAAAACTACTCTTAAACAAACGCGAATTACATAAAATTCAATCCAAGATGAAAGAAAAGGGATACACCATTGTTCCCTTAAAAGTATTTTTTAATGAGAAGAACATGGTGAAAGTCTCTATAGGATTAGGAAAAGGCAAGAAATTATACGATAAAAGAGAAACCATAAAAAATCGTGATGTAGAGAAAGATATTAAGCGGCACCTTGGCTAAGGAATGTTGAATATTGAACAAGGAATTTTGATTGAAGAATTGAATTTTGAATGTTGAATGACTTGTCCGCCGAAGCATTGCGTAGGAGGACTTGTCTGCCGAAGCCTAGCATAGATGGTCTTGCTCGCCGAAACCTAGCGTAGGTGGACTTAAACGCAGAAACATTGCGAAGGAGGACTTGTCCGCCGAAGCTTAGCATAGATGGTCTTGCTCGCCGAAACCTAGCGTAGGAGGACTTGTCCGCCGAAGCCTAGCATAGATGGTCTTGCTCACCGAAACCTAGCGAAGGAGGACTTAAACGCAGAAACATTGCGAAGTAGGACTTGTCCGCCGAGGCTTAGCGTAGGAGGAATGCCTTATTCTATGTAACGTTTTTTCTTTTCATTGTTTACAAGTAATTGTTCTTTCAGGGCTTCCGGGGTTGGGTTTTGGGTGATGGAGATGGCAATTTGAAATAATGCGAAATACATGAGAAATGTTGCCAACAATTCACCCCAGCTTAACCAGTAACCAAAAAAAGTATAAACCTGTCCCTTTTCTGGATGTTCTGTTTCAAAGATCACTTCCGTTTTATCCCCTTCTTCCCAATTTCTTAAAAAATACCTGGCATCTATTGCAAAGGTTTTACCGCTTTCCCTGAATACCGCTTTGGGTATGCTTTTCCCTTTAATGGTATCAGGCATCATATGTATGATGGCAGGCGATTTTTCACCATCAAAATAATCCGGCTGGCGGGTGAATAGGATATAGCATCCAAAACAGATCAAATAAAGTATGGTGATTGATTTGTACAAATTGTAAGTATGAAAATGCGAAAAACGGGAATATTCCCGTTTTTAAATATACATAGCCTAAATATATTTACTTACATATCTGAATTTTATTTTAATCATGTTGATCAACAAAAATATCATTTCAAAATATTTATTGTTCTTCGCAATTCTTGTAACAATAATATTGTCCATTTTATTTTGCTATGGCTTATACCTTTTTTTATCAGGAAAGAACCCACTTTGGGGTAATATCCTTTCATTAACTGCCTTGGTTTGCCAGATTATTTTTATCATCTATTATATCTTCAAGAATAAATCATAAGATCTCCTAAATTTTGTACTGTTATCAACCGAGTCTTTATTTATACTTTACAAAAAAAATGATTGACAATTACTTATAAAAAAAGGTAATTAAGAATGCATGTTCTTAATTACCTTTTATTGTATGTAGTATGATTTTAATTAGCCAAACTTCTAAAATCCACCGGCACCAATTTGCTTACACCGGGCTCTTGCATGGTTACGCCATAAATCACATCCACAGCACTCATTGTTTGCTTATTGTGCGTTACAATGATGAATTGAGAGTTATCACTAAACTTCTTGATCATCTGTGTAAACTTACCTACGTTGGCATCATCCAATGGCGCATCTACCTCATCCAAAATACAGAATGGAGCAGGCTTGATCAGGTAGATAGCAAACAACAATGCTGTTGCAGTTAATGTTTTCTCTCCTCCGCTCAACTGAGTAATAGAAGATGGTCGCTTACCTTTTGGTTTAGCTATGATTTCAATACCGGTTTCGGCCAGGTTTTCCGGATTTACCAGTATCATATCTGCCGTATCTTCTTCTGTAAACAATGCCTTGAATACTTTCTGGAAGTTTTCTCTTACCGCATTGAATGTATCCAGGAATTGCTGGTTGGCGGTTGCTTCTACTTCCTGAATAGTTTTCATCAAACTCTCTTTGGCCGTTACCAGGTCGTTCTTTTGTTCCAGAATAAACTCATAACGCTTCTTCATTTCTGTATAGGCTTCAATGGCTGTAGGGTTTACTTCACCCATATTTTCCAGTCGCTTGCGCATACGATCTGATGTGGCTTGCAATTCTTCTAGACTGGTATCAGTGGTCCTTTCCTGGTCTAAAATATCATCCAATTCTACTTTAAATTCTACGATCAGTCTTTCCTTCATACCTGCTAACTGCAGTTTCAATTCATTCAACCTGTCTTTGATGCCGGTTACCAATTGGTCAATCATTTCCTTACTCTTCACTTTCATGCGAAGCTCACTTTCCTTTTCCTGCAATGCATTGCGCAGGTTATAATAAGCCTGATCAGCCTCATTCAATTTCTTCTCTTCTTCCTCTTTTCTGCGCAACATTTCCAGCAACAGTTCTTCCGATCCAACCAAAGCCTTCTCCCCTTCTGTAATATCAGATGATGCTTCAGATAATTGCGAGGTATTATTGGTGATCTGGATATGCAGGTCGTTCAACTGGTTTTCCTTGAATACCAATTCCTGCTTTAAAGAGGTGATCTTACTTTGCTGACGGGTTAATTGCAGATTGGTTTCATTGTATTGAACCGTAGCCAGATTATATAATTGTTCGGATGTTTGGTAATCCTGTTCCACCAATTTCAATTCTTCCGAAGTTGCCTGCAGTTGTTCGTTTAAGGCATGAAAATCTTCACGGGTAGCTGCAATGGCATCATGCTCGGCCTGCAAACGTTGCTGGATATCTTCCAGTCTCTGTAAGCCATTTTGTTGAGCTGCTTGTAAATTCTCGATCCTGTTTTTGGCTGCAAAAACCTGGTTGGTCAATTGGTTGATCTCATTCTCAGTTTGACGAATGATATTCTCTTTCAACTGATCGTTAAATGCAATCACTTCATTATGCTTTGCCTGGATATCTGCTTTTAACAGATTAACCACTGATTCCTGGTCTGCTATTTCTTCTGAAAGTTTTTCAAGATTTTTAGCACGACCGATTTTCTTTCCTTCAAAAAGACCAATACTTCCACCGGTTAAAGTGTATTTGCCTTTTACATATTTGCCATGTTTTTCTAAAACAACGGCACCATTGCTATTGGCGATGGCTTCATCATTTTCAGCTATGTAAACATTACCCAATAAATACTCCGCAAGTTTCAGGTACCTGTCGTCCACTTCAATTACATCTAATGCACGAATGGTATCTGCTGGTTGGTGTGTATCAACCTTGATATCCGCAAATTTTTCCAACATGAAGAAATTTGCTTTTCCTTTCTTATGCGCATCTAACAAATGAACTGCCTGTAAACCTTCTTCCAAATTATTAACTACATAGTAGTTCAGGTAAGGCTCTAATACATTTTCAACTGCTGTTCTATATTCTTCTTTTACATAAATGATATCCGACAAAATAGGTGCTGCATGATTCCATTCAGGATTCTTGTGCAGGAATTTTATACTGTCTGGATAACCTTCCATAGAATCAATCAGACTCTTCAGCAGGTTAAATTCATTTCTCTTGGAATCCAGTTTGCGGTTTTCTTCATTCAGTTCATTGCGCAAAACTTCTAACTGGGCCTGTGTTTCAAAGATCTGCTCCTTGGTTTTTTCCTGGTGCTCCTGTAACTGTTTCAGGTCAACACGTTTTGCTTCCAGCGTACTTTCTTTTTCCTGCAATTCTACCGTTAACAATTGTAGCTGGGATTCGCGGCTGTCTTTTTCCTCATTCAACTGCATCTGTGCCCTTTGCAGGTTCATGATAGAAGTATCAGCCACAGCCACTTTCTTTTCGGCATCAAACTGACTCCTTTGGATCTGCTGGAAACGGTTTCTGGTTAAATCAACACCCGTTCTTTTCTCATCAAATAACCTTCGCTTTTCTTCTACGGCAGATTGAGCGGCAGTTACATTATCCTGGATATTTAAGAGGTTTGCTTCTTCTTCACCAACTTGTATCTGAGTGTATTCGATAGAGTCGCTGATGGTTTTTAACTGACCTTCTGCTTTTTCCAGAAAATCCTTCAAACCTGTTTCTTTTTCTTTCAGGTAATGGAGTTTCTGGGTAGCCAGGTTTTTCTCATTTTCTTTGCTGCGTAATTCCTGTAAAAATTCATTGAATTCGTGTTGCATGTTTTGCAGTGCACGTTCTTTTTCAATAAAACCTACTTTTTCCTGTTCTACTGCTGCATCTTCTGTGGCTATTTCTGCCTCCAGCTGGATCTTTTTGTTGGTTTCTTCTTCCTGCTGTTCGTGTAATTCTTTGTAAGTGATATTGAAACCTTCCAATGCCGCTTTAGCCAGTTCAATGGCCACTTCACGGTATTCTTTTTTGATCTCGTAGAATTTCTCTGCTTTTCTAGCCTGACTTTCCAGGGTTTTTAACTGATTATTGATCTCGAACAACAAATCTTCAATACGTGCAAGATCCTGTTCTGTTGCATCCAGTTTATTCTTGGCTTCTTTTTTTCTAGTTTTATAAATGGTGATACCGGCAGCTTGTTCCAGCATCCTGCGACGGCTATTCTCTTTGTCTTTGATAATATCATCCACCATGCCTAATTCGATAATGGCATAACTATCGGTACTGATACCTGTATCCAGAAAAAGGTTATGTATATCTTTTAAACGACAATTCACATCGTTCAATCGATATTCACTTTCACCATTCTTATAAAAACGCCTGGTTACAGTAACCGTATTAAATTCTGTTGGTAAGAGATTCTTGGTGTTTTCGAAGGTGAGACTTACTTCTGCAAGTCCACTGGCACTTCTTGTTTTGCTGCCATTAAAAACCAATGCTTCCAGGTTTTCACTTCTGAGTGCAGAAATTTTTTGTTCGCCAATTACCCAACGAATGCTATCGATGATATTACTTTTACCACAACCGTTTGGTCCGATAATACCGGTAATACCTTCATCAAAACTGACGATAGTTTTATCAGCAAAACTTTTGAACCCTTTGATTTCTAATGACTTTAGTCTCACTTTTTTCCCATTTATATACCTGCGAACATACAGTAAAAAGGGCGAGATTTTTTTTTGTAAAATTATCCTGTGTATAAGAGGTGGAGAAGTAACATTAAATTAATTTTGGAATTAATTGAATCACACACAATCAACTGACTATTAGTTAATTATGATAGTCTTGTTAATTTTTAATGATAGATTTATAAGTATTTCTAGCTATCTTGTTGGCAGATTTTTACCCTCTTAATTGACCCTGATTTGCGAAGAATTATTTTAACTGTTACCAACGACCTTACCTATGATCAACGCATGCAAAAGATCGCCAGCTCATTGGCAGAAGCGGGGTATGATATTTTATTAGTTGGCAGACAGTTGAAAAATTCATCTGAACTAAGAGATGAAAAATATGATCAATGTAGACTCATATGTTTTTTTGATAAGGGGTTTCTATTTTATTTCGAATTCAATATTCGCTTGTTTTTCTTCCTTCTTTTTCAAAAAACAACTATTATTTGTGCCATAGATCTGGATACCATCATTCCCGTTTATATATGTTCTGTTCTTAAAAAACAGGAAAGGGTTTACGATGCGCATGAAATATTCACAGAACAAAAAGTAATACTCTCCCGGCCCTGGGTGCACCGAATTTGGCTTGCCATAGAAAAGTTTGCCGTTCCTAGGTTTACAAAGGGCTATACCGTAAATCAATCTATTGTAAAGGAATTGCAATCAAGGTATGGCGTAACCTATGCATTGGTAAGGAATTTGCCTATGCTGCTAAAGGAAGAAATGCCTGCACCTAAAACCGAAAAATGGTTTTTATACCAGGGTGCTGTAAATGAAGGCCGATGTTTTGAGACCTTAATACCCGCCATGAAGCAGGTAAACGCCAGGCTGATCATAGTAGGCAAGGGCAATTTTTATGAGCAGACAAAAGCATTGGTACAAAAACACCAGTTGGAAGATAAAGTACTGTTGAAGGGATATATGTCGCCTGATGCATTAAAGTCATACACCCCACTAGCATATTGCGGTATCACTTTATTTGAAAGTGCGGGTATGAACCAATACTACTCACTAGCCAACCGATTTTTTGACTATATGATGGCAGGTATACCCCAGATCTGCGTGAACTATCCTGAATATGCTGCCATAGTGCAGAGAAATCCTTTTGCTTATTTGATTGATGATACAAACCCGGAAACAATTGCAACTGCAATGAACAATTTACTGGAAGATACTGTTTTATACCAAGGCTTAAGTAATAACTGTCTTTCTGCCAGAACCTACTGGAACTGGGATTTAGATAGAAAGACTTTGGTTAACTTTTACGATACTTTATAATTTGGAAAAGCATTTACACATCATATCATTCAATGTTCCCTATCCTGCAGATTATGGCGGTATCATTGATGTGTTCTACAAAATACAAGCACTAAAAGCTGCTGGCATCAAAATTCACCTGCATTGTTTTGAATATGGAAGGGGAAAACAGGATGCCTTATTGCAATACTGCGAGAGTGTAGATTATTACGAAAGGAATATGGGACACAAAGGCATTTCCAACACGCTGCCTTATATTGTATCAAGCAGAAAAAGCGAAGCACTGATCCAAAACTTATTAAAGGATAATTACCCCATTTTTATGGAAGGCGTGCATTGCACTTACCCCATGTTCGACATAAGACTGGCACACCGGAAATTTTTTGTACGTCTCCACAATGTTGAATACAAGTATTATGCTGACCTGTGTAAGCACACATCCTCTCTTATAAAAAAGATCTATTTCTGGATGGAGAGCAGGTTATTGAAATCCTATGAAAAGAAGCTAATTTCCAAAGCAGTGTTTTGGGGTACAACAGATATGGATGATACTATTTACCAAAAGGAATTGGGCTGTAAAGAAATTGAATGTTTACCGCTCTTTATACCCGACTGGCAGGTAAAAGCATCAGAAGGCATTGGTTCCTATTGCCTTTACCATGGCGATCTTGGCGTTGATGCCAACGAAAAATCGGCTATCTGGTTATTAAAAAATGTGTTTGCACACCTAAAGATCCCTTTTGTTATTGCAGGCAAGAACCCCTCGGAGAAATTGGCAAAAATGGCCCACGAAAACAACCATACCTGTCTGGTAGCCAACCCGTCTAATATAGAAATGCAGGATATGATTTCGAAAGCGCATATCAATGTTCTACCTTCTTATACCCAAACCGGTATGAAAGTAAAATTGTTGAATGCACTTTTTAATGGCAGACATTGCCTGGTAAATGACGCAACCGTAGCCGGCAGTGATTTGGAATCTGCTTGTCATATTGGAACCACCGCAGAAGCATTCAGACAAATCATCGCCCAATTATATCACCAGCCATTTGCACCAGAAGAGATCAAGCTTAGAAAACTGTTATTGGAAGATCGATTCAACAACCTAAGCAATGCAAAAAAGCAGGTTGGTTGGATATGGGGGGCATAAAAAAACTGCAGCTGATTTTGACAACTGCAGTAAGATTTATGGTACGATACTTTCTATTAATTGTCATCACTTGTAGGTCCGTATAAACCCGGAACTTTATTACCTGTTGCGCGCAAATAAACAATCAATTCCCCACGATGATGGTATAAATGATTGAAAAGAAATGAACGCACCACCTGTATTCTAGGCATTACAGGAAATATAGGCTCTTCGCCACCCATAACCATTTTCCAATTCACAAACATCGATTCGTCTGTTGCAGTTTCTAATGCTTTTTGTGCATTCACTAGATTTTCTTCAAATTTCGCAACGATATTGGCAGCGGAACTTATATCTCCTTTGTTGTATTTATACTGTGTCATATCCATTACATCCAAATGTAAGGTTGCCTCAAACCAATTGTACACTTCCGCAATATGCGAAGCCAATTGCGCAGTTGTCCATGATTTTTCTGCGGGCTTATAAGTAAGCGCAGAATCAGGAATAGCCTGTAAGAGTTTTCGGGTATTTGCTGCTTCGTGCAGAAACTCACCCAGTAATGATTTTACCAGCATGAAAATTGATTTAGAATGAATAATGGAATAAATATACCCATTAAAATGCAGGTGAGGGTCTGCATCCAACACTTAACATTTTCATCAAACAGTTTATGAAACGGCAACAGCGGCACTGTCTATCACTTTACCATGTTCTGTTTTCAACATACGGGAAGGGTATCGGTTGATGACAATAAAATCGTGGGTTGCCATGATAACAGCAGTGCCATAATCTTTGGCAATTTGTATAAGCAACTGCATGATCTCGTCGCTGGTTTCAGGATCCAGGTTCCCTGTAGGTTCATCTGCCAGTATCAGTTTGGGCGAATTAAGTAATGCCCGGGCAATATCCACTCTTTGTTGCTCGCCGCCACTCATTTCGAAAGGCATTTTAAACCCTTTGCTTTTTAAACCAACTTTATCCAAAACATCGTTGATCTTTTCTTCAATCAACCTTTCGTCTTTCCAGCCAGTTGCTTTCAATACAAAGCGCAAATTCTCCTGCACATTCCTATCTGTCAATAATTGAAAATCCTGAAAAACCACACCCAGATTTCTGCGCAAAAATGGAACTTTTTTCCAGTCCATTTCTTTCAGATCAAAACCCACTACCGAGGCATTCCCTTCTTTTAAAATAAGTTCACCGTAAAGTGTTTTGAGCAAACTACTTTTCCCTGTACCTGTTTTACCTACCAGGTATACAAACTCACCTTTGCTAACGGTGAAGTCAACATTCTGAAGGATCAGGCTATCGCCCTGATAAATATTAGCATGCTGTATAGAAACTACAATATCTGACATGGTTCTAAATTACAATTTCTTAATTAAAATTTTATACAAAGGATGCGGAAAAGGATGCTATTCCTGTAAATACCTGTTAATATTCAAAATTAAGGTCGCCAAAACTTCCTTTCAATAAAAGAGAAGAATTTTGAGCTGCTTCTACCCTACCAATTATTTTTGCTTCTATTTGCAGGGAACTAGCTGTTTCTATCATTTTTTTAGCAGCCGTTTCATGGGTAAAAATTTCCAATCTATGACCCATATTGAATACCTGGTACATTTCTCTGTAATCTGCACCGGAATTCTCTTTGATCAATTGAAAGATCGGCGGCACATCGAACAAATTATCTTTGATAATCTTAAGGGGCTTAGGTAGGTATTTCATGCATTTAGTTTGTCCGCCGCCACTGCAATGTATCACGCCATATATATCTTCAAATTGTTGATCCAACAACAATTTCAGCAATGGAGCATAGGTTCTTGTTGGCGATAAAAGCAATTTACCAACCGTCATTTTTTCACCCATTACTTCGAGTTCATCTGTTAACAGGTTTTTGCCGATATAGACCACTTCCTGGGGCAAACTTGTTTCAAATGTTTCCGGGTACTTCTCTGCATACATTTTACTTATCACATCATGCCGGGCACTGGTTAAACCGTTGCTACCCAATCCGCTATTATAGGCAGATTCATAACTGGCTTTACCCGAGCTTCCAAAGCCTACAATCACATTGCCTGCATCAATTTTATCATTGGTAACCAACTTCGATTTGGGCCATCTTGCTGTCATGGTTCCATTAACGGCAATCGTTCTTACCACATCGCCTACATCGGCGGTTTCGCCACCCAGAAAATGGATATTTACCCCAAAGTTTTTCAGGGTATCGAAAAATTCCTGGGTACCATTGATCACAGCCTCTAATACGTCTCCATTGATCCGTAATTTGTTTCTATCGATAGTAGATGAAAATAATAAGTTATCAGTAACGCCTACACATAATAGATCATCCAGGTTCATGGCCACTGCATCCTGGGCAATCCCTTTCCAAACAGAAATATCACCTGTTTCTTTCCAGTATAAATAGGCAAGAATACTTTTGGTTCCGGCACCGTCTGCGTGCATGATATTTACCCAATCCGCATCACCACATAAGTAATCAGCATAAATTTTACAGAAAGCATGTGGATAAATTCCCTGATCGAGCTTCTGTATGGCTGCATGTACTTCTTCTTTTTGGGCAGAAACACCGCGTTGAGCGTATAATGACATATGGAAAAAGAAAGATTAAGAAATGGGTGACTTTTATATGAATGGGCAAAGGTAATAATTTATAAGGAGCAAGATTTGAGAAAATCCGTCTGTTAATAGCCCACATGCCATGTATCAACAGATAAACGAACATCCTCCCAGATTCAAAATTTTCCATTTTCCTGAATTACTGCCTTATTTTTGTGCCACTATGAAAGTGCATCGCGAATTAGCAGGTTCTTTGCCCGATTTTACAAAAGCTGTTCTTACTATTGGCACTTTTGATGGAGTGCATTTGGGTCATAAAAAAATCATTGCACAATTAAAAGAAGAAGCAGCATTGATTGGCGGTGAAACAGTCATCATCACTTTTCATCCACATCCCAGAAAAATCATTTCTTCAGTTCCAGGCGATATCCGTTTACTTACCACCTTAGATGAAAAGATAGAGCTTTTGAAAGCCTCTGGTATAGACCATCTGGTAGTGGTGCCTTTCGACCATCATTTTGCAAACCAAACAGCAGAACATTATGTGAAGGATTTTTTATTCGCACATTTTAAACCACACACGGTTATTGTTGGTTACGACCATCGATTTGGTAAAGGAAGAGAAGGTGATTACCAGTTGATGAAAAACTATGGTACCGAAATGGGTTTTGAGGTAAAAGAAATTTCTGAACAGATCATCAATGAAATTGTGATCAGTTCTACCAGAATAAGGCATGCTTTACAGGCAAATGATATTGCTACTGCCAATCAGTTTTTAGGCTATCCCTATTTCTTTGAAGGGATGGTTGTAGAAGGTAATAAATTGGGCAGAACCATTGGTTACCCAACTGCCAACCTGCACATCACCAGTGAAGAAAAACTGGTGCCGGGTAATGGCGTATATGCAGTAACTGTTTGCTGCGAAGGGGAAAAACAGGAATCGCTGAAAGGCATGATGAATATAGGTTTCAGACCAACAGTGGATGGCAAAAGAAGGGTAATTGAAGTAAATATTTTCAACTTTAGTGAAGATATTTATCACCAAAGACTGCAAGTGCATGTTCACCAATATTTGCGCGGTGAAGTAAAATTTAATGGATTGGAAGAATTAAAAACGCAATTGGCAAAAGACAGGGATATTGCGCAGGCATTTTTTTTATAAAATCAGTACATCATTTTCACGGCCATCTCTTTCATTAAACCTGCATCAGAAGTGTTACCATCATTTACCCCTAAACCTCTAAGGTTATATTGGTGCAGGAGCAGCAATATTTTTTCAACTCCCTGAAAATCGTATTTACGGGCTGCACCCAAATAATCTTTGGCAAAATAAGGATTCACACCCAGTGCCGATGCAATGGTTTTCTCATCCTGGCTGCCCACACTATACACCATATAAACCTTGCTGAAGAAATTATACAAAGCAGGTAATATCATTTGTATGGGACCTGCTTTAGGATTGGCTTCAAAATATTGAATGATCCGGATAGCTTTGGAAAGATTTTTTTGTGCAATAGCCGCCTGCAATTCAAACACATTGAACTCCTTACTTACACCAATAAAATTTTCAATATCATCTTCACTGATATTTTTTCTGGCACCCAAGTTAACGGCCAACTTCTCTATTTCATTTTGGATACGACTTAGATCGTTGCCTATATGGTCTACCAATAAGAACAATGCTTTTTGTGTGATGGTTAACCCATGTTGCTGCACCATTTTATCTGCCCATTCCGGAACCTGGTTCTCATACATTTTTTTGGTGCTGAGTACCTCTCCTTTTTGCTTTAATAATTTGGCCAGCTTTCCACGACCATCTACTTTTTTCTCTTTATGGCTCACCACAAAAATGGTAGAGGGCAAAGGGTTCTCAATATAGTTTTCCAGTTTTTCCAGGTCGCGCATTTGCTGGGCTTCTTTTAGTAAGACCACCTGGCGTTCTGCAAACATGGGATAACGCATACAAGCATTCACAACGGAAGCCCAATCTGCATCTTTTCCATAAAAAATGGTAAGGTTAAACCCTGCTTCTGCCTCAGTGAGAATATGGTGTTCGGCATAATTTACCACCTGGTCTATAAAAAAAGGCTCTTCCCCTTCCAGCCAATAAATAGGCTTGAACTGCTTTTTTTTCCAATCTGCGATGATCTTTTCTGCCGACATGTGTGCAAAGATGTGGCAGTAAAGGGGAAATGAGAAAAATTGATATTGACAAATGTGGAGAGAGGGAGTGAGTTTGGAGTTTGGAGTTTGGAGTTTGGGGGGATGCTGGATACTGGATATTGGATGCTAGACACGACACTAGCATATTACATTGGCATCAAACTCAAAATCCAAAATTCAAAACCCAAAACCCTTAACTCCAGACTTCAAACTCCAGTCTCCTGACCTTTCCTCAAGATATTGCTATCGTTTAAGGGTTCCTTATCTAAAAATCTAAGGATAATATTGGCAGTAAGTATAACGTCCTGCTCGCAATAGGCGGCTATTCGGGGGAGATTCATTTCCTGGTAATATACATCCTGCACTTTGCTGCCATCCAGATCTGACTTGGAAGAGGGCAACCCCAGCACATTGGCTAATAAATGGAGGGAAATATAGTTTTTATTATCGCCAAATTTCCACCAGTTAAGGGTATCAAACATTTTAACTTCCCAGGGTTTCTTATCATGCAATTGCAAATATGCTGGAAGTGGCATTTTGTTTACTAATAGCCTTCTGCAGATATAGGGTATATCAAATTCTTTGATATTGTGTCCGGCAAACTGAAAATTTCTGTTTAACCGGTAAATTTTATCACACAATTCCGTAAAACTACGCAGTATATCTACCTCATCTTCGCCATAAATACTTTTCACTTTTAAGGATAATGATTGGTTGGCATTTTTTTGAAAATAGGCAATGGAGATGCAGACTATTTTGCCAAATTCTGCGAGAATTCCTGCTTTTTTCCGATAAATTTCTTCCCAGCCCATACCTTCTGGCACGGTTTTGGCAACCTTGTCGCAAAATAGTTCCTGCCAGCTCAAATCCATATCAGCAAAGGACGGCGACTGGGGAACCGTTTCAATATCGAGTACTAGTAATTCGTTAACCATACCATGAATTTGTTATAATTTTCAAAAAATAAAAAATCAACAACATGAGCAATTATGAAAGTGCAAATGGGGGCAATACTGCCCAAAACCCACAACAAAAAGATAACCGCAAACTAATATATGGCATTTTGATAGCTGCCCTATTAGGCACCTGGGCTTACATTTTTTATGATAAGAGCCAAACCAAAGAAACCATTACCCAATACCAAACCAAGGTCATCACCTTAGACAGCTCAAGGAATGCCATTCAGCAGGAATATATGGTTGTGGCTGCCAAAGCAGATTCCTTAACACAAAACAATATTCAGTTGCAAGGAGATCTGGCTGATAAAAGTGCTGCCATTCAAAAGCTTAAAGGAAATATCGGTAGTATCCTGAAAAAGAAAAATGCATCTGATGCGGAACTGGCAGAAGCCAAAAAGATGATCGGTGAATTGAACGGAAAGGTTGATGGACTATTTGCAGAATTAGATAAGCTGAAAGGTGAAAATCAACAATTAAATACTGCTAATCAACAACTCACTACAGAAAAAACACAACTGACATCTGATAAACAAAACCTGGAGCAAAACCTGAATACCACTAAATCAGAAAAAAAGCAACTGGAAGATAAGGTTGATGTAGCCAGTACTCTTCATGCTTCCTATATCGGTATAGCTGCTTTAAAAGTAAGTAGCAGTGGCAAGGAAAAAGAAACCTCAACCGCAAAAAGGGCTAACCTGATCCGTATATCTTTTAAACTGGATGAAAACAGGATAACCCCAACAGGTAGCAAAGATATTTATGTGGTTGTTACAGGTCCTGATGGTAAAGCAATATCTGAAGGCGGTCAATTCAATACCCGTGAGGAAGGCACAAAAGCCTATACCAGTAAGGTTAGTGTGAATTATGAACAAGGAAAGGCAACACCGGTAAGCTTTGATTGGAGACAACAAGAAGCTTACAAAGAAGGAAATTATACCATAGAGATCTATCATAACGGATTTAAAATAGGCCAGGGTGTTAAAACCCTGAAGAAAGGCGGCTTATTTAGTTGATCGTCTCCTAAGGCATTTGTTGAGGCAGTAATGGAATCATTACTGCCTCTTTATTTATATTGTTGTCGTAACATTTCCCCTTAGATGATATAAACATTTAAATTTACCTTTTGAACAGAACTATCTAAGAAAGGGTTTCATGATACTACCTAATTGGCTTAATTGGAAAATAATATTGGTCTGTATTGCCATCATCCTGGTTAGTGGTACTATTTTCTATTCGCAATATGTAGCTGGCAAAATTGCCATTGAGGAAAGAAAAAACGTAGAAGCATGGGTTGAAGCACAAAGAACCATTCTGAATTCATCAGACAGTGCCAGCATCAATTTGGCAACAAAAATTTCTACCGAAAACAACCAGATCCCCATTATTGAAACAAATGAACTTGATAGTATAAGTGGCAATTATTTAAATCTTGATTCTGTTAGTGCCCGAAAAGACCCGGGCTACCTGAAAAGAAAATTAGCTGAATTTAAAAGGTACCGCCACGATCCGATAGTAGTGGTTTTAAAAGAAAGTCCCTACACTGCCAATCAATATTATTACGGAGAAAGTGATTTGTTGAAAGAAGTAAAATGGTATCCGATAGTGCAACTGATCATTGTTGCATTATTTATCACCATAGCCATCATGGCGCTTCAAACCTCTTACCGCAGCGCCCAAAATCAATTATGGGCATCTATGGCCAAAGAAACAGCACACCAGCTGGGTACACCGGTTTCCAGTTTAGAAGGATGGTTAGAAATATTAAAAGAACAAGAAGTTAACCGCGAAATATTGCCCGAAATAGCGAAAGATGTTAACAGGCTATTATTGATCACAGACCGTTTTGGGAAGATAGGCAGTGAGCCACAACTTGAAATGAAATATCCGGCATTGCAAATTCAGTTTATGCTGGATTATATGAAAAAAAGAGCCGGTGGTCATGTTAGCTTTTCATTTGATGAGGAGGCCATAAAAAATATTCAAACCATGTTATCGCCGCCTTTATTCGATTGGGTTTTAGAGAACCTGATCAAGAACGCAATGGATGCGATTGAAGGCAATGGAAAAATTCAAATCAAAGCATTTGTTTCGGATGATTTTTTGATGATAGATGTTACAGATACCGGAAAGGGAATTGCCAAAACACATTTTAATAAAGTATTCAAACCTGGATTTACAACTAAAAAAAGAGGTTGGGGTCTCGGCCTTTCTTTGAGTAAAAGGATAATTGAGCAGTACCACAAAGGAAAGCTCTTTGTGAAATGGAGTGAACAGGGCAAAGGAAGCTGCTTCCGGATTATTCTGCCTCTTCAACCAGGGAAGCAGGTTGTGTAGCAGCCATCATCCCAAAGCAACTCATTGCTGCATACCATTGATGCAATGATTGGGTGGTTGCTGTTTCTACATACAGATTTGCTTCACTGCATAAACTTAATAACTCCGTTTCAAGATCTGCGATGCCAGTTGATAAACCGGGTTTACCAATTTGTCTGATACAGCTATGCATCCGAGATAATTTCTCATCAGAGAGATGATCAAATGCATGTTGTTGCATCAATTGTCCGGCCGCATTTACCAGTAATTCATACGATGTCGTTTTCATATACTTGGGTTTACGTGAGCAATTACGTATATAAGACTATTAAAAAGCGGAAAACGCTTGTTAGGTAATTGTTAACGAGAAAAAAAGGTGGATAAGATGGGGATAGCAAGCGTATGCAAAGGATTGCATTATTATAAAAAATGCTACCCATACTTGCATATGGGTAGCACATTTATTTTTATTTAAAAATTAATTTTGCTTTTTAACTGATCCGCCACTGCTCACATTAATATCACGGATAAGTGCTTCACCTTTATAATTAATAAAGCCACCACTACTGGCTTCGGCATTAATTTCTTTGTTGATGGTGATCTGAATACCTCCCCCACTACTTGCTTCAGCCTTGCAATTGGTTGCCCGCAAAGAATAACCCCTGAATTGTGCACCACTGCTCACATCAATATCAATATTTTGAACTGTGCCAGTTAAATTCATCGTACCACCACTACTCATTCTTACTTTTAGTTTCTCTAAACTGAGATCATTACCTTTTACAACGGCACCACTGCTAGCTTTAATTTCATTCAGTTCTGTGAATGACACATAAACTTTTACACGCCAGTTTTTCCATTGGTTCCAGAATTTCCAATCACTTTTACGGCTGATCTTCAAAACGCCATTTTCAACTTCGGTTACTACATCATTCAAATAACCCTTGTCGCCAACAGCTACGGCCAATTCTGCTTTATCTCCTTTGCTGATCAATACTTCAATTCCTGCGGATGTTTCCAATGCATGAAAGGAACTAATATTCCTTTTCTGTACATTTTCATCATAAACTACATCCTGCGCATGCATGGTATTGAATGCCAAAACCATGACTAACCATAATTTACCTATCTTTTTCATCGTTCTTTTTTACATGAAACGATTGGCTGCAAAAAAAGTTACACCTAACCCTTATTTTAATACAATGGCACCCAGTGCAGGCAAATTCAGGGTGAGTTTATAACATTTAGAAGGTTTATCAACCAGTTCGGATTTGATGGCAGGATTGTAAACATCACCTGTGCCATAGAATTCGGCATTATTGCTGTTAAAAATCTCCTCCCACTTACCTTTTCCATGAACATAAATTTCCCAATCCATTCGCACCACGGGCGTTACATTTAAGATGATGAGTACCATATCCTTGTCCTTTTTACCCTTTCTTGCATAAACAAGTACAGACTCGCTGCGGTGATTCAGGTCAACCCATTCAAAGCCACCGGGCTCAAATTGTTTTTCGTATAAAGCAGGTTCAGTTCTATATAGTTCATTCAGTTTCTTAACACAATTTTTAATTCCGGCATGTGGTGGAAATGCCAGTAATTCCCATTGTAGTTCACTTTTATAATTCCATTCATTGGTTGAACCAAATTCATCCCCCATGAATAATAATTTAGCACCCGGATGTGTGAACATATAGGTATACAGAATACGGAGGTTGGCAAATTTCTGCCATTCATCTCCCGGCATTTTATAGAGCATGGGACTTTTGCCATGTACCACTTCATCATGACTAAGCGGTAACATGAAATTCTCATCGTAGAAATACATCATACTGAAGGAGAATTTATCTTGTTGAAACTGGCGAAAGATTGGGTCCAATTTAAAATAGTCAAGGGTATCATGCATCCAGCCCATCATCCATTTCATACCAAAGCCAAGCCCATCCTCAAATGTGGGCTTACTTACTTTGGGCCAATCCGTTGCTTCTTCTGCAATGGTTTGTATATCCGGGAAATCACGGTACAATGTTTCGTTCAAATCTTTGATAAAGGCAATGGCTTCCAGGTTACCATTTCCACCGTATTCATTGGGTTCCCATTGACTGGCGTTTCTGCTATAATCAAGTCTTAGCATTGAGCTAACTGCATCAACCCTAATACCATCCGTATGAAATTGATCGCACCAAAAACGAGCACTACTGATGAGAAAGGATTTTACTTCTCCTCTTTTATAATTGAAGATATAGGAGTTCCAATCGGGGTGATAGCCTTTGCGCATATCAGCATATTCATAGGTATGGGTACCATCGAACATGAAGAGTCCATGTGCATCATAAGGAAAATGGGAAGGAACCCAATCAAGGATCACACCAATACCAGCCTGGTGAAAAGCATCAACCATCGCAGCATAATCCTGTGGATTGCCAAAACGGGAAGTAGGTGCAAAATAACCGGTTCCCTGGTAGCCCCAACTTCCATCAAAAGGGTGTTCCATAACAGGCATGAATTCTACGTGCGTAAAACCCATTTCTTTTACATAGGGCACCAATCTTTCAGTTATTTGCTGATAGGTATTGTACACTTCTTCATCATGCTTGTCTGGCCTCATCCAACTGGCTAGGTGAACTTCATACACAGAATAGGGTGATGTAAGCGCATTGTGTTTTTTCCTATGCTTCATCCATTCTTCATCCTTCCACTCATAATTTGTTTGCCAGGTGATAGATGCCGTAAAAGGTCTTTTTTCCCAATAATTTGCAAAGGGATCACCCTTATCTAATTTGATACCTTTAAAACCATGTATATGGTATTTATATGCTTCGCCTGCTGCAATACCAGGAATAAATCCTTCCCAGATACCAGAATTATCTAACCGAACTTTTAATGGATGCGCGGTTTTATTCCATTCATTGAAATAACCTACAACAGAAACAAAAGTGGCATTGGGAGCCCATACAGCAAAATAGGTTCCTTGGGTATCCAGCAGTTCCAATTGTTTGTTTCCAAAAAGCTTATACAAAGTATAATGTGTGCCTTTTTGAAAGTTTTTAATATCATCATCCGTGAATAAGGAATAATTCCAAACAGCTTGGTCCTTGTTTACAAAATGGATCTCCTCGTATTTTTTTTGTGGCGATTTTCCAACTTTTTTCGATTGCCCATCTCCTGTTGGTATGTTGGATTTAGGGGGAAACGCTTGATTTGATAAGGTATGATCCATAGAATTAGTGGGATATGATTTTACCAATTAACACATTTAACATTTGATTATAACTAATTAATTAGTTCTTGCAATACAATTTATGGATTTTATGCGGAATTGCATCTAACCCCTATCATAACCAAAGAATGACTAAACAACTGCTTTTTTCCTTTCTACTTAGCTGTTTGCTGATACCTGCTGCTTTTGCACAGAAGAGTTCCATAAAAGGTACCATAACTGATACTTTGAACAAGCAAAACCTCCATAATGCTGTTATTTCTGTGCTAAAACAGAAAGATTCCGTTTTAATAAAATTTACCAGAACAGATAATCAGGGAAATTTTGAATTAAAAAACCTGCAGGCAGGTAATTATATTCTTTTGGTTTCGTATCCATCCTATGCGGATTATGTTGAAAAAATAAGTTTGGAAGAAAACAAAGAAAAATCTTTTGGCATGTTGCCTTTGATTACCAAAGCAAATCTGTTGCAGGAAGTAATTGTGAAGCAAAGAATTAGTGCCATCAGGGTTAAAGGTGATACAACAGAGTATCGGGCAGATAGCTTTCATGTAGAAGCAAATGCGGATGTGCAAGAACTATTGAGAAAAATGCCCGGTATTCAGGTGAATAGCAAGGGTGAGATTACAGCTCAGGGAGAAAAAGTACAAAAGGTATTGGTTGATGGAGAAGAATTTTTTAGCGACGACCCAGCTGTTGTTACCAAGAATTTGCGGGCAGATGCGGTTGATAAAATACAGGCTTTTGATAAAAAATCAGATCAGGCTGTGTTTAGTGGCATTGATGATGGTCAGAAAATGAAGACGCTAAACATCCAGTTAAAAGAGGATAAGAAAAAAGGCTATTTCGGTAAAGTTGAAGGTGGTACTGATTTTGACAGGTATGGATATGGCAAATTAATGGTAAATGCCTTTAAAGGAAAGCGGAAGATTTCAGGGTATGCTACTACCGATAATACAAAATACGAATCACTGAACTGGGATGAAAACAGAAACTATGCAGGTGATGGTAATATGACTACTGAGATCTCTGACGATGGTGGTATCATGATGTATTCCAGTGGAGATGATTTTAGCTGGGGTCGTGGATTTCCAAAATCTACCACTGCAGGTTTACATTTTAGTAATAAATGGAATAAGGACAAGCACAACAACAATAATACTTATCAATACAATAACCTGGAAGTTACTGGTAATACACTAAGTAAAACACAAAGTATTTTACCAGACACCACATTTTACAGCAATACATCAGAATACCAGGCTTCAGAAAAAACAAGGCATAAGCTTTCCAGTATGTATGAATGGCAGATCGATTCTTCCAGTTCTTTAAAACTAACGGTGAAAGGCTCTACCATCAAAGGATTGAGCAAATCCAATTACCTGGGACAGTCTATCAGTGAAGACAATAAGATCATCAATGAAAGCGACAGGTCAACCTCCAATAGCAGTGAAAACAATTCACTGAACAATAATATTTTCTGGCGCAAAAAATTTGTGAAAAAAGGAAGAACCATTTCTATCAATACAGATCTCAATTTCAATAATGTTAATGAGACCATTCTTCTTCAGGCCCTCAATACATTTTATGACAAAAACGGCACGCTTGTAAGAACTGATAATATTGATCAGTTAAAAGTAAACAAACAAGCCACTTCTACTATCAATTCCATGGTAACATACACAGAACCTTTATGGAAGAATACAGCATTGGTACTGAATTATAAATTAAACTTGAACAGAAACGATGCAGAAAGAAATACCTATACGAAGAATGGTTCTGGTAAATACGAAAACCTTTCCGATACGCTGAGTAATCATTTTATATACAATACAGTTGGGCATTTGGGAAGTTTTAATGTACGGTATAATGTAAAGAAATTCAATTTTGCCGTAGGATCTGGAGTAGGTACATCAACCTATCATTTAAATGATGTTAGGAAAAATACTGACAGAGAAGTAACCTTCAATAATTTTATCCCGCAGGTTACTTTTAACTATACGCCTAAACAGCAAAGGCGAGTGAATTTCAACTATGTGGGCAATACCAGAAACCCATCTCTGCAACAAATTCAACCCATTATAGACAATATCGACCCTTTGAATATTGTAGTAGGCAATCCCAATCTGAAACAAGCTTTTACTCATAGTTTCAGTTTCAGGGCTTCTGATTACAAGGTTTTAAAAAGCAGGAGTATTTCATTTTCAGCAAGGTATTCATCAACAGACAATGCCATTACCAATGCAAGTTTGGTGGATAGTATTGGCAGAAGAATTAACCAGGCAATCAATGTTTCAGGCAACTTTAATTATAGTATTGATGCCGGTTATGGATTTGATCTATTCCCTTCATTCAATGTGAGTTTAAATGTTGGTCCGGGTAAAAGCCGAAATGTAAATATGATTAACGGCATTAAAAATACAACCGATAACAAAACGCTCAACATATTCATGTATGCAGGATACTGGGGTGACAAATGGATCAACCTTTGGATGAATGCGAATGCTACTTATAATAATTCTGTTTCCTCTATACGTCCGGATGTTGAAACGAATTACTGGCAATATGGATTGTACTCTAATATTCAATTTAAGTTTAAGAAAATAAAAACTTATGTAGATCTAGGTTTACAAGCAACTCTTTATCAGAAAACAGATGTATTTGCTAATCAGCAGGACGTGTATATTTTCAGTCCTTCAGTACGCAAAACACTTACCAAAGACGATAAATGGGAAATGAAATTGATGGTGAATGACCTCTTCAATCAAAATATGGGTATTAACAGAAGCGTCAACAGCAATTTTATTTCTGAAACAACTACAGAAACCATCAAACGTTATGTGTTGGTTTCATTGATCTATAATTTTACTAAAAACGGAAAACCTACCAATAATGGCTTCTAAAATAAAAACACTACTGTTCTCCTGCATGTTATTACTAACAATGCTTGTGCATGCACAAACACAATTTATAAAGAAGGGTCGTGTGGAATATGAAAAGAAAATCAACCAGTTCAAACCTTTAGAAGAAGAAGGCGAAGACAATATGTGGTATAAGGAAATGATGAAAGTGTACCCCAAAATTGTTTCGGATATCTATGAACTCAGGTTTGATGATAGTAAATCGGTTTTTAAGTTGGCCAAAGAAAATTCAGATAACAAATACCTCATGTGGGGCTCAAAGCCAACGGAAACCGATGCGGTAGTGCAGGACTTTTCAAAAAACAGTTTATCCACCCAAAGAGAATTTTTTGAAAATACCTACCTCATCAATGATAGTTTAAAAAAGTTTGAATGGCGGATTACAGATGAGACAAGAGATATAGCCGGTTTTGAATGCAGAAAAGCGGTAACCAAAATTTGCGATTCGGTTTATGTAGTTGCTTTTTATACAGACCAAATACCTGTAAGCAGCGGACCAGAAAGCTTTGGAGGATTACCGGGTTTGATACTGGGCATGGCCATACCTAGATTGTACACAACCTGGTTTGCCACAAAATTAGAATTGGTTGAACCCACTGTTGCACAGTTGAACCCAACACAAAAAGGAAAAAAAGTAAATTGGGTACAATTGAATACAGAATTAAAAAAAGGAATGAAAGACTGGGGCAAAGAAGCTGAAAAAAGGCTTTGGATTGTTTCTTTATAAGTTGGCTTAAGAATACTTCCATTCACAATGCATCCTTATAACTGTTCGTTATTATTGCACTTGAAATTATCTGCTAAAGGATACTGCATTAAACATTTTATCTCACTATTTTTTTGTTTTGCAGAAAACACAAAGGGTTTCAATTAAAAAAATTGAAACCCTTTGTGGTATGATGTTATAGCTGATTTTGCTATTTCAAATTATAATGCTTTATCAAAAGTGAATATTGATAATTGTTGCCAACTTATTTTAATAATTCAATCACCATCATCTCTTTAGCAGAAATCGTAAACTTGTTAGCCACCTCTTTTTTATCGGCTACATTTTTCCCTTTGTTGAATCCACTGGTTCTTTCAGCATAATCTCCCAAGGAAACCTGTTTTTCTTTGCCGGATGTATTCATTACACACATCACTGTTTGATTATCATCATAACGGAAATATACATACAATCCATCTACAGGTAAGTATTGCATAAGCTTACCTGTTTTTAATGCAGAAGAGCTTTTCCTAAAAGTTCCAAGGGCCTTGGTATATTGTTGTACCTCTGTTTCAGATGCTGTTAAACCTTCGCCTGTAAATGCATTTTTCTTATCGCCCGTCCAACCACCCGGAAAATCAAGTCTTACCCAGCCATCCGGATTGCTTACCCCTTTCATGATCACTTCTGTGCCATAATACATTTGCGGTATACCTCTGCAGGTAAGCAACCAGGCAATGCCCATTTTTTGTTTGGCAACATCTTCATTTACGGTACTAAAAAATCTTGTCATGTCGTGGTTATCCAAAAAGATCAAATTCCTAGTAGGATCTTTATAAATAAAATCATTACTCAAAGTATTATAAAGTTTATTCACGCCTTCTGTCCAGCCAAATTCCTGATTCAATGCTGGTTGTATGCCATATAATAATAATTGAAAGTCGATGGCACCCTGCAAATTACTTTTGAAAGGAATCTGTAAATTATTCTCAACATAAAAAGCCTGGTTGATCACCCCATGCACCCAGTTTTCTCCGAATAAAGTCATTTTAGGGTATTCATCAGTAAGCGCTTTATTGCATCTGTTCATGAAGGGAAGGTCGTTATACAAATAGGTATCTATTCTCCAACCATCTACACCAAAAGATTCTACTGTCCACAATGCATGTTGGATCAGAAAATTAGCAACGTATGGGTTCTGATGATTCAGGTCGGGCATTTCTCTGGTGAACCATCCATCAACCGTTCGTTTAGCATCCGATTTTGTTGCGTAAGGATCAAATGTTGGCTGGTCCTTGTAACTGGTTTGTGTAAAAGAAGGCCATTGGTGCAGCCAGTCTTTTGAAGGAGGGTCTTTCATCATAAAATGATAACTGCCCACATGGTTATAAACGGCATCCTGAATTAGTTTCATCCCTTTTGCATGTAAGGCATCACTTAGTTTTTTGTAAGCTTCCGGACCACCAAATCTGGGTTCAATAGCATAATGGTTAGTGAATGCATAACCATGTTCTGTTCTGTTAGGCATGTCATTTTCAATAACCGGTGTCATCCATAAGGTAGTAGCACCAAGGCTTTGCAGGTAATCTAGGTGATTGATCACACCTTGCATATCACCACCATGGCGGTGATAAATTGAATCGCGGTTTAAAGTTTGGTCGCGCATGCCTACAACCTTATCATTGGATGGATCACCATTGCTAAACCTGTCGGGCATGAGAAAATAAATAAAGTCAGATGAATTTACGCCTTGCGCAAAAGAAGTTCCCTTTCCGCTTCTTCTTGCTTGTAAGGGCCATTTAACGGCATGCATTTTATTACCATCTTTAAACTCTATCATCACATCACCAGGCTTTGCTGATGCATTAATAGTGATATCTAAAGCAATAAATTTTCCATTTTCAAAACTGCTTACTTTATCCAGCGTAATACCGGGATATTTCAGGGATACTTTTTCATTTTTAAACCCTTCATAGTCGCCCTGTACTAAAATTTGCACCTTATTCCATTTCATATTTACAAACCATCCCGATGGATAAAGTTTTGCATACTGTGCAATGCTTTGCCCGTACATTAACATGCAAACAAGGGCAAGGATTAAACTCTTTTTCATATAGATTCAGTTGTTTTATTTTCTTTTACAATAACGGCACAGGCTATCGCTGCTAAACAGAGTAAACAGCCCCCTATTTGAACTGCCAGCAGCCTGTCGTTATGCAATACATTTTCCATGATCTTACCAAAAAACAAAGACGCAATAATTTCAGGTAATACAATGAAGAAATTAAAGATCCCCATATAGATCCCAATTTTATTTTCGGGCAAACAGCCTGCTAGCATGGAATAAGGCATAGACAATACAGAAGCCCAGGCTATCCCTACCATACCCATTGCAACATATAATAATGAAGCTTGTTCAATATGGTTTACCATAATTAAACCGATACCACCTATTAATAAACAGACAGTATGGGTATATTTTTTACCTAGTTTACTAACCAGGAATGGCAAACTAAATGAGAAAGCAAATGTTACCAGATTAAGAATAGCAGAAGTTGTATTGGCATATTCCAGTCCTTTTGTATACACATCACTATTACCAACAGGATCGCCTCCAAAGATATCTGTCGCAACACCCGTACTGTAATAAAACCACATGAGGAAAAGCCCTGGCCATGTAAGAAAATTAACCAATGCCAGTCTTTTCATCTGCACCGGCATTTCTTTGATGGACTGATAAATTTCTTTCACACCACCCATGAAACCCTTATTGGAAGCATTTAATTTTGATTTCCAGTCAGGATCAGAAGGTGGGTATTCCTTGCTTTTAAAAACGGTGTACAATACAGAGATCAGAAATACGGCGCCACCAATATAAAATGACAGCATAATATTCTGCGGTATGGCTCCACCCGCTTTATCTCTTGAAACACCAAACCATTCTACTAATTTTTGCGGTAGATAGCCAGCTACAAATGAAGCAAGTCCGATAAACATACTCTGCATGGCAAATCCATACGACCTTTGCTTTTCATCCAGGTTATCGGCAACAAATGCGCGGAAGGGTTCCATACTGATATTGATACAGGAATCCAGGATCCACAAAGTACCAGCAGCCATCCAGATAGCAGAGGCATTGGGCATAACGAATAAGGCTAGCGAACTTAAAATTGCCCCGATCAAAAAATAAGGTCTTCTACGGCCCAGTTTAGGATGCCAGGTACGATCGCTCATATAACCAATAATGGGTTGAACAATTAAGCCTGTCATAGGAGCAGCTAACCACAAACCGGGAATCTGTTCTGGTGAAGCACCCAGGTATTCATAGATAGCACTCATATTACCCATCTGCAAACTCCAGCCAAACTGGATACCAAAAAAACCAAAACACATATTCCAAATTTGCCAGAAGCCCAAGCGGGGTTTTGTACCTGAGTAGGAAGTTGACATAGCAATCGTTTAAAGTAGTATCATGTAAATTTTACACGTACTCTAAAATACAATAAAAAAACATCCACTAGGGATGTTTTAGGAATTAGTTTGGAACAAACTATTTTAACCAAAGCTATCGGCTATATCACAAACCCATCAGGTAAAATAGCGGTCTTTTTTACCACCACAATACCATCCTTAACCGTATACAATGCATGGTCTGTATTGGCCAGGTGTTTGCCTCCATTGATCCTTACATCATTGCCAATTCTACAATTCTTATCTATGATAGCATCTTTAATATAACACCTTTCACCAATCCCAATCTTTGGCTTGCCGTTGATTTTATTTTGTTCCATTTCTTCAATGGTTTCATAATAATCATTACCCATAATATAAGAAGACACTATGGTAGTTCCGTGACCAATTCTTGCACGAATACCCACCACACTTTGCTCTATTCTGCTTGCATGGATGATGGAACCTTCTGCAATGATTGTTCTTTCTAGTGTGGTGCCACTTATTTTAGCAGGAGGTAGCATGCGGGCGCGACTGTAAACTGTTTTATTGTTATCAAACAGATTGAAAGGTGGTATTTCCTGGGTAAGCGCCAGATTGGCTTCATAAAATGAGTAGATATTTCCGATATCAGTCCAATAGCCATCATACTGAAAGCTGCTTACTTTGTAATGTGCAATAGAATCAGGGATGATCTCTTTACCAAAATCAGTAGCAGATGGATGGGCAGTATTCAATAAATCAGCCAATACCTGTTTACTGAAAATGTAAATTCCCATTGATGCCAGGTAATTTCTACCATCTTTTTGCATTTCAGAACCCGTGTCGCTAGTCCATTCTGGCAATAATTCTTTTTTGGGTTTTTCTATGAAAGAAGTGATATAACTGTTTTCATCTGTTTTAAGAATGCCAAATTCCGGAGCATCTCTATCGTCAACAGGAATTGTGGCAATACTGATATCTGCCCCGCCTGCAATATGTGCGTCCATCATTTCACTAAAATCCATCTGGTATAACTGGTCGCCACTGAGGATGAGAATATATTCATATTCAAAATTGGAAATATGTCGCATTGATTGCCTTACCGCATCAGCCGTTCCCTGAAACCAGCCTGAATTATCAGGGGTTTGTTCAGCAGCCAATATGTCTACAAATCCAGTACTAAAGGCACTGAAATGATAGGTGTTTTTGATATGTTTATTGAGGGAAGCAGAATTAAACTGCGTAAGCACAAACATGCGGTTAATATGACTGTTGATACAGTTGCTGATGGGAATATCCACCAAACGGTATTTACCAGCGATAGGAACAGCAGGCTTTGACCTACTGGCAGTAAGTGGATACAACCTGCTTCCTGCACCACCTCCAAGGATAACGGCAACAACGGAATTTGATATACTTATCATAGGGCAATTTTTGTTTATCATTTTTTGCAATGAATTATTTCAATGCAAGGTCTTATTGTAAGCTTTGGTATAATGCTGTGTATTGATCAACGGTACTTTCCCAGCTATGGTCTATCTGCATCATTGTTTTGCGCATGGTAAGCATATGGCTGGTATCCTGGTAAACTGCTACAGCTCTGCCAATGGAATAAACCAAATCATCCACTGAAGCATGGTTAAACCTAATACCAAAACCACCAGGATCTCCCATATCCATAACCGTGTCTTGCAAACCACCCGTGCTTCTTACTATCGGAACTGTTCCATAACGCATAGCATACATCTGATTCAAACCGCAGGGTTCTACCCTACTGGGCATTAAAAGAAAATCAGCACCAGCATACATTTTATGGCTCAGTGTTTCATCATATCCAATTACCGTATTGAACAAACCTTTATAGGGTTCTACCATTTGTTGAAACGCCCATTCTACTGCAGTATCGCCACTACCCAGCACCAAAAAACAAGCACTCCCATTCGTTTGGTGAATGGCTGCCTGAATGGCTCCTGGAAGAATTTCAGCCGCCTTCTCACCTACCAGTCTGCCTATAAAAACAAATAATGGCTTTTCAGGGTCCAGGCCAAACTGTTTACAAAGGGCGTTTTTATTTTTTTTCTTGCCGGCTGACACTGTTTTTACGGAAAAGTGATCCGTTAAATATTTATCATTTTCAGGATTCCAAACTTCATTGTCAATTCCATTTAATATGCCACTGCATTTACCGGCTTCCAGGTCGAATAATTTTTCGAGGCCATTGGACTGGAATCGTAATTCACCCATATAACTCATACTCACTGTTGTTACCCTACCAGCACATTTAACAGCAGACGCAAGCGGGTTAATGGCTTCCGCCCAATCCATCATGCCTCTTTTCCATAGATCCCACCTGGGTATATAGCGGCTTTTATCCCAACCCATCTGACCTTGGTATTGTGCATTATGAATGGTAAAAACTGTGGGGATTTTGCTTAATTTCTGGTAATCATAACAGTACTGCATCATAAATGGGATGAGTCCGGTATGGTGGTCATGACAATGAACAATATCGGGATGATGCTCCCAATTACTCATCCAGTTTACAACGGCAATCTGAAATGCGGTAAATCTTTCGGTATCATCGTCGTAACCGTAAACTTTTTGCCTATCCAGTAAGCCATTGATATCGATCAGAAATAGGTCAAAACCAAGTTTATTGGTGGGTTCTTTAATGACTGTATACTCAAAAAACCAGTTGCCCAAATTGGCTGAGCCCTTAAAATCTACTGTCCATTCATTATCGTATAAAAATTTGGTACGGTACATGGGCATCACCACTTTGGCAAAATGACCGGCTTTAACCTGGTATTTGGGTAAAGCACCCACTACATCTCCCAGCCCACCTGCCTTTGCTACAGGATAACATTCAGCACTTACATGGATAATCTCCATCTTTTAAACAGGTTAATTTTGTACAAGCAAATTTACCGCATGAATTTAATGAATAACTGTCTAAAGATTTAAAATTTTTAAAAATGTAAAATGTACTTACTTTAGGATGCCATTAAATGCTAACCTATTAACGATTGTTATGAATCAAAAAACTAACTGGACACAATTCGGCACCCTTATTTCCGTATTCTTTTTCTGGGGATTTGTTGCTGCTTCAAATGATATACTGATCCCGGTATTTAAAAAAGCCTTTGATTTATCTCAAGCGCAAAGTCAATTAGTTTCATTCGCTTTTTATGTTGCCTACACAGTAGGTTCCCTCATTTATTTCGCTATATCTAAAGTAATCGGTGATGACTTGCTTAATAAGATCGGTTATAAAAATGGTATTGCCATAGGTTTGATCATTTCTGCTATAGGTACTTTACTATTTTATCCTGCAGCCAATAACCAGTCATTTACTTTAATGATCACCGGATTGTTCATTGTTGGACTGGGATTTTCCTTACAACAAATAGCCGCAAACCCACTGGCTATTGTGATTGGCGATCCTAAAACCGGTTCACAAAGATTGAATATGGCCGGTGGTATCAATAATTTTGGTACAACCATCGGACCTTTATTGGTAAGTTTTGCCATCTTCGGAAGTGTTGCTTCGGGTTCTACAGAAGCTAGTATTGAAAGTGTGAAAACACCCTACCTGGTATTGGGATTGGCATTTTTAGTGGTTGCCCTATTTTTTAAATTTTCCAGTATTCCCAATAAAATTGATCTGGATAAGGTTGCAGATAGTGAGGCAACGGAAGACAGCAAAGTATTGCATAAATCATCTGTATTTCACTACCCACAATTGGTTTTGGGTATGATTGGTATTTTTGTGTATGTAGGCGTGGAAGTGGCAACTGCCAGTAACTTACCGGAATATATGCAGCAGCACTTAAACATGCCAACTAATCAGGTAGCTCCTTATATTTCCTTGTATTGGGCAAGTTTGATGATGGGCAGATGGACAGGTGCCGTAGGTGCTTTTGATGTGAGTGCAGGTGCTAAAAAAATCCTGAATTTCCTCATGCCTTATCTCGCATTCGGTGTTTTTCTGGGAGTGAATGCCATTGCACAACATGATATCAGCTCATTTTATGTTTATGGTTTTGTAATCATTACGATGATCATAGGTGATATTCTTAGTAAAGGAAATCCTGCAAGAATGCTGCTAATATTCTCCTCACTAGGCGTAGCTGCTTTAATAATAGGTATGCTTACTACAGGTATGACAAGCGTTTATGCCTTTATCAGCGTAGGTTTATTTTGTAGTACTTTATGGCCTTGTATATTTACTTTGGCCATTGCAGGTTTGGGTAAACATACCAACCAGGGAAGTAGTCTGCTTATCATGATGATCATGGGAGGTGGCGTGATCAGTGTTGTGCAGGGTATTGTAGCGGAAGATAATATTCTGGGTATTCAGAACAGTTATATCGTGGGTGTATTGTGTTTTGCCTACCTGGCATTTTATGCTATCAAATCAAAATCCATTTTAAAATCGCAGGGAATTGATTATGATATCAAAACCAGTGGGGGGCATTAATATACATTCGCTTTACAAAAAATACAAGTAAGATGGCTCAGGCAAAATCAGGGTTAGAACAACTGGCAGTTGGAATTGATATTGGTGGTACAGGAACCAAGTTCGGTATTGTTGACCGTTTAGGTAACCTGCTTTTTTCCAGTGAGATGTCAACCAGAACACATAAGGAACTGGAAGACTTTATTGACGACCTCTATAACAATGTTTCACCATTAATAGAAAAAGCAGGTGGTGTAGGCAGAATGAAAGGCATTGGCTTGGGTGCACCTAATGGAAATTATTATACAGGTACTGTAGAATATGCCCCTAACCTACCTTGGAAAGGCATATTGCCGCTTGCCAAATTAGTAGAAGATAAATTTAAACTACCTGTTGTTCTAACCAACGATGCCAATGCTGCCGCTTTAGGTGAAATGATGTATGGCGCGGCTAAAGGCATGAATGATTTTATCATGATCACTTTAGGTACCGGAGTTGGTAGCGGTATTGTTGCCAATGGTAAATTAATTTATGGACATGATGGCTTTGCTGGCGAATTGGGACATACCATCATTATTCCGGATGGTAGAATGCACGACGGCACTGGAAAAAAAGGTTCTTTAGAAAGTTATGCTTCAGCAACAGGTGTTAAATTAACTGCACTGGATCTCCTGGCAAATAGCGATACACCTAGTCTACTAAGAAGCATACCAAGTGCAGAAATGGATTCCAAAAAAGTGTACGATGCTGCCATTCAGGGCGATGCATTGGCCAAAGAAATATTTGAATATACCGGCAAAATACTGGGAATGGCACTAGCCAATTTTGTGATGTTTTCCAGTCCGGAAGCAATTGTATTATTTGGCGGACTCACCAAAGCAGGCGACTTGATACTGAAACCTACCCGTGAACATATGGAAGCCAATTTGATTCAGGTATTCCAGAATAAGGTAAAGATATTGGTAAGCCATCTGAAAGAGTCTGATGCCGCTATTCTTGGGGCAAGTGCTTTAGTGTGGGACCTGAAGTAATTGTTTGATCAAAAAAACAGCCGGAACCGGTCTTTGCCCTTCTTTATCTGATGGTGTAATGGTTTGTTTGCCATTGATCAGTAAACAGCTGCTTCCACCTCCGTCAAGATTCATGGCTTCTATGCAGCCCAATTCTTTCAGCATCTGTGCTTCTTGTACAAGGGTGGCACCTTCTGCTTTTCCAGGAAACCTTCCTTCAATAGCCATCAGAATCAATCTACCATCAGCCGTATATCCAATAGCAGTTCTTGGATGCTTGTCGTTAATGGCTTTACCTGCAAATTTTAACTCTTCATTATTGGTTATTTGTATGTCGCCATTTTGAACCAGCACTGGACCGCCACCAACGGCTGTTTCCATTTTCCATTTCTTGAATTTTCCTTTTTCTTTGAATAATTGAATAGAAGGATGAGCAATAGAATCTTTGAAAGCAGGAATTATTTTCTGACTGGCAAAAGCAAATGCTTCAGCAGAATCTGAATATACCCAGGCGATATCAGCTTTTCGTTTAGCAGTAATACCTATGGCACTTCCCAATGGATGCCGATAAGTGAAGGTATCTTTTCCCCTGCCTGCAATGGTATGTACCTGATAAGCTTCTAATTGACCTTCTTTGATCACTACATTAAGATTGCTGTTATTTTTAAACTCGAAAAAAGTGGTATTCATCACCACCACAGGGTGTTGCTCCTGTTCATAATATTGTGTAGGTGTATATCTTTTACCATTGCCCACTTCTGCTGTAAAGGCTACTGATCTTTCTTTCAATTCAGCACTTACATAAAATGCCTTATTAGGCTTTCCGTCCAAATTGGTTTGGGAAACGTATACGTGCATGCCTTTAGGCAAAGGCTGATAAAGGGAATCTACATTTTTCCATTCTTGCTGTGCAAAAGAAAAAATGAAAGAAAATAATGTGCTGAAACTGACCAGGTATTTTTTATACATATAATGCTGGCAAAGATTTCTTATCAACTAATTCAGGTAAAGCTTGCTGGTACCGACACTTGTAAGTTTTTACTAAAGATTGAGTATAAAAATTATACTGTTTGATTTGCTTTTTCAGCCTCCCATTTGTTCCTGCCAAATCCGGGTATCACATGCTTTTCACTATGGTAAGAAGAACGAACCAAAGGGCCACTTTCTACATAGTCAAAACCAATGCTGTAGCCTATTTCGCGTAATTCGGCAAATTCATCGGGGTGAACAAATCTTTGTACGGGCAAATGTTTTTTAGTAGGTTGAAGGTATTGACCTAATGTAATAACATCTGTTCCAACAGACACCAGATCATGCATGGTGGCGATGATTTCTTCTTTGGTTTCACCCAATCCCAGCATCATGCCGGTTTTGGTGCGCATACCTCCTTTCTTCAATATGTTTAGTACTTCTAAACTTCTTCTGTATTTGGCTTGTACACGAACTTGTTTGGTGAGTCTCTCGCAGGTTTCCATATTATGACTAACCACTTCAGGTGCTGCCATGATAATTCGGTTAATCTGTTCTTCCTTACCTTGAAAATCCGGGATCAGTGTTTCTAATGTTGTAGTAGGGTTTAATCCTTTTACTGCTTCAATGGTATTATACCAAATAATGGAGCCGCCATCTTTTACTTCATCCCTGTCTACACTGGTAATTACCGCATGTTTAACTTTCATGAGGTGAATAGCTTCTGCAACACGTTGCGGCTCGTTCCAGTCGATAGGTTCTGGCCTACCCGTTGCCACTGCACAAAATCCACAACTCCTGGTACAAATATTACCTAATATCATGAAAGTAGCTGTTCCTTCACCCCAGCATTCGCCCATATTGGGGCAATTGCCACTTTCACAAATAGTGTGCAGTTTATGGGTATCTACCAAACCCCGCACATGCTTATAACTTTCCCCGATGGGTAATTTAACACGCAGCCAATTGGGTTTCTTGATCTTTGATTCTGTGATTATTTCCTCCAAGAGATTCGGTTTTGAGTTTAGGGTTTAGCGTTTTGAGTTTAGGGTTTTGGGTAAATTTCAATGCTCATGAAAAACAGACATGAAAGACTAAATAGATCAACACAAAACTCGAAATTCAAAACTCAAAACTACACTACTTTCTCTTACCAAAAACAAGGGAAATATAGGCATTTAAAAAAAGCTTTTTCTCCGGATTGAGGAGGAGCATGGGCATGGTTTGGGTATAATATTCCACGTTTACGCCAACTTCCATTGCGGATAGCAGTTCATTGTATCGGCCATAATCAAAACGCAGTGCAGCCCTGGCATGAAAACCGGGAACAAATTTGGTTTCATTCAATCCCTTTCCCAGTCCTGCTTTCCCCATAATAATAGTAGGATCCAGGAAAAGTTTGTCGTTATTGGCATATTTGATTTCTTCGCGCTGATTATTGGTTGGGTTCTGAATCTGTATATAATAGGGTTTGAGTAAACCAGCAGAAAAACCACCTCCATAAATAGCAGATACCGCAACGCCATTTTTATTGCCTTTACCCCCTATCAGTGTTTGCTGTCCCAAACCTGCTTTCAAATAATAAAAATTATTCTGTTTGCCATATATATAGCTGGAAATAACCAAAAATCCCTGGGAAGCACTGAGGGTAGGCACTTTCTCTTCTTTGTCATGCTTTCTTTCGCCAAACTCAAGCCACCACAAACTTGTTTTGGTTAATGTTTTGTATTTGCCTCTTTCATAAAAAAAGCTCCAGGCATCAGTATTAAACTTAAAGCCAAATCCTCCCTGTTTGTGAAAAATCAAAGCACCTTCTTCCTCCTGTTTGATCAACTGATTGATCTTTTCCTTGCGCTCTGCCTTTTTTAGTTGTTTGGCATCTGCAGAAGTAGACTTCACATTTTTTTGGGCATTACCCAAAACAGTAATAAACAGGCTGGTAATTAATAATAGCTTCTTCACTTCCATTTGATTTCTTACTTGTAAATTTATAGTAAAATGATACAATGACTTCACAAATTATTTATAACGGCGACCTTCGTACAACTGCCACCCATATTCAAAGTGGCACAAACATAGAAACCGATGCTCCTACAGATAACCAGGGCAAGGGCGAAAGGTTCTCTCCTACCGATCTGGTAGTTACAGCTTTGGGCACTTGCATGATTACTACGATGGCCATCAAAGCCCGCACCATGAATATTGAACTGGATGGTACCCGTTTAGAAGTAACCAAAATCATGGTAAGTGACCCCCGCCGTATTGGCAAAATCATCGCCCATGTTTTCCTTCCTAATAACCTTAATCTAGGTGAAAAAGATAAAGAAATCTTGGAAAGAACAGCTCGCTATTGCCCTGTTGAAAGAACCCTGCATCCCGATGTTGAACTGGATATACAGTTTAACTGGTAATTAGACGTTGTTTTGGAGGATTTTGTTGCCTACCCCACATTGAAGGCATTTTTTTAACAGACAGTACTGATTTGTTAATTCCAGCATAGCTTGAGAATCTAATGCTGTTTGTTGGATAATACCCAAGCTTTTCCATTGGTTAACAACCTGATTTTCTTCTGGTTTTAATTCTAAAAGCCAGGATATGGCCCTGTTTTTATATAATTCATTATTCGTAAGCTTGCCGTAAGTGAAAAGCAGGGGTACAAGGGTATTGATGATGATATTTTCCTTTTTGGCTTTTCCGATCGACGCGGAATGTATTGCAGATACTTCATCTAAACAGTAATGATCTTGCCAATAAGCTGAAGGTTTTACTTGTAAGAATTTCAAAACTTCTTTTAATGATTGCATAGAGATGATATCAGCAAACAATTGTTTATGTTGGTGCAGTAACATAGCTAATTGTGCCAACCTAATAGAGGGAAATCCCGCAGGCCTCATTCTTAAAAAAGCGGGTTGCCTGTTCACAATGGGTAAAGCATATTTTTTGCTGAGGAACCGGTATTCAGTTTGTAAAAAACGGGGATAGTCTTCTGTAAAATCTTTATGCAACAGATGTGCCTGACCCATTAAAATGGCTTCCAGATCCTGAATTCTGTGATGATGCCGAAGCAAAATGTAAAAGGGGATGGATTTGGCCAATTCTTCAAATAGTATTCCATTCACTTTGCCACCAAAATTGGCAGCCACTAACCACCAGGTTGTTTCTTCCCAGCTATTACCTGATTGTTTGTAAAGATTGCTGATATGTGTTGCACTTCTTTCTAATCTTTCTGCCATTAACCTTTCTTTCCAGGCCAGCCATTCCAAATCATTTAATGCTGGCAGGAATGTATAACAGGGAACAGTTTGCGGGCTGCTCATCATCAATTGAAATTTTTGCAGCAATACCGAAGGCACCCTTGATTTGAGTTCGAATGTGGGAAAGGGAAATCCATTGCTGTCAATAACCGGACTGTCATCCTCCCATACTACATGCAGTATGATATTATCATATTGTTTATCGGAACTATGCCTGTGTTTATGCCAATGCGATGACAGATAATGTAGTTCTATATTCCCAGCCCAAAGGGTGTTGCCAATACGGATGATGGCTTCGGCAAAGTCGGGACCTTGATGGGTATTTAATCGTCCAGGCTTTTCAATACTTAGCAGTTCACCTTGCGTAGTGAAAGACTGGTCGTTATTAAAATACTGGAATTGCCAGATGAACTGTAATAATTTTTCATTCATGCTTTACCGCTTTAGATGCGGTCAAATGAAAAATTACAAACAATAGCTATGCGGTAAATACCTGATTTTGGGTTAGGAATTTAATGTATGTAAGGCCTTAACAACCTTGCTAACAGGCAATCCCATCACATTATAAAAATCTCCTTTGATCCATTCAATGCCAATTACCCCAATCCACTCTTGGATGGCGTAAGCACCTGCTTTATCGAAGGGCTTGTATTTATCTACATAAAAAATGATCTGCTCATCAGTGAGTGTATAAAAACGAACTTCTGTTTCATCAGCAAAAGATAATTCGCCATTTGCATGCAGTAATACCACTCCGGTAATAACCGTATGTGTTTTCCCGGAAAGGGATTGAAGGATACTGATGGCATCAGCCCTGTCTGCAGGTTTACCGATAACTTTTCCTTCAAGCACTACAATGGTATCAGCAGCCAAAATTGTTTTAATCTCCAATTCTTTGTGATAGGCTTCATGCTTATAATGTTGAACAGCCAATGCTTTCATTCTAGCGATATGTATGGCAATTTCCGCAACAGTTAAATTTGGGGGATAGGTTTCATCCGTATGTTTTACAATTACTTCAAATGGTATTTCAGCCCATTCTAACAACATCTTTCGTCGTGGCGATTGAGAAGCCAGTATGATATTCTGCATAAAAACTAATAAGTTTAAAAAGGGCCTATCAATAAATTTTGAAAAAGATCATGGATACAATACCTGTTAACATCACTATTTTAACTACCGTACTAAGTCTATGAAAATCAGCTGCAGTTCTTGCTTTGAAGAGTTTTACAAAAATCCAGATAAGCGGAGCGATAATATATAATAAACAATATAGTATACTAAAATACCAACCAAAAGGCAATACATAAATCTGCAGTATTAATAATACAGCAACCAGCACAATGATCCAGATGGCAATAAACACCTTACTTACATTAATGCCCCAAATGATCGGCATGGTTCTGCAACCATATTTCCTATCACCTTCCAGATCTTCCATATCCTTGATCACTTCCCTGATAAGTGAAATGATAAATGCAAAAGACGCATACAATATGGTAAGACGGAAAAAGCGAACCTGATTGTAGCTATTATCAATTTGCAGTCGGCTTTGTAAAATATATTTTGAAAAAAAGATGATCCCGATAACCCATGCAGTAAGCAGGGAAATAAGCACATTACCGATCAACAATTGTTTTTTGAAATTGGTAGAATAAAACCATAGGAGTATAATGCTTGCAAAATTACCCAGCACGAGGTACCAATATTCGGCAATGGGTAAGGCCAATACAGTAAAAAACAATCCCAGCAAACTCAAACAGGTATGCCAGAATATTACCCATCTTCTGCTGATAAGCACATTTACCACAACTTTGCCTGGCTTGTTTACCTGGTCAATGTTCAGATCAAAATAATCGTTGATGATATATCCTGCTGCTGCAATGAACAGAGATGCCAGAACCAAAAAAAAGAATTGCCAGGATTCCGCAGATTCGATTGGTGTAATTCCAAAGATTTTCTGGTAAATACAATAATTATAGAGCAGTTGCGTAACAGCTATAAATACCAGGTTTGGCCACCTGATCAGTCTAAAAAATGCTGCAATAATTTTCAAATTGGTGATTTAATACTTCAAGTTACAGAACCTTGTTAAAAACCAGCTTTAAGTTCCTGTTAACGGGAAACGACAGAAAGATCTTCTCCCCAATTGCCTCTTAGCCGCATTACTTTTTCCATCACATCCCTGCAGCAACCTTCCCCGCCTTTCAAATGCGAAATATATGTTGCTGCCATTTGTATATCCTGCGCGGCATCAGCCGGACAGCAAGGCAAGCCGGCAATTTTCATGACAGCTAAATCTGGAATATCATCGCCCATATATAATACCTGGCTGGGAGAGATTGCATGTTCTTTGATAAATTTGGTCAAAACCGCCGCTTTATCTACAACCTGCATGAAAATATGTTGAATGCCAAGATTTTCTAGTCTGCTAATCACTTCTAAAGAATTTCCGCCAGAAATAATTACCACCTGGTAACCTTTTTTAACAGCTAATTGCAGTGCGTAGCCATCTTTGATATTCATTCTTCTGGCCATCACACCGTCTGGTAATACAAGAAGGTTACCATCCGTTAATACACCATCAACATCAAAAACAAAACAGGTAATATGTTTGAATTTTTCTAGCATTTGCACAAATATACGCGGCTATTTCTGCCCATCGCGCCATTCGTATACCCAGGCACTTTGTATCATTTCTAAATGACCTTCGGTACTTTGCTCTTTGGTTCCATCAAAATTTGGGATCTCCAGGATCCAGGTTAAGAGATCAGTGAACCTGACACGGTAGATCCTGCCTTCATTAAAATCATCACCAAACCTTTCATAAAGTTTCATGGCAATATCTTCGTGGTCGTTCCAGTGAATGGGTGGTTCAAAATGAGACATGTGGAGAGTTTGGGGTTTGGAGTTTGGGGTTTGGAGTTTTTTAGGGTTATTCACCAAGAAATTGGGTTTGATCGGGGATAGTGATGGAAACCTCACCCGTACCTGGTTGCAAAATACACTGACAACCCAATCTGGAATTAATTCTTGGATTTACAGCACGGTCTATGAAATCTTCTTCCTTATCACTTAATTCTTCCAGGTGTTCCAAACCGCTTTCAACGTATAAATGACAGGTACTACAAGCACAAACCGCCCCACAATTGTGGTGCAATTCTATCCCATTGTCTAAACAAACTTCCAGTAAACTCTGGTCGTCTGCGATATTTTCTAACCTGATCGGGTCTAGCCCCTTTTCTTCAAATTTTATGCTAATTGCGTACATACCTGTTCCTTTTCGGTTGCAAAAGTATCTTAGAAAAAAATAGTAAACATCCGAGTTACGGAAAAGTTTGAAATGAACTAGAAACCTTTTACATATATATTATTTATATAATAAAATGATTCCCTTTTCTGGTAAATGGTTGTTTTATGCCTTTCCCTGCATCCCTACGCAAATTGATCGTTTAGTTACAAGCCTAAAATAAAGCTGACACCCATTCCTTACAACTGCTTTTAAAACACTTTCACAGAATTTATCATGCCCTTTGCAGAAAGCAAAAAAATGGGGCCCTGTTAACAAGCAATTTTACAGCATAATAAAAAACCTGCTTTTCATGAAAAATTTACGTTTACAAATTGCTATTCTCTCATTAGTACTGGTGGTTTCCTGTTCTAAAAAACTGGATACTACAACTACACCTACCAATACAAATGTTAGCGGACCTACAGCAGCCAACAAGATCGCACCTGATGGTTTTACCTATGCCACCAGCAAAAGCATTCAGCTAACCGTTAACACCCTTACCAATAACAATACCCCTATGCCTAACGTACCAATGAATATTTATACATTGGCTGCAGACGGCAAATTGGGTAACTTGGTTTGGAAGGGTAATACGAATGCTTCCGGCGTATTCAGTGCTTCCATTTCGGTACCAGGCTACACAGATACACTGGTATTGGATCCTGCCTATATTGGTTTGATGCGTTATGCAAAAATTGCAGCCAACAGTAACAATATTCAGGCAACTTTAGGTGGAACGGAAGGCAGTTCACAAAATATAGCCAGTTCCCTGATGGCCAATAACGAAGATGTACTCATTATTCAAAAGACTATTGCTTATCAAAATGAAAGAAGAAATAGTACAGTTAGAGCCAATGATATTAATGGTGTAAAAACTTCTACCAAATTCAATATTTTAGGTAAGTATAATAGCCAGGGAAGACCTGAATACAGAGAAGAAAAAGCAGATTTTATCAATGAAGAAATGCTGGCCAGCATCAATGCATCTTTACCTGAAAGAACCAATGTAGCTGAAAAAAGCCCTGAATATGTGGCATCTGGTACCAATACCAATATAGTAGTTTTAGAAGAATCAGATGTTTGGTTAACTTTTGTATATGAAGGTGCAGGTTACATGAATACCTTAGGTTATTATTCTTACCCTACTGGTAGTAAGCCCAAAACACTTGCCGATATTTCTGAGATCAATTATGTATTCCCCAATTGCAGTATGCCAGGTAGCGGTGGTGATCTGCGCACCGGTGATAAAGTAAAAATTGGCAGGTTCAAAGCTGGAACAACTATTGGACTGGTAGTTTTTGCCAATGGATGGAATGGAAAAGAAATCAATACTTCTTATACAAGTGCCTATTTCAGCGATGCACAACTGAATCCAGAAACGGAAGAAAAATTAAAAAAACACAATGTATTGTTGCAATACAAAGACACTTACATTATTGGTTTTGAAGATATGAACAGACAACAAGGTGGATGCGACCATGACTTCAATGATGTGCTGGTATATGCAACATCCAACCCGGTTGAAGCTATTTCTAATGAAAATGTACAAGTGGTAAAAACACCAAAGGACAGTGATGGCGACGGCACTACTGACACATTTGATGAATTCCCATCAGACCCAACCCGCGCTTATACAAACTATTTCCCAGCTAAGGGTGTTTTTGGAACATTGGCTTTTGAAGACCTCTGGCCTTACAAAGGTGATTATGACCTGAACGATTTGGTTGTGAAATACAACTATATGATTGTATCCAACTCAAAAAACAATGCAGTTGACATGGTAGCCAGTTTTGAACCGGTTGCTTCAGGCGCATCTTTTAGAAATGGTTTTGGCATTGACTTGGGTATTCCTGCTGACATGGTGAAATCAGTTAGCGGTTACAAACATTCACAATCATACATTAAAATGAATGGCAATGGTATTGAAGCTGAACAAAAAAATGCGGTGATCATTCCTTTTGATGATGCACAAAAATTGTTAAGAGATGGTAGTGGTAATTATACTATGAACACTTTCATGGAACAGCCATTCTTCAAAGCTGAGATGATCGAAATGAAGATCTCATTTAACAGTGGCGTAAATACCAACACAAACAATATCAATAGCCTTGTTCTGAGTAATTTGAATCCATTCCTTATTAGCAATATGAAAAGAGGCGCTGAAGTTCATTTACCAGGTTTCAAACCAACCAATCTGGCAGACCTTACCTTATTGAACCAGGGTAATGATGCTACTAATGTGGCTGCTGGTATCTTCTATGTTACCAAAGAAAACTATCCTTGGGCATTAAATTTTACAGAACCTTTCCAATACCCAACTGAGGGAACATCTATCAATAATGCATATTCTTATTTCTTTGATTGGGCTGGATCAGGCGGCTTAAAATACAAAGATTGGTACAGCAATAAATCAGGCGACTATCGCAATAACAAACTGATTTATACCAAATAACTTTTTTCAGATAAAGCAGGTTGACTAACGGTGCCGGTTTCTACTGGCACCTCATTTTTTTTCATATCCCCCCTTACCACCCTTACCTCCCTATCTTTGCGCCCATGAAAATGAAATTTGCCCAAAGAATCATGCTTGGCTATTACAAAGCCAAACTGAATACCCTGGGTATGATCTCTCCCCGAAAAGCAGCAGAAGCAGCTTTTGACCTTTTTTGCACACCCTATGGTCGTTCCAGAAAACTTGTTGTACCACCCATTTTCCATAAGGCAGAAAAACTGTCTTTTTTACATGAGGGCAATAAGATCAATGGCTTTCGTTGGTTGCCAGAAAACCCCAATGGTAAAAAGCTGATCATTATTCATGGATTCAGAAGTTATAGCTACAAGTTTGAGAAATATATTTTACCCTTTAAAAAAGAAGGTTTTGAAGTATTGGCATTCGATGCACCCGCCCACGGCATCAGCGGAGGCAGCAAGATCAATGCCCTGATCTACAAGCGTATGCTTATGGAGGCAGATGCCTTATATGGTCCTTTCTATGGCTGGATGGGGCATTCCCTTGGCGGCCTGGCAGCTTCTCTGGCTTTTGAAGAGCTTTCAGATAATCAGGCAAGAAAATTAGTACTGATCGCTCCTGCCACAGAAACAGAGCATGCCCTGCAAGGTTTTTTCAATTTACTAAAAATGGAAGAGCCCATACAAGATGCATTTCGGCAATTACTACGTGAAATTACAGGCAAGACTGTTGCGCATTTTTCTGTGAGCAGAATGGTTAATGAGAACGAAGTACCCATTCTTTGGATTCATGACCGGCAGGATTTGATCTGCCCATTTGAAGATGTAGCGCCTGTTATTAACCAAGAATTGCCCCATATCAAATTCCTGATTACGGAGCATTTAGGTCATAGTAAAGTATACAAAGACAATAAAGTATGTAAAGAGATCGTGGGGTTTTTGGCAGCCCCTCTTTCCTGATATTTTTTGTGATTTGATGGTTTGCCCTAATATTGCATGGTAGCTGGCTGCCGAATCTCTCCTCTGGGCGAGGTATTTTCAAGGCAAAAGCATTTGAAAATTTCAATAAAAAGTACCGTTAGAAGCGGATTTAAGGCTGTATGGCAAAAAATCTATTGATTGTTGAGTCACCGGCTAAGGCCAAGACCATTGAAAAGATCCTCGGTAGCGATTTTGAGGTAAGGAGTTGCTATGGGCATATCCGCGACCTGGAAAAGGATGATATGGGTATTGATGTAAACAATCATTACCTGCCCCGCTATAAAGTGCCTGATGAAAAGGAAAAAGTGGTGAAGGAATTAAGGCAGATGGCCAAAAAAGCTACGGAAGTTTGGCTTGCATCGGATGAGGACCGTGAGGGAGAGAGTATTAGTTGGCACCTGGCAGAGGTTTTGGGCCTGGATCCAAAAGTGACCAAAAGAATTGTTTTCCATGAAATTACTGCCCCTGCTATCAAGGCGGCTGTTCAAAATCCCAGAACCATCAATATGAACCTGGTAAATGCCCAACAGGCAAGAAGGGTTTTAGACAGGTTGGTGGGTTTTGAATTGAGTCCGGTTTTATGGCGCAAAATTGGCATGCAAAGAAGTTTGAGTGCTGGCCGCGTTCAAAGTGTGGCGGTGCGATTAATTGTTGAAAGAGAAAGAGAGATCAACCATTTTATTCCGGAAAGCACTTATAAAATAGATGCCTATTTTACTGCTTTAGATATCCATAACAAAAAAGTAACCTTTAAAGCAGAAGGCCCTTCCAAACTCTCTACCACTGAAGATGCACAATCATTTTTAAATAGTTGTAAGGGTGCCAATTACTCCGTAACAGATATATTGGTAAAACCGGCAAAACGCACACCGGCAGCGCCTTTCACCACATCTACCCTGCAACAGGAAGCTTCGAGAAAATTAGGGTATGGTGTAAGCAGAACCATGTTACTGGCGCAGAAACTCTACGAAAGTGGTAAGATCACTTATATGAGAACGGACAGTATCAGTTTAAGTGATACGGCCCTTGCTGATATCAGCAAACAAATCAATGAATCCTACGGCAACCAATACCACCAGCCGCGTAAGTTTAAAAACAAGAATGAAAGTGCCCAGGAAGCCCATGAAGCCATCAGGCCTACCTACATGAGCAACTTCTCTGTGGAAGACGAGGATACCAGAAGACTCTATGAGTTGATTTGGAAAAGAACCATCGCATCTCAAATGAGCGATGCAGAATTTGAAAAAACTACGGCTAAGATCAATATCAGTTCCAATAATGAAAACCTTTCGGCTTCTGGTGAAGTAATGAAATTTGACGGATTCCTGAAAGTATATATGGAAGGTAAGGACGAAGAAGATGAGGATGATACAGAAGGCATGTTACCACCTTTAAAGGTTGGACAAATACTGGATTTCACGATGATGAATGCTGCTGAAAAATTTTCCCGTCCAGCAGCTCGATATACAGAAGCCGCCTTGGTAAAAAAACTGGAAGAGCTGGGCATTGGAAGACCATCCACTTATGCACCAACCATCAGCACCATCATTAAAAGGAATTATGTAGAAAAAAGGGATAAAGAAGGTGTAAAGCGATCCATGAATCTCTTACGCTTAACGAAAGATAACCAAATAGAGAAACAAATCTTGCAGGAGAATACGGGCGCAGAAAAAAGTAAATTATTCCCTACAGATCTGGGCATTGTTGTTACAGATTTTTTAAAACAGTATTTTATCAAAGTGATGGATTTTGGTTTTACCGCCAAAATTGAACAGGAGTTTGATGAAATTGCCGAAGGCAAGATCAAATGGAGTAATATGATCGATGGTTTTTATAAACCCTTTCATGAAACCATTGAACATACGCTGGAGAATGCAGAAAGGGCCAAAGGAGAGCGTGAATTAGGCTATGATGAAGCAACCGGCAAGAAAGTAATAGCCCGCATGGGACGTTATGGACCAATGGTACAGATTGGCGATACAGCAGACGAAAATGAAAAGCCACGTTTTGCCAAACTAAACCCGGCACAAAGTATTGAAACCATCACTATGGAGGAAGCCATGCAATTATTTGAATTGCCTCGCATATTAGGTGAATATGAATCGCAGGAACTGGCTGTGAACGTGGGAAGGTTTGGTCCTTATATCAAATTGGGCGATCAGTTTATTTCCATACCCAAAGGAGAAGATTTACACACCATAGATCTGGAAAGAGCCATTGAACTTTTAACAGAAAAACAACTGGCAGATGCACCCATCGGTTTTTTCAATGAATTACCTGTAACCAAGGGCAAGGGAAGGTTTGGACCATTTATCAAATGGAATGATATGTACATCAATATCCCCAGAGCTTATAATTTTGATGAACTCAGTCAAAAAGACATTGATGAATTGATCGCCAAAAAAATTGATAAGGAAGCCAATCGTTTTATCAAACAATGGCCAGCTGAAAAAATTTCTATTGAAAATGGCAGATGGGGCCCCTTTATCCGTTTTAATAAAAAAATGTTGAAGCTTAGTCGTAAAGCCGACACATCAAAGTACACACCTGAAGACCTGGTTGATATTGATGTAGACATCATCAAGAAAATGATTGAAGAGCAGGTGCCCAATGCTTTTGCTAAAAAAGGAAGAACGGTTGCGAAAAAATCTGCAACCAAAACAGCTAAAAAGACCGCCAGAAAAACGGCTGTAAAAAAATAGTTAACCGCTTTTGAAGAAATAAAAAAAGTCAAAAATGAAATTCACTTTTGACTTTTTTTATTGAGAATTATTTTAATCAGCCATTAATCATATTTACCCATTTGCCTTAAGAACCTTACATGCGCTCTCACTGCTTTGCGCATAGTGGGATATTCAATATACTGTAATTGGTATTCCTGACATACACTTCTAACTATAGCACTAATAGCCGGGTAGTGTACATGTGAAACTTTAGGAAACAGGTGATGTTCAATTTGAAAATTCAAACCGCCTACCAGCCAGCTGATCAATTTATTGCGGGTAGCAAAATTTGCCGTGGTTTTGATCTGGTGTGCCGCAAATTCATCCGGCATTTTATGGGTTTCAATATCTGCAACAGGAAACTCTGTATGTTCTACGGTATGCGCTAGTTGAAATACAATACTAAGTACAAATCCTGCAAACATACTCATCGTTAAAAATCCAATTAACCAGCTTACCCAACCCACTGCTACTATTGGCAGAATAACGAAAATAGAGATATGGTAAACTTTCACCAGCCAGAATTCAATATGGTCGCCCAATTTCATGGGTTTCAAAGGCACATTCCCAATTTTACGTGTAAAGTATTTTTTATAGTCTGTGAAAAAAATCCAAAACACATACAATAACATATATAAAAACCAGAAATAAAAATGCTGGAATTTGTGCATCTTGTAACGTTTCTGAGTAGGTGCCATACGCATAAGTGCACCTATTTCAATGTCATCATCCACTCCATCAATATTGGTAAAACTATGATGGATCATATTGTGCTTCATATTCCACATAAAGTGATTAGCACCCAAAAGACTGATAGAAGAAGCAGCAATGCGGTTCATTACTTTATTATTGCTAAAACTTCCATGACTGCCATCATGCATAACATTAAAGCCGATACCTGCTACTAATCCACCCATGATGATACATTCACCCAGGGCCAGGTACCATACAGGTGTCCAAACCAGTAAATGAATGTATACCAACACCAAAGCAATGATCATAATGATCGCTTTACTGAAAAGTTTGGTATTACCTGTTGAATCAATTCCCTTTTCATCAAAATATTGCTGCACTCTTTTCTTAAGGTCTGAATGAAGAGATTTGGCTACTGCGGGAAATTTTGGAATGGCGAAGTCTGACATAATAATAGAATGTGATAGGATGCAAAAGTAGTTATTAAAGCCTATGATTGGCTGTTAATTTTGGTGTTTTATACCTTAATTGGTGATTAACAACGCAGATATACCTTAAATATTATTAATATACCCATGCATATTTCCACATGCATAGGATAACTTGTCGCATCGCGGTAACCAAAAATTAATTTAGTTTGATAATGGTATCCTAAGAAATAATTGCGGTAATTCTACCGTTTACATCTTGGATAAGCTAAAAACATGCAGGAAACCAAAGAGATCAACGCACTTTTTACTTTAATAGATGATCCGGATGAAGAAGTTTATTCAACCGTTTCAGATAAGATTGTTGCCTATGGCAGGAATATCATTCCTAATTTGGAACATCTTTGGGAAACAACACTAAGTGAAGATGTGCAGGAAAGAATAGAAATGATCATCCATCACCTGCATTTTTCAGATTTACAAAATGATATGATTGAATGGCGGGATGGTGCCTACCATGATCTGCTTTTTGGTGCTTTATTGGTTGCCAAATTTCAATACCCCGATCTTCATACCACACCCGTATTACAAGAGATTGAAAAAATCAGAAGAAATGTTTGGCTGGAGCTGAATAGTTTTCTTACACCACTGGAACAAGCCAATGTTTTATCCAGCATCATGTACAACTATTACAATTTGAAGGGTGTAGAAGTTAATTATGAAAATCCGGATGAATTTTTTCTACACAAAGTTGTGGAAAGCAAAAAAGGTAATGCACTTGCCAATGGGCTATTGTACCAGATCATGTGTGAGCAGCTCGACATCAATGCCAAGATCATCAATATTCCCAAACAATGCATCATTGCCTTTTACCATTCCGATTACGATGCACCACTACATGTTGGTCATCCGCAAGATAAGATCCACTTTTATGTAGATGCCACTACCGGACAGGCCTTTTCGCATAAGGATGTAGAGAACTATTTTACCAGAATTTCCATAGCCCCTACCCCTGCCCATTTTAAACCACAATCGCACAAAAAGATCATCCAGGTTTTACTGAAAGAGGTAGCGAAATGTTTCAACAGGTCATCCAATGAATACAAGCAGCATGAGCTTTTGATATTGGCTGCGCTTCTTGATAAATAGAATTACCACAGATTATACAAAATTTAAGAATGATTATTATATAATCTGTGTCAATTACTTAGGCCAGTATTGCTGTAAGTGAGATGGTTACATTATAAGCCTTGCTAACCGGACAATTGGCTTTTGCATCTTCTGCACATTCCTGAAATTTTTCTGCTGTAATACCCGGTACTGTTGCTTTTACAGTTATTTCAGAACTGGTGATCACACCTTCCACCAATGAAATGTCGCAACTGGTTTCTAATGTGTCTGGGGTAAAACCCGCGGCACCTAACACAAAACTTAGTTTCATAGCAAAACAACCAGCATGAGCTGCTGCCATTAATTCTTCCGGATTGGTACCGATTCCCTGTTCAAAACGAGAGAGATAGGAATATTGTGTTTTAGCCAATACACCGCTTTGTGTAGAAAGATGACCATTCCCTTCTTTACCTGAGCCGTTCCAAACGGCGGTTGCTGATCTTTTCATAAGTTTTTGTTTTTAGATTTGGTAAAATTAGCCATTCATGATTAACTGGAATGATTTTGAAAAAATAGATATTCGGTGTGGTACGATATTGGAAATTACTGATTTCCCCAAAGCAAAAAAGCCAGCCTACCAACTATTGATAGATTTTGGACCATTGGGTAAAAAATATTCCTCCGCTCAGATCACCCACCATTATAACAAAGAATCCCTGAAAGGCAGGCAGGTAGTAGCTGTAGTGAATTTTCCTCCTAAGCAGATTGCCAATTTTTTTAGTGAATGTCTGGTATTGGGTGTGTATGATGAAAATAATCAGGTAATTTTATTGCATCCGGATAAAACTGCTTCCAACGGACAACGAATCGGCTAATGAACGAACTCCACTTTACCTATTATGAAAGCCCGATCGGCATGTTGAAGATTGGTGGAACCGACCAGTATATTGGCGAGTTGAGTTTTGTTGATAATGCAGACCAGTATACCTACGGCGAACCTGGCATTACGGAAATCATGCACCAATGCACCGAGCAATTGATCGAATATTTTCATGGCAAAAGAAAAAATTTTGATCTACCTGTTCACCAGGATGGTACCGAATTTCAAAACAGGGTATGGAGCGAATTAATGGAAATCGCATATGGTAAAACCATCAGTTATATGGATATGGCCAAACGCCTCGGCGATCCTAAAGTGATCAGGGCAGCAGCCAGCGCCAACGGAAAAAACAATATTGCCATCATTGTACCTTGCCATCGTGTGATAGGCAGCGACCGCTCTCTGGTGGGCTATTCTGGCGGTACTTGGCGTAAGAAATGGTTGCTAGGTCTGGAATTTAAAGTAGCACATGGCGTTCAAACGCTTTTTTAAAGAAAATCCTTCCCCTTATTTTTTGGGCGATAAAACCCTAATAAAATAAGCCATTAATCGCTGCTCAGGCAACAAAGGTTTACAGCAAGAAATCAACTAATTTTATCTTTTTCAAAACTTTGAAAGGAATACTTTTACAAAGATGGCACCTGTATTTTCCCGCATATTGTTTCTGCTAATGATCATTGGGGTAAATAATGGTTGGTCGCAACAACTTTGTACCGCTTTGGGGCAGAATCCGGGAACCGCATTTCCTGTTTGTGGCACCAATGTTTTTACACAAACATCAGTTCCCGCCTGCGGTGGCAGAACTTTACCCACACCCTGCGCCGGAACAGCCGGTTATTCGGATGTAAATCCCTACTGGTACAAGTTTACCTGTTATGCTTCCGGAACTCTAGGCTTTGTGGTAACGCCCAAAAATCTGGGTGATGATTATGATTGGCAAATATTTGATATCACGGGCAGAAATCCAATGGATATATATACCGACAGATCATTGATCGTTTCAGCCAACTGGTCTGGATCTCCTGGCGTAACCGGCGCATCACCCAGTGCAGTAAATAGTTTTGAGTGCGCATCTAATCCTACACAAGGCATTTCTACATTTAGTACCATGCCTACCTTACTTGTTGGACATGAATACCTTTTATTAGTTAGTCATTTTGATGGGGCTACCCAAAGCGGCTACACTTTATCCTTTCCTACCGGAACATTGGGTGGAACCGCCAGCATTGTTAACCCGGTGATACCCACTGTAGTGAGTGCATATGCAGTATGTGATGGATCGCAGGTGATCTTGAAAATGAATAAGAAGATCAATTGCTCCAGCCTCGCAGCAGATGGTTCTGATTTTCAAATAAGCGGACCAACGCCTATTACCATTCTGGGTGCTAATGGTAATGGTTGCAGCAATGGTTTTGATACGGATTCCATCACACTTACCCTGAATACTACCCTGGGTGCCGGCACTTATAATATAAACGCCAATCTCGGTTCTGACGGAAACACTTTAACTGATAATTGTGCCAATAGCCTAACCATAGGAAAAGTGAGTGGTTTTAAATTCATTTCTGCACAACCTACGCCATTGGATAGTATCAGTCCTTTCAATTGTATCACCGATTCCCTGGTTCTTGAATTTTCAAAACCCATACTTTGCAATTCCATAGCTGCAGATGGCAGTGACTTTATCATAACCGGACCCATCAATGTTTCAATTAAAAGTGCTACTGGTAATTGTTCCAGTGGAATGACCACCCAAATAAAGATCAAACTCAATACTGCCATAAAAGTGAACGGTAGTTTTAATATCAGTGTTAAAACAGGTACGGATGGCAATACCCTGATTGATGAATGTAGTTTTGTAACGCCTATTGGTTCGGGCACCAATTTTATTACCCGAAATATCACCGCGGCTAATTATCTCTACCAGGTAAATCCCGGCTGCAAAACAGATACGCTTATACTTTCACATAATGTCAATGGCAATACAACAAGCTGGTTATGGAAATTAGATAGTATGCCTTTAAGTACTTTGCAAAACCTCACCTTAACCAGTAAAGCATTTGGTAAGCATACGCTGCAATTATTTGTGGGTAATGGTTTTTGTACAGACTCAGCTTCTACTATTTTTGATCTGCCAGATTTTACAGTGAAAGCAGCATTCGCATCTGCAGATACCCTTTGCCCTTCTGATACCCTTCATTTTACAGATTTGAGTAGCAGTAGTGCAACAGCCTGGAAATGGGATTTTGGCAATGGCATTAATAGCAGGCTAAAGATACCTACAGCCCAATCTTACCCCAATATCAATGCGCGTAAAAACTACCTGATCAGTTTGATTGCTTATAATAATCTACAGTGTACAGATACAACTTATAAATACATAACAGTATTAGCAACCTGCTACAAGGCAGTACCCAGTGCTTTTACACCCAATGGAGATGGTTTGAATGATTATCTCTATCCATTGAATGCATTCAATGCAGACAATATGGTTTTCCGTGTGTACAATCGATATGGACAGGTCATTTTTGAATCTAAAAGCTGGACCAAGAAATGGGATGGAAGAGTGAATAGTGTGATGCAGCCTAGTGGCACTTATGTATGGACCTTTAGTTACAATGACCATCAAACCGGTGAACCAGTTTTTTTAAAGGGAACAACAGTGTTGATCAGGTAAATGATTAGCGCAGGTCTTCACCTGAAAAACTGAATGGCAATAAACTGTCTGATTCTTTGATCACATAAATTTTGCCTTCTTTACCGCCAAGAACCAGTCTTATCGGGTGTTTCAGCAGTCTTTCATATTCAACCAATGTTTGGCGGCAGATACCACAGGGGGAAATAGGTTTATCACTTTTACCTTCCTGACTAATACAAGCAATGGCCATTGTTTTAATGGCAATTCCGGGATAAACCGAAGATGCTGCAGATAATAAAACCCTCTCCGCACAAATACCAACGGGATAACTTGCATTTTCCTGGTTACTACCCAAAATAGTTTTGCCATTAATTAATAAAGCTGCAGCACCAACTTTAAAACGGGAATAAGGTGCATAAGCAATATTGGTTGCTTCTATTGCTTCTGCCAGCAACGCTGCATCTTCTTTAGGCAACTGGGCTGCAGATTCGTAAACATCGTATGCTATACTTAAGTTATGTTGTTCCATATTTCTTCCTTTGATAAGACAAAAAAGTCCTCAGAGCTATTAGCTCTGAGGACCCCTCCTTCTCTTAAAGGTACTTATTTTATGCCATTGAACAATCGTTTCCATCTCGGACCCTTATCCCAGCTAAACCAAATGAGTGAAGCCTTCCCTACAATATGGGTTTCAGGTACAAAGCCCCAATAGCGGCTATCCTGGCTACGGTGCCTGTTATCACCCATCATCCAGTAATAATTCCATTGAATTGTATAGCTGCTGGTTTCCTTACCGTTGATGATGAATTTTCCATTTGCTTCCTCTAATGTATTTGATTCGTAGGTGGTAATTAGCCTTCTGTATAAAGCGATATTTTGAGGAGTAAGGTTTATGATATCTCCTTTTTTTGGCACGGTTAATGGTCCATAATTATCTACTGTCCATGGTAAATTAACTTCATCATTAGGAAAGGTTATGCCTACCTGGTTATCAGAATAAGGACTGATGGATTTTACATTCGTCTGCTTTTTTACTTTATCTGCTTCGGCTGCAGTCATATTCAATACCAAAGTATTCGGTGTTCCGGAACTGCGGATCTGATCGCCTGGATTCTCCATGTCAATACTAATTTCGTTCTGCATAAACTCTTCAGTAAAATTAGTACCATTCGTTTCAATGATATATTCCGTTTGTGAACCTGGTGGAACAAATGCAGCCTGGTTATTGATAAAAAGTGATCCGTTTTTAACTTGCAAAATATCACCTGGAACAGCAACGCAACGCTTGATATAATTATCGGTCTTATCCATGGGATGAACCAATAATGGAAAATTCGCTTTTAAAGCTTCCCTATCGCCTTTGAATTGAAATCGCAACACATCATAATAAGGTTGTGCACTTCCAAACTCTGGCAGGTTAATGATGGTGTCGCCAGCAGGAAAATTAAAGACCACCACATCATTGCGTTTTACCTCAGTAAAAGCAGGCAGCCTCTTATAAGGTAATTTTACTTGACTGATATAGGAAGGTGTGGTTTTAGAATAAGGCATGGTATTATGAACAAAAGGAAAAGACAAAGGAGTTTGCGGAATTCTTGCACCGTAACTCATTTTGTTTACAAAGAGGAAATCATTAACTAGTAAGGTTTTTTCCATACTTCCGGTGGGTATAACATAGGCTTCAAATACAAAAGTGCGAATAATGGTTGCCGCTACAATGGCAAACACACCTGCATCGATCCATTCGCGTGAAGCTGGCTTATGGTAATGCTTCAATACTTCCCCACCATACCATTTTTCTTTTGCAGAAAAACCAAGGTATGGGAAATATAAAAAAGGAAATAAAACAGTTAAAGTATGGTCTATCACATTCACCTTTTTGAAATGCATCACAAAAATGATGGTGATCCAAATGGTGATGAATTGCCCTGCAATAGGTATTAGCTGTAACCAGAACCAATATTTACGGATCTGGCATTTTTCAACAATTAACCATGTATTATAAAAAGGTATAAACGCTTTCCAGGATTCGATACCTGCTTTTTTAAACATCCCATAGATTCCAACATGCCAGCCAATTACACCAATAATGAATAGAATTAATCCCATAGTTTGAAGTTAAGTAGTAACAAAAATATCCTTTTAGAACTGTTAGCGTAGAATTAATGGCAAAAGTTTTCTTAAATATGAAAGCTTATCAGATAAAACAGGAGTATTATCTACTTATTTCACATGTAAATCTATGTCTGCAGGACTGATTTCCTTACCCGATAAGATGACCAGCCTTTCTACAACATTTCTTAACTCACGGATATTCCCCGTCCAATCGTGCAATTGCAAAGCAGCCATGGCTTTCTTTTCGATGGTTTTTTTGGCTTGACCATACTCTTCTGCAATATCAGCGAGGAACTTATCTACCAACAAAGGAATATCTTCTCTACGCTCATTTAAAGAGGGTACATGAATCAGAATCACCCCTAATCGATGGTAAAGATCCAAACGGAAATTTTTATCGGCTACTTCCTGTAACAGGTCTTTATTGGTGGCGGCAATCACACGAACATCAACGGAAATCTCCTTTTCACCTCCAACCCTTGTGATCTTACCTTCTTGCAGGGCCCGCAATACTTTTGCCTGCGCACTCAAACTCATATCGCCTATCTCATCCAGAAATAAGGTTCCGCCATGTGCCAGTTCAAATTTACCGATACGTTGTTTAATGGCAGATGTGAAAGAGCCCTTTTCATGACCGAATAATTCGCTTTCAATTAGTTCACCAGGTATAGCGGCGCAGTTTACTTCAACCAATGCTGCCGCGGAACGGTTACTTTTTTCATGCAACCATCTTGCTACCAGTTCTTTTCCGCTGCCATTGCCTCCTGTAACCAACACCCTTGCTTCTGTGGGGGCCACTTTATCAATTGTTTCCTTTACGGTAAGAATGCCTTCGCTGTTACCAATAATTTCCTGAACACGGGAAACCTTTCTTTTCAATACTTTGGTTTCCTTTACCAAAATGGTTTTATCCAATGCATTCCTGATAGTGATCAATAACCTATTAAGATCCGGAGGTTTGGCGATATAATCGAAAGCTCCTTTTTTAACAGCGTCAACGGCTGTTTCAATATTACCATGACCGCTGATCATGATTACTGGAATTTCTGATCTTGACTCTATTACTTTTTGCAAAAATTCTAAACCATCCAATTTGGGCATTTTGATGTCGCAAAGAACGAGGTCGAAATTTCCTGCACTAAACTTTTTAAACCCTTCTTCGCCATCAATGGCTTCCTCTACAGCAAACCCTTCATTAACAAGGATTTCCTTCAAAACATTTCTAATAGCCCTTTCATCATCAATGATCAGAATTTGTGACATAGCATGTATTTATGGCTAAGTTAATTGATGTTGGCGGCTGAAGAAAATTATGGAAGAATATTAACCTTTTAAAAATTATAAGAGATACCGGCGAAAAAATTGATTCCGGCTGCTGGATTATAATACCTTCTTCCGGCAGCATTGATATCATTACCCAGACTATAAGGTTTATTCAAAAGATTGTCTATCCCACAAAAAATGTTGGTTTGCTGCTTATTCTTTTCCTGGCGAAACCCCAACTTTGTTTGAACCAATTGATAACTATCCGCAAATACATCGTTGGCGTCATTCAAAGGAAGTGAAGAAGTACTGTTCCATGAAATATTTGCATACAAGCCTTTGCTTGTTTCCAGATCCATTCCCTTTACCCAGATATTTTGTGGCACACCTGTTAATTGTTTTCCTGAATAATCAATATTTCCTTGTTGGTAATCGGTAAACAGATAGGGCTGAAAGCTATAGCTACTCCAGATCTTACATGAGTTAATGAATTTACCCTTATGTTTAACCGCCTGAAATGAGATCATCGTTTCCAAACCGTTTTGACGAGTACTGCCTGCATTCAAAAAATATTCTGCACCTGCTGTATTGTTTCTTCTAACAATGGCATTTTGCAAAGAAAAATAATAAGTGGCGATATCGAATACCAGTCTGCTTTGCAGCAGTTCCCCTTTTAAGCCTGTTTCAAAATTCCAGCCTGATTCTGCTTGTAAGTTACCGTAAAAGTTACCGTCTGAAGGCCTGAGTTCAGCCAAAGCAGGTGGAGAAAACCCTTTGGCAGCAATAGCATAGAGCGTGATTTCTTTATTGATACGATAGGATAATGCAAGCCTTGGTGTTAATATGGCTTCAATATCCTTCGGAGTAAAATTGGGTTGGTTATCTGTGATCCTTTTAAAACGAAAACTTTGATTGTTGATACTAATACCTGCATTCAGGTACCATTTATTCTGCCATACCCATTGCATCTGAGAATATACAAAAGCCTGGTTTATAAATATCACATCCTTAAATTGAACGGTATCTTGTATACCCGACCTATTACCATAATTATTGATACGGGCATCATTATACAACCATTCCAGTCCATTTACCCACTGAAAGGAATGATTACCTGATTTTTTTTCATAAACTATACTGGAACCCGCACCAACATTGGATTCATCACGTGTTTCATAATTAGTGATAAAAGGATTTTTAATACTACTATGGTTTGAACTAAAGAATGCTTTAACCTTGAAAGCTTCATTCAAACTAAGCTCATATTGTAAGGCACCAAGAACGGTTTTATTATAGATAGCAGCTTGCTGTTGAATGGCGCCTGGCAAGCTTCCGGCAGGCTGTCTGGAAAGTTTTGGATTTTGTTGCATTTGTGCCAAAGTAATGCCACCGGGTGTTTGGTAAAATAGATCTGTATAAAATGCCAGTAGATTGAATTGGTGTTTTTTTATTTTCAAACCAGCTTCCCACTTGATCATATCTCTGCGGGAATTGGATTGTTCGCGGTAACCGGTTGCAGAAAGATGTGATTGTTGTAAAGAAGAATGAAAACCTTCTTTGTCATATTGCCATCCAACCTGTTCTTGAAAATATCCATTAGCACCTGTACTAATAGAAGTTGAAAAACGATGGGGCTTTTCTGGCTGTGGTAGATTTTCTGACCGCAAAAGCAATACGCCACCAGTTCCAGCTCCATAAGTACTTGAAGCGGGCCCCTTTAAAATGGCAGCCTGGGTTATCTGTGAAAGATCAATCAGGTTGAGATAAGTATTTCCGCCGGCATCTGTAAGGGGTATATCATTCCAATAAACTTTGATATTTCTTACACCAAAAGGTGATCGCAGCAAACTCCCTCTGATAGATAACCGGTAACTGGCTGGTGATCTTTCTTCCATTCTAATACCAGGCAAGCTATTCATCACAGGCACCATAGAACCATTCCCATAACGTTGCATTTCCCTGGCAGAGATCATGGAAATTGCTACTGGCGTAGCTTTCCATCGTATCCTTGAATGAAAGGCATTCACTAACACATCTGTTAAAATAGAATCGTTCTGCTGTAAAGTGATGACACTATCAGGCACTTGTGCTTTACCCAACGAAGGGGATAAAAACAAAAATAGAAGTAAGGCTTTACAGGTATGATTCACGCTAACAAAATAAATAAATACAGCACAGAAACGATAAAATAAAAACCCGAAGTTTTGGCTTCGGGTTATCCTAAATAGTTGAATGGTTTATTTTTTCAGGTACATCACTTCTTTAACCAGTTTGATGGTACGCTCAACATCCGGAATGGCCAATGCCGCCAGATTTGGCGCATAGTGCATAGGTGCATCTGCGCTGGTAATTCTGCGAATAGGTGCATCCAAATAATCAAATCCTTCTTTTTGAATCCGGTAACTGATCTCAGAAGAAACAGATGCGAATGGCCATTGTTCTTCAACAATTACCAGGCGATTGGTTTTCTTAACACTATCCAGGATAGTCATCCAATCCAGTGGACGGATGGTTCTTAAATCAACCACTTCAGCACTGATCCCTTCTTTCTCCAGTTCCTGTGCTGCAGCTAATGCAACTTTCACCATTTTGTTATAGGCTACCAGGGTTACATCACGTCCCTGCTTTTTAATATCTGCCTTACCCAATGGAATATAGTATTCTTCATCAGGAACATCAGATTTATCACCATACATCACTTCACTTTCCATAAACATTACAGGATCCTGCTCATAGCGAATGGCCTGTTTTAATAAGCCTTTGGCATCATAGCCATTGGAAGGAGAAACTACTTTGATACCCGGAATATTTGCATAGTAGCTTTCAAAAGCAGTGGAGTGTTGGGCACCAAGTTGTCCGGCACTACCATTACCACCCCTGAATACTATAGGGCAACTAATTTGTCCGCCACTCATGGCCAACATTTTAGAAGCTGTATTTAAAATCTGGTCGAGTGCTAAAACCGCGAAATTCCATGTCATGAATTCTACAATCGGTTTCAGGCCATTTTGGGCTGCACCAACAGCTACGGCTGTGAAGCCTAGTTCGGCAATGGGTGTATCTATTACTCTTTTAGGACCGAATTCGGCCAACATTCCCTGACTAACCTTGTAGGCACCATTGTACTCGGCAACTTCCTCACCCATCAGGAAAACTTTTTCATCCCTTCTCATTTCCTCATTCATGGCTTCTCTGATAGCCTCTCTAAAAGCAATTGAACGCATTATGTCTGTTTTTTAAAATGTGGAGCAAAAATAGAAGATTCTCGAGTATAAAACCAAAAAAGGAGGATCTAAGGTTAAAAGCTCTCATTCCAATGAAAAATGCCCCCAGATATTCACTATCTGGGGGCATTTTAATTAAAGAGCTATAGATCTAGTTAAAATACATTCCAACCAAAGCTTACATAATATAATCCACCAATTTGAGGATTACCAAAGCCGGTTCTATAATATTTGTTAAACAGATTAGTAGCACCAACTTTTATCAATGATTTGGTGGTTGGGAGTTTATAGCTAACCATTGCATCTAATGTTCTAACCGAAGGCATAGGACCAGTTCCAAATGTTCCTTCATAAGTAAATTTATCGGTCCACCTGTAAACTACGCTAAATCCGAAACGGTTTTTCCAACCAAATCCTGAATTGTTAAATGCAGCATTTACGCGGTATTTAGGCGTGTTGAAATAAGAAACAAATCCTGTAGGCAGTGCACCGATCTCATCAGAATAAATATTAGCACTAAGTGAGAAATTCTTTGGTAACAGGTATTCTGCAGAAGCACCCCATCCATTGGTTTTCACATCGCCGGGAGCATTTACAGAGATACTATAACCAATACGTTTTGTAGCATCAAGTACATCAAAAGGATTACCCGGATTCTTTGCCTGAATAACAGTAACACCACTCAAAAAATCTTTGTAAGTAGCCCAATATGCATATACATCAATTAACAATCTTTGAGCGATCAAACCCTTGTAACCCACTTCAAATGATTGGCTAGACTCTGGTTTGAATTCTCCAAATTGTTGTGCTTGTAATAAAGCCGGATTTGGCGCTCCTGCTAATGCACTGCCACCAAAAGCTGTTACACTTGCCAGTGTATAAGCAGGATTAGTACTGAATTTATAGAAATCTCTCAACTGAGGTAATCCGCCCATTAAACGGGTACCACCACCAATGGTAAGGTTGATCCACTGGTTCTGTGTAGTAGGGAAACGATAAGCTTGTTGGTAAGAAAAACGCAGGTTATGGTCTTTGGCTAATTTCAAAACGGCTGATGCACGCGGTGTAAAACGACCTTTGAAATTGCTGTTCTTATCATACCTACCAGAAACTGTTAGTTTCAAAACATCATTGAACAAACGCTGAGATAATTGCGCATAAGTACCTAATTCATCAATATTAATGGTACCTGCAGTATCAGCGAATAAGGTACCCTGAGAATTCAGGATATATCTTCTAACACTTGCACCCATCAGGAATTCGGTACCTGTTTTAGACATATTCAGATCTTCTGTAAAGTTATACTGTCCCTCAAATACATTTAATCTTGTTCTGTCTACAAATAATCCACCACCTTTAGAAATTGGTGTTCCGGCAACTTGTTTAAACAAATCAGAAGCATAGATGGGTCCAATTGGTCTGCCTTGGTCTGAAACAGTTCTTGCTGCATTCAAAATATTATAAGCATTGGCATTTACTGCTGTTGGAGCTACCGCTTGAGCAGCAGCTAAAGCAGCGGTGGGTGCTAAACCTGCACCTAAACCAGCACCATATGCGGCACCAAGAGCAGCAATGTAAGTTCCAACAGCTCCACTTGTTGAACTACCAACTGTAGCTCCTACAAATTTTGGATACCAAACAGTTTGACTTGGGCTCCATCCTTCATTAAATAAACGAGTAGTAATGGTTGAGTTATAGGAACTACCAGAGTTTTCATGGGTAGTATATGCTCTTAAATACCAGTTTTTGCTTTTTATTTCCAGTTTGTACTGACCCATTTTCAAGTCAAGAAAAGAATAACGGTCACTTCCTGTATAAACACTATTTCCAGTTCCCCAATTCGCCATAAATGATGCTTCTGTTTTGTCAGATAATTTATAATGAAGAGCTCCAGAAAACTTAAAATTGATGGTTTGTGGATTGATTACCTGACTTTCATTGTAACCTGTTCTGGAAACTGGTAAAGGTGCGGCAGCAAATGCGCCAAGTATAGAAGATGGTATTGGTGTAGGTGTGGTAATTCCAGGAAACGTATTTGCCGGAATCACACCCAAAAATGGAGTTGAAGCAATAATACCTCTAAAAGTACCTTGCAGATCTGCATTTGTTTCGTCTCCATATACATTTACTCCATCATAATTGGGATCAGATTCACGCCAACCAGATTTTAATTGTCCATTAGGAGTACCGGTGGTACGTGAATAGTTCTCTAACTGGTTTCCTAACCAGTCAACTGACTGAACAAACTGAGCACCAATTTTAAAAGCAAATTTTTCATTTACTTTTTGAGCCCAACGAACGCTCCAATCGTAGAAAGGATTGATCTTATCACGTTGTTTGGTATCTATATCTTTTATACCCTGCTTAATTTGAAAACTAAGACCCTGGTATTTGAATGGGTTCTTGCTGTTGATCAAAACCGTACCATTCATACCACCAGAACCATATAAAGCAGATGATGCACCTGGTAATAATTCAATATTATCAACATCCAGTTCTGTTAAACCGATAATGCTACCTACTGCAAAATTAAGCCCTGGAGCCTGATTATCCATTCCATCAACTATCTGGTTCAAACGTGCATTACCACTGGAGTTAAAGCCACGGGTACCCACACTTCTGAAAGTTAAACTTGCACTTACCACATCCACACCCTTAAGGTTAGTGATCATGTCGTAATAGTTTGTAGCAGGTGTATTCCTGATAGCAGCTGTGCTGATTCTTTCAATAGAAACAGGTGATTCCAAAATTCTTTCCGGAACCCTAGAAGCTGAAACTACCACCTCATCACCTAAAGTAAATGATGGCTCTATTTCAACAGAAACCATTTCATTGTTTGATTTAACAGTTACTTCTTTATTGGTATATCCAACAGAAGAAATAATTAATGTAAATGGAAGTTTCTGAACAGTAGAAAACTTAAAATTTCCCTTATCATCGGTAAATGTTCCTGTAGTTCCTCCCTTAACGGATACTGACACAGCTGATACAGCTTCTTTTGACTTCCCGTTTTTAACACTACCGGAGACAGTAGTTGATTGTTGTGCGGAAGCAGAAATAGTCATTACTGCACCCAATAACAACAACCCACATTGGGTTAATAGTCTTCTCATATTAGCAAGTTTTAATGAATTGTAATTAAAAATAGCACTTGTTAGTTTTGTATAAAAATTTAATTTGTTCACAAATAACGGGTACTTGTTGAGAAAAATTATAATCACCGCCCAATTTTTATGTGCAGGCTGTCTATTTTTGACCAATGGCAATCTATCATTTCCCTTCCCAAACCAATATTTATCACGGAAAAGTAAGAGACGTATATAGAATTAAAACTGACTGGCTGGTGATGGTTGCCAGCGACAGGATTTCTGCTTTTGATGTGATTTTGCCCAAACCTATCCCTTATAAAGGACAGGTTCTTAACCAAATTGCTGCTTATATGCTGGATGCTACCAAAGATATATGCCCAAATTGGTTAGTGGCAGTTCCCGCTTCACATGTTTCAATTGGAAAGAGATGTGAACCTTTTAAAATAGAAATGGTGGTGAGAGGAAATGTGGTAGGTCATGCCTGGCGCACATACAACAGTGGAAAAAGAACCTTATGCGGTGTAACACTTCCAGAAGGCTTAAAGGAAAACGATTTTTTTCCTGAGCCCATCATTACCCCTTCAACAAAAGCTGATGCAGGACATGATGAAGATATTTCAGCATCAGAAATATTGGCCGCAGGATTGGCTTCTCCAGAGGAATGGGCAATACTGGAAGATTATACCCGCAAACTTTTTGCCCGAGGTAAAGAGATTGCTGCCAAACAGGGTCTCATCTTAGCCGATACAAAATATGAATTTGGCAAAATTGGGCAAACCATTTATTTAATGGATGAAGTTCACACCCCCGATTCATCTCGTTATTTTTATGCCGACGGATTTGAAGAAAGACAGCAAAAAGGCGAAAAACAACAACAGCTCAGTAAAGAATTTGTAAGAGAATGGCTGATCGCTAATAATTTCATGGGGAAAGAAGGACAAACAGTACCCGATATGTCTGATGAATGGATCGATACCATCAGTAAACGATACATTGAATTGTATGAAAAAGTAATTGGTAAAAAATTTATACCAGCTTATTTATCTGAAACCGAAACATACGATAAAGTAGTTGCTGCTTTGCAAAATTTGGTTTGAATCAATGAATAGGTCGAAATGATCAATCATCCCGACCCATTCATTTTAAAATCCAGCCCTTAAACTAATAATGAAATTTCTTCCAGGAGCCGAAATACCACTGGCAAAATAGCGGTAATTCCTGTCCAGCAAGTTTTCTACTTGTAATTGTATATTAATGGTTGGATTGATATTCACCATGCCCCTAATATTCCAGGTATACCAGCTTGGCATACCATCAGGTGTAGCATATTGCTGGTTGTCTTCACCATTGGGGTTATAGTCGGCTATTCTTTTCCAGCCATTAAAAAGAACATAGGTTTCTGCCTGCCATGCTTTTTGAAGGTGTTTCAAACCCACTCTCCCAAAAGCAGGTGGTATATGGTCTAAAGGCACTGTTTTACCTGTAAATGTGTATTTCCCATTGGTATAAGTATATACTCCGTCAAGCGTTGTGTATTTGCCCAACTTAACAGAAGCATTCAAACTAAAGCCTGCTACACTTGCTGTTGCTTTATTCTGCGGCGCATAAACGGCACTCATTACATTTTGGTATAGTAAGCTGTCTTTGCCATTGAATTGAACCCTGTCTACAACAATTGCATTCCTAAACCAGGTATAAAATAATGAACCTCCAAAACTAAACTTTTCGCCAAACTGGTTAAAGTTCACTTCAGCATTATAAGTATATTCTGGCTGCAAATCTTTGTTGGGAACTACTACATAGCCAGTTCTGGTATCAAAAACTTTGGTAAGATCATCTACATTGGGCGACCGAAACCCACTACTCAACAAAAATGCCAGTCTGAAATTATTGATGGAATTATAGATCAACCCCAAGTTACCTGTAATAGCTGCATTTTTTTGTTTGGCCACAGTAAATGGAAAATGCATCAGCGATGTATCTACAAATCGCGCATCCATATTAACCAAATTGAACCGGAGCCCATCATTCAAAGTCCATCTATCATTGATCTTCAACAAATGTTGTGCATAAACAGCATTAGATGCCATTTTAGTAGGACCATCACTGTAACGTGTGCTGATACGGCTTAATGCTCCGGAAACAATATTCATTCGCTCTGCTGTAGATCGTACATAGTTAACATAGGATTCAATTCCCACATGCAATTCATGTTTGCCACATGCATGTTTGGCGTCAGCATTAATGCCCCACACATTCACACGTTCCCATCTTGCATCGCGGTTATTGTTTTTGTATCTCCTAGTTATTCTGCTCTCTTCAATATCCTGGTAACTGGCAACCACCCTGATTTCCCTAAAAAATCCTTCCAGGTGATGGGCAGAAAACTGGTAAGAAAGCATATTTCTGATCTGAGGGCCATAATACCATTCTGCATAAACTGGTGCTCCAGCAGCAAACTCTGTTAGCCTGTCGTAACGTTGTACGTTGGTACTGTTACTCAGTTGCAGGTTTACCACATGCTGAATATTAGCAGAGGGTTGAAATAAAATTTTTTGTAAAAAATCTATTTGTTTGTAATCACTAGGGGTTTGTTTATTGGGATCTGGATTTACAAATGCACTATCCGTATTGCCTACTCTTTGTACAATAAAGTTTTTCTTGCCAAAGTCGGGGTAGGCAGATTGACGGTTCAATCCCTGCTTCATATCCCCAAAACTTGCAAAAGTTACCGAACTAAGAGATGCCCATTTTTTATTGGCAATTGTGAAATCCACATGCGCTTTTGTTTCCTCTGTTGCATTGGCAAATCTTAGCATCGCATTTCCTTTTAGAGAAGTTTTGCCTGATGAATCTAAGATTGGATTTTTCGTAAACATGCTCACAACGCCACCCAATGCATCACTTCCATACAATGTTGAGGAAGGACCATACAACACTTCCATTCGGTCGAGAACCATATTATCTATGGTGATCACATTTTGCAAATGACCAGAGCGGAATATGGCATTATTCATCCTTACCCCATCAACCATCAACAAAACCCTGCTTGCTTCAAAACCACGTATTACCGGACTACTTCCACCCTGTTGACTTTTTTGCACAAACACAGAACCAGTATTGAGTAAAATATCGCCAACATTGGCCTGGTTATGTAAAGTGTTTTTATCTCTAATTACTTTTACGGATTGGGAAATATATTTAATGAGTTCAGGAAATTTATTAGCATATACAACAACCTCACCTAAGCTTACAGGCTCCCTTTGTAATGTATCCTGTGTTCGGTTAAACTGTGCATTCAATAATAAAGGAATGCACATAACGAACACCCATGTTCCAATGATTTTTTTCATGGAAATATAGTAATATTTGAAACTTAGCCTGTAAAAAACGGATATCATTTGATTGCCACCTGCATAGATGGACTTTGCCTTATTCCGCATGGTTGGGTTCATTTAATCTGGGCCTCAACCTGGATTTACTTTTATGAAAAATATGCTGCCCATGATCTATCCCTTTTCTAATTTCTTTCTGTCTCTCTAATGGCATGTGCAAAGTATCATTGCACTCCTGGCTGCAACAACCCGTAAATTTTTCAGAACAGGTTTTACATTGTATAAATAGTAAATGGCAACCATCATTGGCACAATTGGTGTGCGTATCGCATGGCGCCCCGCATTGGTGGCATTTAGCTATGATAGCTTCTGTGATTCTTTCTCCCAAACGATTATCAAAAACAAAATTCTTCCCTATAAATTTTGATTCAAGTCCTTCTTCCCTGGCTTGTTTTGCATAATTGATTATACCACCTTCTAAATGAAATACATTCTTAAAGCCCTTATGTAACATATAAGCACTGGCTTTTTCGCATCTGATACCTCCAGTACAATACATGATGATATTGCTTTCTTCTTTACCGTGCATCATGTCAACTGCCATCGGTAACTGATCGCGGAATGTATCAGAAGGCACTTCCAGGGCATTTTCAAAATGACCTACTTCAAATTCGTAATGATTGCGCATATCTATCACCACAGTTCCCGGTACGGTTAATAATTGGTTCATTTGTTGGGCATTCACATATTTGCCTTTTTTTTCCATACTAAAACCAGGATCATCAATACCATCTGCTACAATCTTCTCCCGCACTTTTATCTTGAGAACCCAAAAACTTTTGCCATCATCATCCACAGCAATATTTAAACGTAACCCATTCAGGGGTTCTATAGCGTATAAAAATTTTTTAAATGATTCCAATTCCTCATCCGGTACACTGATCTGCGCATTGATACCTTCTTTGGCAATATAAATTCTACCAAAAACATTTATTTGATTGAGCCCTTTATATAAAAAGTCCCTGAATTCCTGTGGATTATTAATAGGGAAATAATAGTAAAAACTGATAGTGGTTCTTTTAAAAGTTTCCGCTAACAATTTCTTTTTTAGTTCATGGTTAGACACACGGTTGTGTAATACTGGCATATAAATTCATTTTAGACATCCTTAGTAGGATGTTCCGTTAATTAAAAGGGAGCCACTTGCAGGGTGGCCAAAATTGATCACAAAGGTACGAAATGCCAAGAATATGCTTTTGGCATCTTACAAAACGATAATATTCAATAACTTATGAGCCTATCGAAAAAGCGGGATGGTTAGCCTGAACCCGCTGGGCCTTCCATTATTTTTGGCAAAGCCCTGCACAAAATCTATACGGATCACTTTGAAGATGTTTTCTATACCACCAAAAACTTCATAATAATTTACACTATCGCTGGTGTGTAATGCATTCACACCGCCTAGAAAAAACCAGTTCAGTTTTTTAAATCCTGGAATTTTATTGGTAAGTAAGCCATTCATATGGTACTCCACATGAGCGGTAGCCTGAAAAGAGGAAGTATTGCTGTACAAATAATAAGGCGCGAGTTGAAAACTGTTGAGTGCATCGGATGCAAAAATTGTTTGGTTACCCAGGTAGTGCTGGTAATCGGGTGCATATACTTTTTTTGCGTCCAGGAATCCTCCAAAACTTACCCGGTAATTAAGTGCACCTAGTAATTTTAGATCAAGGTCATCATTAATACTCACCCGCCATTTGGTAAAATCCACATCACTGCCTAAAAAATTAGGAATCCCCTTTGTGATGGAAGCATTGATGGTTGGATAATCAGATCCAATATTCACCTTCCTGTCAGGGAATTCAATGTAATTAGCCCCTGGCAACCAATTGATACCAATGGATAAAATGCTTGCCTTATTCCTTTGCATTTGTGCTGTTAAAATATCGATAGGGTAATTGGGCGTAAACTCCCTTTCAGCAATATCTTTCCATCTTGTCATATCCGACAGGTTCTCAATAGGCATCCTGTTCTGAAACTGCAAAGAAGCACTCATATTTACCCCGCCGCCCAATCCTGTATTATAACCAATTCTGAAAAAATCTGCTTCATAAATTTTCATATGATTTGCTTCCGAAAGTAGTGTGGTAATTGAATTCAGTCTTTCAGATATTGATCCTGCATTATTAAACTGGTAAACCTTTCTTCCGCCAGCTATACTTACACTATGCAGGTATTTTTTCCCAAAACTATAAGAAGCACTAATAGAAGGATTAAGGTGTTTATTGGCAAAACCATAACGGATCTCCGGACTAATAAACAATGTTCTCCTTCCTGTTAAACCCGTATCAAATCGTCTGCGATAATTTGGTGAGAACAACAACATACCCCCTTCCACTGTATTGTAATTAAAGGTGCTGAGCAAAGAATTGAAGCTGATATTCTGTCTTATTTTTCTGTTGCTAAATGATTGCCCGGTTAGTAAAATACCAGCCAATCGAAGTTTATTGTTTTTCTTATCTAAGGAATCCAGGTAACGTGGATCTCTTCTAACCTGTTCCAGACTATCTTTCTTTTGGTAATCGCGCGCTTCCTCTGCCAGCAAGGGTAAGGGCCTGATACTATCCCAATAAGCTTTGGATTTTTTATTAGAACTATCTGTAAACTTGATAAGGGTATTATCAAAAAACTTGGGTTTGAATGCAGGCTGCATGTCAAAATGATCATACACCTGTACAAAACTGCCAAAGAAATCAAAGCCAAAGAATTTACCTGATGGATAGATCACCTGGTTTTTGATTACCCATAAATTTCCGGAAGGCACATACAATTGCTGAATTCTTAAGGTATCCAGTAATTGCATCTGCTGCTCTTTTAAAACAATCAGGTCAACACTCTGTATACGCCATTCATTTTCTATAATTTGAATATACCCACTGAACAAGGGTTCATAGGGTCTTTTAGGGATCACTTTTATTCTGCTGATCTCTCTGCCACTTTCAAAAAAAGTTCCTTCAAATTTATATTTGTAATAATTAAGTGCGCCGTTAGCAATGGGAGAAATAAATCCTCTGGGATTCAGATTTTCTCCTGCCGTAATGCTGTTTTCATAAAAAGAAATGATCTGTGGGTTACTGAAACCAAAACTGTTGCTCCTGCCACTCACTTTGGTAGAAATCACTTCGATCTTTTCTTTGCCGGGTTCTTTTACAGAATATTTTGCTACTGACTCAGATAAAAAAAGCATTTTCTTTTTGCTACTGTCACCGTCTTCAAAATCAATTTTTCTACCCAAAAATGATTTGGGGAAATCTCGTAACTGTATTTGCCCTTTTAAATATACATCGCAACTAAATGCTTTGATTTCATTCAAATGCTCTGTACGTTTAGCTATCGTTTTTCTGATTATGGCATATGCAGGATCTTCAGCACCACTAGTAACCACTACATCTTTTAAACTGTACTGTTGGAGTTCCAGTTCAAAATCAACCACCTGATCATTTTTACTGATCGTAATTTTCTTTTCGGTTGTTTGGTGACCGATATACTGGCAAACCAACACATAATTGCCAGGATCCAATACCAGCATATATTCTCCTTTACTATTGGCAGATACACCGATTGTTGTTCCTTTGATCAATATAGAAGCATAAGGCAATAGATTTCCATTTTTTGCCTTAATGGTGCCGGATATATTTCCAGCAAACGCCGAGAAAAAAGGAAGCAGGAATAAGAGGCTTAGTAAAAAATTTCGCATATGCATTAATTGCAACGAAATTAGCTGCAATTAGGTGCTAACAACTTAACAGTAAGAAAAATTTTAATCTTTAACTTAATATTAAAGAACAGGTAATATTAAATGAAATAAAGACTGGTACTTATTTACGCAAATAACTGCCCGACAAGCCTGCCAGCCCACTTACCAATCCTCCCAAAATGCCTGTTACAAGAATCAATACCAGGTAAGATCCTCCTAATGGTAATATTTGGGCAACTTTTACGGAAAGTATGTGTTCATTGGCCAAATCTTTCATGAATGCCAGTACCGACCATAAAAGAAATAAGCCAAGGAATCCCGCTAAAAAAGCTTTTCCGGGTTTTTGGTGAACTGCCAGTGCAACAACAAAAGAAGTAATGGCAAAACTCCACCAGGGCAATGTGCTATAGATACCTAATACAAAAGCAAGGAAAGCAGTTAAAACAATAGCTGATAAAAGTTTCATAATTTATTTTTAACTGTTAGTAAATGTAATATGCCATTTCATTTTAGGATTTTTTGCAGCGGCATCTTTTTTCAGGAATAATAAAGAATAATATTTTCCGGCAGCCCAGGTATCTACAAAATTGTCGTAGTATTTACTACCGGGATTTCCACTTTGTCCGCCGGGGTATACACCATAAGCTTCTATTTCATCAGTAAGATGAACAATCATACGCCAACTGGGGCCATGTGTATTTTTAGTTGCATTGATCATATGTTCTCCCCCGCCAATAGGTAAGTGTAACCTGCTCAGCGCCGGTATTTTTAATAAATGATTTACACGTGTATCCTTATATTTTCCCCATTCTAGCTTACCTTCTTTTTCTAAAACAGCCAGTTGAACACTTGCTTTTTTTATTGCCAGTAAAACATCATCTGAGATAGTTTCTACTTTATCGTTTGTGAGAATATTATCAGCATATTTTGCATAAACTGGATCTCTTAGCAAGCTTTGAATGAGTGCCGTTGCATCTGGCCAACTCACTGGTAATTTTGCTTTACTAAAATCATCCTTCCAAACTTCAGCTTCCAGGCTATCCCAGATTGATTCAAAAATGGTTGCCCCTTTTTCTCCAAAATCTCCTTTAAAATTCCAGGATTTCATCAATGCCACATACTTCTTTTCATCAGCATTCAATTTACTTTCATCGATATACCTAAGCAAAACAGGCATGGCTGTTTCTGCAAAAACATTATGGTTTTCCATTTGCAATTTTTGCATATCCTCTGGTGTAATATTATTCATATTAGCGAGTAGCTTATTGATCACAATTCCACGGTATTGCGGAAAATTACTGGCTGTGCCTAAATAATAGGGATAGGTAGTATCAACAGCCATTTGATTTGCACTGCTTACAAAACCACGCGCAGGATCAAACATGAAAGGGTTTTCTTCAGAAGGGATAATACCTTGCCATTGAAAACTACTATCCGTTCCAGGCATAATAAAATCTCCCTGTCTGTTCCATCGGGCTACAAAAGCTCCCTGTTGTTTGATAGCGATCTCTCCTGTTTTGGCTGCAAAAACAAAATTCTGGCCTGGGCATACAAATGGCTTGATAGCTGTTAAATAATCATCATAATTTTTTGCATGGTCCAAATCATAAAAAGTTTGTATGCCTGTTCCAGGTTCATTGGCCATCCATTTTACAGCCAGGTATCTTCCTTCGGTACTATTGTTTTTGTATGAGCGATCATACATAACTGGTCCAAATACAGTCATAGCAATATCTTCCTCCAAGTCTGGTTTTCCCTTTATTTTAATAACCTCTTTTCTGTGACCAGCTTTTGTCCAGGCTCCATTGTACATATATTCTGATAATGTACTATCTCTGAATTGCATATCGTAATAATCAATCACATCACGACCGGCATTGGTAACTCCCCAAGCTATACTATCGTTAAATCCAATGATAACTGCAGGTCCGCCAGGAAAACTTGCGCCATAGGTATTTTGTGTTGGGGTGTTTAATTGCACTTCAAACCATAAGGATGGCAGGTTTAACCCCAAGTGCGGGTCGTTACATAAAATAGGCCTTCCGCTCTTTGTTTTTGTACCTGAAACTGCCCAGTTATTGCTACCGTTATCCTTATCTGGTATAATAGGTGCCATAGCAGTGCTGTTGGCAATTGTACCTGACCTGAAATACAAGGAATCAACATTTACAGGCATTTTGGTTACGATAGAGGGCTTTTGGAATGGTGTGCCTTTAGGAATGATCGGATCTAAAGAATCCTCTATATTAGTAAAGAGCTGGTTAAAATCATCATACCCCAAATAGTTCTTTGTATTGGTTAATTGCAAGTCGGCTGTTGAACCTCTGGCTGAAAGATCATAAGACATGAACATCATGAATAAGTAAGTTTTCAAGGGTGTCCATGGCTCCGGCTTATAATCGAGTAATTTGTATTCAAAAGGAATTTGTTGGGGTAACAGGGAATTGATATAGGCGTTTACACCTTCTGCATAAGATTCAATACCAGCTTTCAGTGTAGGATTCTTCTCCATGTTTTTCAAGGTGTTTTCTGCACCATACACCATGCCAAGTCTTCTAAAAAAACGGTCCGTTGAAAGTCTTTCTTCGCCTACAATCTCACTTAATCTACCAGCGGCAACATGGGTTTGAAATTCCATCTGCCATAAACGAAATTTTGCATGAATAAACCCTTGAGTATAGTAGGCATCCATATCATTATCGGCATAGATATGTGGCACCAAACGGTCATCTATATAAACATCTACCTTCCCTTTTAAATCAGGGAGATTGATCTCTGCAGAATAGTTGGTATTGACAGGCTCGGCATTTTGCCAAAAACCAACCTGAGGAGAAAGAAAATACCCAAGCCTTGGTGTTTTACTTCCCCCAACCGGTAAAGGAGTATTGAGCACGACAATCAGACCGGCAGTACATAAACCTGAAATGATCAATGGAAGAATACGCATAGCAAGCATTTAGTTGATGAAAATACTGAATTTTCTGTAAAGGAAACACCAGACATCTATATATACATCGCGAAACAAAAGCATTGCTGAAAAATAGATCTGGGATCAAAAAGTACCTATAAACCATTAATTTTCCCTATTTAATTCTAAACTCCTTTCTCTCATCCTTAAATTTGCTTTTTATTTAAATTATGAAGCAATTCAAAGTTCCCAATATATACCGCAGTCCTTTGATCAGTGCCATTAAACAAAAAAGGAAGGATCAGGATAAGCTGAAAAAGGATTACACACCTACATTACTTGATCTTGGACCTATTCAACTATACCTCGCAAGGCATTTTGGCTTTTGTTATGGAGTAGAGAATGCTATTGAAATCGCCTTTAATACCATTGCGGAAAATCCGGATAAGCGAATATTCCTTTTAAGTGAAATGATCCATAATCCCCAGGTAAATGCTAACCTGGTAGAGAAAGGTGTTCGTTTTTTACAGGATACTTATGGAAAACAACTTATCCCATTTGAGGAAATCACAGCAGATGATGTTGTTATCATACCTGCATTTGGCACTACGCTGGAGATAGAGAATATGCTTAATGAAAAAGGGATCACTACCGCCAAATACAATACTACCTGCCCTTTTGTAGAAAAAGTATGGAACCGCAGTGAACAGATAGCTGCAAAAGGTTACACCATCATTGTACATGGAAAACCAAAGCACGAAGAAACAAGGGCCACTTTTTCACATGCATCTTCCTATACACCAACAATCATCGTGAATGACATGGCCGAAACGATTGAATTGGCTAAATACATTTCAGGAGAAAAAAATGGTGCGGATTTTTACACAACTTTCAAAGGGCGTTTTTCTGAAGGATTTGACGCAGAAAAACATTTACAAAAAATTGGTGTGGTAAATCAAACTACTCAATTAGCTTCAGATACACAGGCTATTTCTGATTACCTGAAGAATGTAATTATTCAAAAATATCAATTAACAGCAAACAGTATTAGTGAACGATTTGCTGATACCAGAGATACACTTTGTTATGCTACCAATGATAACCAAACCGCAGTTACCGGCATGCTGGATATTAGTGCTGATCTGGCAATTATTATCGGTGGACATAATAGCAGCAATAGCTCCCACTTGGTAGAACTATGCGAAAGCAAACTTCCATCCTATTTTATAGATACGGCTAACAGACTTATCTCAGAAAAAATAATAGAACACCGAAATTGGCATACCAAAGAGCTTTCCACCATACCTGATTATTTGCCATCAAAATTGCCTATCCGAATACTCATTACCAGCGGTGCCAGTTGTCCGGATGCAGAAGTAGAAAAAGTGATTCGCAGAATTGCATCTTTTTATGCGGTTGAACAGAAGGTAGATGCCCTCTTGTCTGTTTTTGAAAACTAAATACTCCAACTACCGCTTTTTTATAATGCGTATTGTTACCTGATCAAATCAGAATGGCAGGATACTGTTTTTTAAAAATTTACCAGATTATTGGTATTTAAAGAATAGAAACATTTACATTTAGCTAACACAATACTTGCCATATGAACAACCCATTTTCAAATCGTAGAAAGTTTTTAAAAAATACTGCAGCAACAGCTACCGGATTGGCATTGCTGAATGCTATTCCTAAACCAGGCATTGCAGCTATTCAACCGGAAACTAAAATCCGTTTCTCTGTTATTAATATTAACCATAGTCATATAGGATCCATGGTAAATGCTGTAATCAGAGGAGGTGGTCAGCTTGTTTCTGTATTTGCCAAAGAGCCCGATTTATTGGCCAATTTTACCAGACAGTTTCCACAGGCGAAAGTGGCTTTAAGTCCGGATCAGATCCTGGAAGACAAATCCATCCAATTGGTACTAAGTTCCGGGATCCCTGATGAAAGGGCTCCCTTGGGTATAGCTGTGATGGAAAGCGGTAAAGATTATATGGTTGATAAGCCCGGTATTACTACGCTTGACCAGTTAGCTGAAGTTCGAAAAGTACAGAAAGAAACCAAGCGTATTTATTCGATCATGTATAGTGAGAGGTTTGAAAATAAAGCCACTGTAAAAGCGGGTAACCTGATCAAAGAAGGAGCTATTGGCAATGTGATACAAACCATCGGACTTGGGCCACACCGCATGAATCCCAAATCAAGACCTGAGTGGTTCTTTGATAAAAAAAGATATGGTGGCATTATTACAGATATCGGATCACACCAATTTGACCAGTTTCTCTTTTTTACAGGATCCACTTCAGCAGAAATTGTGGCGTCCCAAATAGGCAATGTTCATTACCCACAATACCCCAACTTCGAAGATTTTGGAGATGTAATGGTAAAAGGCAATCAGGGCACGGGTTATATAAGAGTAGATTGGTTTACACCTGATGGATTGGCATCTTGGGGCGATGGCAGGTTAACCATTTTGGGAACAGAAGGTTTTATTGAAATACGTAAAAACATTGATATCGCAGGACCTGCAGGAGGCAATCATTTATACCTGGTAAACCAAAAAGAAACAAAATTCATTGATTGCAATAATGAAGCACTGCCCTATGGTGAACAATTAGTGAATGATATTTTAAACAGAACAGAAACAGCCATGTCGCAAGAACATTGTTTTCTTGCAACCGAACTTGCATTGATAGCCCAAAAAAATGCACAGCAAATTAATTTGAAAAAATAGAGAACAAATAGTTAACCCTCAAAGATTAGTTATAGATCTAGGTATCATGTAAAATAATCCTTAAACATGCCTAAAATAATGAAAGCAGCAATACTTGTTTGTGGCATATTATTTTTATCGCACACTCTAAGTTCTGCCCAAGATCAGGTACTAATGGCCAAAAGGTTTGTACAACTGCTTTCATCCGAGCAACAAACCCTTGCCTTATTTCCTTTTGATACGGAAGAACGGTACAATTTTCATTTTGTGCCTCTGGTACGTAAGGGTATCACTTTTAATGAAATGACCGATGAACAGGATGCTGCTGCATTGAATTTATTGAAAGCAAGTTTGGGTGCTGTAGCATTTCAAAAAACCAGAGAGATCATTCAACTGGAAGTTTTACTGAAAGAAATAGAAAATAGAAAGCAGGAAGATAATTACAGGGATCCGGGCAATTATCATTTCAGTATTTTTGGAATCCCATCCGACAAATCCATATGGGGATGGCGATTTGAAGGACACCATCTTTCATTTAATTTTTCTTTTGACAAAAATAAATTGGTTGGAGCTACGCCGGCATTTATGGGCACTAACCCAGCCATAGTTTTAAGTGGCGCAAATAAAGACAAACAAGTATTGAAAGATGAATCAGCTAAAGGCTTTGCTGTATTACATGCATTGACAGAAAGCCAAATGAAAAAAGCAATCATTGATTCTGTTCCCTATAAAGACATCCTTAGTTTTGATAAAAGAAATGCATTACTAAAGGAACCAAATGGTATTAGCTTTTCTGAACTCAATCCTACCCAACAAACATTATTACTTGAATTGATTGGTTTATATGTGCATCGTGCATCTAAACTATTTGCAGAAGATAAATTAAAGGATATTCAAAAAGATGGACTGGATAAAATATGGTTCACCTGGACTGGCCATACAGAACCAACCTTAGGCAAAGGTTGTTATTACAGGGTGCAGGGGCCGGGCTTTTTGATAGAATATGACAATACCCAGAACAAAGCCAATCATGTTCATTCTGTTTTTAGGGACTTGAAACATGATTTTGGGGGAGATGAATTGTTGGAACATTATAAACTGACCAGTCATAACTGATTGTTCTTTTATTGGAGAAATTACTAAATTGTGCCCTCACCCTCAACCAAGATTCATGAAGTTCCTGCTTAGCTTAATTTTCAGTTGTTTAGTTACTACAATCGCTTTTTCTCAACAAAAGCCTGCATACATCTTATATAATGCAAAGGGTAAGAAAGTAGGTTATGAAAAGATGATCAAGGTTTTGGGAGAAAAAGACATCATTCTTTTTGGTGAATACCACAATAACGCAATCGCACACTGGTTGCAACTGGAAGTAACCACATCGCTGAAACAAAGCAGGGATATGGTTTTAGGCGCAGAAATGTTTGAACAGGATAATCAGGAAGCTTTAGACCTATACCTGCAGGGAAAGATCAAAGCTAAAGGACTTGACTCAATGGCTAGATTATGGAAGAATTATCCTACCGACTATGCCCCACTGGTAAACTTTGCTAAAGAAAATAAATTGGCATTCGCTGCCAGCAATGTACCCAGAAGGTATGCCTCAATGGTGGCAAAAGGTGGTTTTGCCGCTTTAGATACTGTTTCTGCCAAAGAAAAAGCCTGGATAGCACCGCTTCCCATAAACTATGTTGCTGATTTGCCGGGATATAAGAAAATGATTGAAATGATGGGTGGCCATGGAGGAGATAACCTACCAAAAGCTCAGGCTCTCAAAGATGCTACTATGGCGCATTTTATCCTGCAATACTATAAACCAGGTAGCATATTTATACATTACAATGGCTCCTACCATTCTGATAATTATGAGGGAATTTTGTGGCATTTAAAAAGCAAAAGACCGGAACTTAAATATGCTACTATTACTACCGTATCTCAAAAAGACATTACTAAATTATTAGAGGAAAACAAGGGTCGTGCAGATTATATCATCTGCGTAGATGAAAGGATGACCAATACCTACTAATAAGCCAGTTTCAGGCATACTAAACAGGGCTTAGAGAAAAATACGTATTTTGGCAACAAATTACTAAGCTGAGATGGCCCACAAATGTATACTGGCATACCTATTATTCACTTTTTGGGGTATTGCTTCCTTTGGCCAGCCATTAACCTTAGATAAATACGCCAATCAGCTTTATTTCAATATTTTCAGTACCCAACCGGATCCTTCCATTCAGGAATTTATAAGACTTTATATTCCAACTCTTGCAGAAAAGAAAACTAAGGATGGAATTTGGATTATTAATCCAAATAAAAGTGTAGTTGATATGCACAATGAAACCCATTCTTTTATATTTCAAAAACATCCTTTCTTTAAAAGCAGCATTACATCAGGCAAGATGGAATTTCATACGATCAGGAATAAAGAACTTCAAAGTGTACAAATTACAAATTTAATATTATGGTTTGAATTTGATACACAACCCGAAGCAGAAATGGCTTTCTCTAGTTTGATTGAAACATTTATTCCTATTAGTACCAACAAAAAAATCAGTAGTACTCAGGGGGCAGTAAAGGCAGAATTTCTCGACGCTAAAGAATCAAAAGGATTTAACAAAATCCGAATTAGGTTAACAGCAGATAATTTGGATAAGCATTTATATAAAATACTGTTTGAAACAGACAATGATTTGTAGCTACAAGAGAATCATTTGAATCAACCAGCAATCTTCGCTTTGGCCCAACCCAAAACAATTGCCAGCTGCTCTTCTCTGGTTAATGAGGAGTTATCTAATTCAACGGCATCAGCGGCTTTACGTAAGGGACTAAACTCGCGATTACTGTCTATATAATCACGCATCTCCAGATTTGTTTTTACTTCCTCAATAGTGATACTTGGATTTTTAGCATACATTTCCTTATACCTTCTTTCCACTCTAACTGCCGGATCTGCTGTTACAAATATTTTTAATTCTGCATTGGGAAAAACGGTTGTGCCAATATCCCTTCCATCCATCACAAGTTTTTTGCTTTCACCCATCTTTTGTTGCTGTGCAACTGCAAATGTGCGGACTTCCTCTAAAGCAGCCACTTCGCTCACATGTTCACTAACCAGCATATCACGTATGAGTGCTTCTACATTTTCATCGTTGAGAAACATATCACTTTGTCCGGTTATTTCATTGTATTGAAAATAGAGTGTGATTTCACTAAGTGCTTTGTGGATTTCTTTGGGTTTGGTCCAGTCTATATGTTGTCTGAGAAAATATAAAGTAATTGCCCGATACATAGCACCACTATCAACAAATACATAATTGAGTTCATTAGCCAATTGTTTGGCAAGGGTGCTTTTGCCACAGGACGAATAACCGTCTAAAGTGATGATAATCTTGTTCATGAAAAAACGTAAGTTATCTAAATAGGAAATGTTGTATTTCCTTACAAATATACAACACAATTATTCGATGCTATTATAAGCATGATTGCTATAATTTCCCAAAAAGGTTTGGAAAGTCGGATATTACCCCATCAACCCCCATCATTTTAAGTTGCCTGATTTTCTCGAGATCATTCACTGTCCAGGGTATCAATCTAATGCCTGCATCATGGCATTGTTTAACAAGTAATGGGGTTACTAAATTATAAGCAGGACTGTAAATACCAGGTATAAAACCAAGATCTTTCAATTGCAGGGCAAATGTTTTTTTATCATCATCTTCCACCAGTAATGCTGTTGTGTATGCAGGATATTTTTTATGCAGGTATTGCAGAGTTCTGATATCGAATGATTGTATGGTTACCCGATTAATTATATTTTTAGTTTCTAATACTGCTACCAAGATGTCAACAAATGTTTCCGGATCAGGATGAAAAATTTCATCAGTAGCAGGTTGCGATTTTGTTTCAATATTAAAGTTTGGCAATGGCAATTTTTTACCCAAACAATAAGCATCAACGGAATCTATCATCTGCAATAACGTAGGCTTTACCGCAGTCATTTTTTGTTGATCAGGAAAACGAGGATGTACTTTTTTCCCAACATCCATTTTTAGCACTTCGGCATAGGTCATCTGAAAAATATTGAAACCTTTCTCTTCCCCTTCTAGTACGGGTTCGCCATTTGGTTTGGTGCTGATTTCATGGTTAAAGAATGGTTCATGGCTAAGGATTACCTGCCTGTCTTTGGTTATCACCACATCGGTTTCTAAAGTAGTTACCCCAAGATCAATTGCTTTGAGCATGGCAGGAATGGTATTTTCGGGCATCAACCCACGGCATCCCCTATGACCTTGCTGATCAAAATTTTTCATAACAGGATATTTCATTTTTTGAGAGCTTATACAAGCTGCTAGCAAAATGATGAGTGAAACAAAAACTATCTTGGTCATAAGGGGAATAATTTGTCTTTTCTTTGCAGCATCTCAGAAGCTATAGCCCTTGCATTTTCATCTCCCTTGCTTAATTCCAGCATGATTTGTTGATAGCTCTCTTGTTCTCTATTCTGACTTAATTTAAAAACCCCTTCCAATGAACTTATGTTTATTTCAAATGCTACAATAGCTTTTGATAATCGCAGTATGTAATCTTCCGGTAAATGTTGGAATAACGAAGGTGATGCAGGATTATTTTCGAATTCTTTGGTAAGCTCATCCAACATCTTTAATAATGCTGCTTCATCCAGAAAATGCAAGGATCCTTTAGCCTGCACTGTCATATAGTTCCAGGTTGAAGCCTGTTGTTGTTTAGTATACCAACTCGCACTAATGTATGCATGCGGACCTGTAAAAACACAAAGCGCCTGTTGGTTATCCACCAATATTTTATGGTGGTCGGTACCTTTCATAATATGCCCCCTCAGGAAAATTTGTCCATCCAATTCGGCTATCAAAAAAGGTATTTGTGTTGCTACAGGCACTCCCAATTTATCTGCACCTATAAGGGTAGCAAATGGAAATTTCTTCATAAAGTCAAGCAAAACATGCTTGTCATTTTCCTGGTAATAAGGCATCCGATACATGCTATGAAGTTACTAAAAGAATCATTCGTAAATAAATCAGCAAATAGTATTGCCATTATATTTTATCTTCATTAAAGAGAATATCGCAATAAAAACCTTTTGGGCAAATGAGAAAATCTATCAAAATTTTGGTTTTACTTACCATGCTTTCTTATGCGAAGATCTCTTTTGCCTGGGTATATCCGGAACACAGACAGATTGCAATTTTGGCCATCCAGCAATTAAAACCAGAATTTAGGGCAACACTCAATAAAATATGGGCTGAAGCCAGATTAGGTTATACGGAAAGATTAACCAGTTCTGTGATTGACATGGAACAAGGACGCAACCCCACACAACTTGATTATGCCTCCTGGCCTGCAATTGCTGGTGATCATAGTTGCTCTCCCCAGAACATGCTTCAAAATGTTTTAAAAACCAAATGGATATTGCAGGTTGCAGACGTTGCAGCCCAACTTAAGATAGATCTTGCTGAAGCAAAAACTTCCAGTAAACATATTAATGCCATTCGAAATTCAGATATCAGGTTACAAAAATACGATCCGGAATATGCAACCAGGGCAAGTACCAATAATGTGCATTTTTTATTGGCCAGACCAGAAGTAAATGCAGATGTTAGAGCCTATCTCAATTCTTGTTTACAAGAAGGAAAAGATCTCAATGCCATTGGTGCCTATGCAAAGTATCATGTTAGTGCATTAAATAAAGCAGCCAGGTATGCAAGAGAACAATTAACAGCTGAAGAAAGATCTGTATTAATACTAGCTGCTATGGCCGATGAAGCATTTGCCATACATTTTCTGGAAGACGCTTTTGCATCAGGACATATTGCCGGTATCTGGGGCAATGCATCTACAAGAAAGGGAACGCATGATTATTATAATGAAAAGGGGTTGGAACTAAGCACCTGGAATGGGAAAAGAGCTATTTTAAAAGGGGATGCTTATATGACAAAATCAGATGCGGAACAGGCTTCAGACTGCATCCGCATGAGTTTGGAGCAATTATTGAAAGTAATCGCTGGTGACATACAATACCCTATTGAACTAAGAGAAGGAATTAGTGAAACCACACCTGACAGTTTTAATATTTGTACAAATACAGTAATGCCTCTTGTTAGGTATGAGGAAAAAATACTGGCAGAAATTCTGATGAACACGCCTGTTCCTGGCCTTGCAACTGGTGCTGGCGAATTGCCAAGGTTTAGGTCTGAACTTGGTTTATTCTTTGGCATATCCCCTTCTTTAATTGGCACTTCTGTAATTGGCGGATTTGGAAAACAACAAACAGATCATGGTTTGGTGGGTGGCCTGGAAGCTAATATGCGACTAGGTTTTGGCTTAGATGGTGTATTGAATAATTCAGGGGATGGTCTGGTATTCGTTCAATTTGGATGGCGAACAGACGCATCATCCACCAATCAATTTCTTAATGCGGATGGTACATTTCCCAGCACTTCATTTACAGCAGCCATACCAGGTAGAAGTGCCATAAATGTTAGAGTGAGGATGCCTTTTTGTTTAATTCCTGGCGACCTATTATTTGCAGGACCGATTTTATATTTAGTTTCTCCCAAAACATTTACCCAAATGGCGGTCAAAGCCGGAAATGGCGGAATGATTCCCTGGCAATCAGGTATTGCCACACCAATAGGGCGATTTCAATTTGTATTGGGTAGAGAAATGGGTGTTTATTTTTATGGACTTGGCAGTCCGAAAGACGTATTACTCATCAATACTTCTCCAACCCAATCATCGCTAATTGAATTTAAATCAACCAAATTTGAATTTCCAATTGTAGAATTCAGAACCCTGCGAAATTTTTCTCAGAACCAAAGTTCTAGTTTGATGATGCAATTTTCTGCAGGCTTTGATATACCTCACCATCTCAATGTATTAAGCCCTGTAGCAGGTAAAGTACCTGAACTTAAAACAGTTTGGCATGTTAGTACCAAAGTCATGTTTAATTGGCGGCATTATTTCTGATCCTACTATGCTTACAGAAAAGTATTTGATCCATCAACAAATCAGGGCTTATTTGATCATCTGAATCACATTAGTTTGGGGCATATTGGCATTGCGCATGGCAATATTTCTTACAGCACCCGCTACAAAATCTCTAAAAGCGCCCTTTGTGATCTCATTATCACCCACCATTGCAGGAACGCCATTATCTCCTCCTTCGCGGATACTTTGTACCAAAGGAATCTGGCCAAGAAAAGGAAGATCGTATTCTTCTGCTAAGCGCTTCCCTCCTTCCTTCCCAAATAAATAATATTTATTGTTGGGCAATTCCTCCGGAGTGAAATAAGCCATGTTTTCTACCAAACCAATGATTGGCACCTGAATCTGTGCCTGACCAAACATTGCAATGGCTTTTTTAGCATCTGCCAAGGCCACATTTTGGGGGGTAGTTACGATAACCACTCCGGTTACAGGTACCAATTGCATGAGTGTTAAATGTATATCGCCAGTGCCTGGTGGCATATCAATGATCAAATAATCCAGTTCACCCCAATCCACATCTGTGATAAATTGCCTGATAGCACTACTGGCCATCGGTCCGCGCCATACAACAGCACTTTTTTCATCCACCAATAGTCCAATACTGATCAAACTAATGCCATATTTTTCCAATGGTACGATCATACCCTTACCATCGTTCTCTTTCATTCTTGGCCTTTCTCCCCTAACACCAAACATCATCGGAACACTGGGTCCATAAATATCAGCGTCCATCAAACCTACTTTGGCGCCACCCTCGGCCAGGGCCAGGGCCAGATTCGCAGCTACTGTACTTTTACCCACGCCACCCTTGCCACTTACCACTGCAATGATATTTTTAACGCCAGCCAGTACCTGCTGGTCATCTTTTCGTTTGGTAGTTGTATTGGCAGTAAAGTTTACCGTAACCTTTGCTTCTTTATCCACCAGAATTTTAACGGCATTTTCAGAAGCAGTGCGCATCATGTCCTTCATAGGGCAGGCAGGAGTGGTCAAAACAATGGTAAAACTAACATCCTTGCCATTGATAGCAATGTCTTTAACCATGTTCAAGGTTACCAGATCCTTACCCAGATCGGGTTCCTGTACATTACTTAGTGCTTTGAGTATATCGGATTCGGTCATCACGAAAGTTTTTGTTAAAAAAGTATTGAGGCGGCAAAGTTAACCTTTGGCATCTTTACTTTGTTGGAATTTCACAGGTAGATAACCAATCTGTGGGTTTTATGTTCAAAGGCTTGTATTTTTGACCCGAATGAAGACATTGTTACGATACATTTTATTGTGCACATTATTGCTTTCCATAACGGAAAGCTGGTCTCAGGCAGCACCCGCCCGTGATTCCGTTATCCAATTGTATGGCGTTGTAATGACGGCAGACAGCCTGCAAGGTATTCCATCCTGTAGCGTAATTGTGGAAGGGAAAGGAAGGGGAACCATTACCAGCTATGATGGGGTCTTTTCTATTGTAGTTTTGAAAGGAGATCGGATCACATTTTCCAGTATAGGCTTTAAAGACAGGAGTATTGATATACCTCAGAACCTGGTCGAAAACCAATACAGTGTTATTCAATTACTGATCAGTGATACAGCTTATTTACCTGCTACCATCCTAAAACCACGTCCTACACGTGAACAATTTGAGCGCGATTTTGTGAATAATAAGGTGACAGACGATTTATATGAAACAGCCCGCAAAAACCTGGATGAAACCCAACGCAGAATATTGATAGCAAGTTTACCCGCCGATGGCAGGGAAGCCGTAAACTACCAATTACGCCAGCAAGCCAGTAAAGCCTATTACAGCGGTCAATTACCTCCCATGAATATCCTCAATCCTGCCGCTTGGGCAGACTTTATACAGGCCTGGAAAAGAGGCGATTTTAAGAAGAAAAGATAGAAAACACTGGCTTAAGTGCTCTTTCCTATTTCCTTGCTTCGCATTTTTCTTCATGAATAGTTCAGGACATCAGATTTCGGCATTTTTTATTGCAAACAAAATCAGCCTTATTTCACGCTAAGATTTTTACATTTGTTGGTATTCGTTTAAAATCTATTCAAAAAAGCATCGCATGTCCATACAAAATGTAAGTGTTATTGGAGCTGGAACTATGGGAAATGGGATTGCCCATGTATTTGCCCAAAATGGTTTTTCCGTAATCATAGTTGATGTAAATGCAGACCAGCTAACAAAAGCACTGAATACAATTACAAAAAACCTGGACAGGCAATTAGTAAAAGCTGTGATCACCGAAGATGAAAAACAAAAAACCCTGCAAAATCTGACCATACAAACAGATTTGGCTTTAGGCGTTTCTCAGGCAGACCTGGTGATAGAAGCTGCTACAGAAAATACGGAACTAAAATTGTCTATTTTCAAACAGCTAGATGCTTATGCACCAGAAAATGCAATTTTGGCCAGTAATACTTCTTCTATTTCCATAACAAAAATTGCAGCAGCTACAAAAAGAAGTTCTTTAGTGATAGGCATGCATTTCATGAATCCAGTGCCTGTTATGAAACTCGTGGAAATCATTAATGGTTATGCAACCAGTGCTGAGGTAACTGATAAAATTGTTACATTAACCAATCAATTGAATAAGGTTCCTTGTGTGGTAAACGATTATCCCGGCTTTATTGCCAATCGTATATTAATGCCCATGATCAATGAAGCCATTTTCAGTTTATACGAAGGAGTAGCTGAAGTATCATCCATAGACTCGATTATGAAATTAGGCATGGCGCATCCAATGGGACCTCTGCAATTGGCTGATTTTATCGGTCTTGATGTGTGTTTAAGCATCCTTCAAGTATTACACAATGGCTTTGGTAATCCCAAATATGCACCCTGCCCATTGTTGGTGAATATGGTTGCTGCTGGTAAACTAGGTGTAAAAAGTGGAGAAGGGTTCTACTCATACACAGCAGGCAGTAAAGAAGCAACAGTGAGTAAGCAGTTTCTTTAATAGAAAAAACAATGAACTTTTTGTAAATCCAACCCTTTATGTTTTTCATCCTTTCAAAAGTTTTGTTTTTTTTATTAGTGCCTTTTTGGTGGTTTGTATTTTTAGGCATCTGGCGAATGGTTACCTATTCGGCAACTACAAAAAAGCGATTGGGCTATGCGATGGCTATTTTATTTGTTGTGTTGACCAATCCCTTCCTTTTTAGAAACATAAATCTTTATTGGCAACCTCTTCCAGTAACATTTGATAAAAGCCAACAATTTGAAGTTGGTATATTGCTTGGCGGCATGGCAGGATATGATAAAGATGAATTGGGATATTTTGGCGATAATGCAGACCGCTTCATTCAAACCTGCAATCTTTACCACCAGGGCTACATTAAAAAAATTCTTGTGAGTGGGGGCTCTGGCTTAATTGGCCAAAAAGGTCCACCAGAAACAAAATACCTTCATCAGCAATTGCTGGCAAATGGCATACCTGATTCGGTAATTTTATTGGATAGTCAATCTAGAAATACTTATGAAAATGCTGTTTATTCAAAAAAAATATACGACTCACTTAAAATCAATTCAACCGTTGTATTAATTACTTCTGCAATTCATATGAAACGCTCAGAAGCCGTCTTTAAAAAAGCAGGTTTTTCCTTTGTTTCCTTTCCATGCGACTATAAATCAATTCCGAAAAAATTTTCTATAGTAGATTATTTTATACCCAGAATTAAATTATTAGAGGATTGGTCATATTTGATCAAAGAAATGGTGGGCTTAGGCGTTTATAAGCTAACAGGGAAGGCTTAAACACACTATTGACAGCTATTTTAAGACGTGTATTTCTAAAGTGTGTAACTCCTTAAATCGATACATGACTTCATTGATTTTTGCCCTTGGAATGCCCACCTTCATCAAACAAAATAATTGGGTTTGCTGTTCTGCAACAGTACATCCAGTTTGCTTAATGACCATCATTACCTCATTCATCAATGTATAATCAAATTGTAACTCATAAAGTACTTCAATAGGTTTTTGTATTACCGGCACAAGCTGCAATGCCATGGCCGTAGTTGATTTATAAGCATTGATCAAACCTGGAACACCCAATAAAGTACCACCAAAATACCTAACCACCACCACCATAACATTAGTTAATTCTTTGCTGTCTATTTGGCCAAGTATTGGTCTCCCTGCCGTTCCCGAGGGCTCACCGTCATCACTTACCCTAAATATGAGTCCTTCGCTACCTAACCTGTATGCGAAACAATGGTGCACAGCTTTTGGGTGCTCTTTTTTTAATTCCTGTATAATTTTTTTACAATCATCCTGTGTTTCTACAGGATAAGCAAAAGCCAAAAATTTACTGCCCCTGTCTTTAAACTCAGCGTAAGCATTCTTCTCAATTGTTTGATAAAAATCGGGCACAATCATATATTATCGCCAAAGGCAATTAAATAAATAGCAACTAATGAAAGAGCAATACCAACCCAATTAATTTTCGATAGCTTTTCTTTCAGTAAAAGCCAGGCTACCACAGAACTGAATAATACAATTCCCATATTATTAACCGGAATACTGGCACTACTCTGCCAGGGACTATGTTGTAAAAACTTTACCAGGCACCAGATAGAAAAATAGTTAGGAATACCAATAATGATACCTGCAAACAGGTTTTTTAACTGAAATTTCATGTTTCCTGTTGCATATTGAAAACATAAAACTAATGATCCAATAATGGCTGCCGATAAAAACCCGCTGATTAAAAAAGCGTTTTTATTTGCTTCCGTTACATATGATTTTTGTACATGGTTAATGAGCGAATCAAGTAAGCCGCTTCCCAAAAAAAGTATGACAGGTAAAAAATAAAGCCATTTATGATCGCCTTTATCAACTGATTTTTCTGTTGATTTTGATGGATAACAGGTAAGTACCACTGCCAATAATGCCAATAAAACACCCAAAAGTTTCCAACCCTTTACCGATTCTCCGTATAAATAAACAGATAAAATAACAGGAATAATTAACGATAATTTATTCGCTACCGAAGCAACAGCAACATTGATCTTTTGCGCTGTGATCCCAATAATATTGAATAAGGATACAAACAAAATACCCATCAATCCCGCCCATTTAAACCAGGGCTCTTGAATGATTTCGCCGTTCAAAGGAAAAGAGCCATTTACAAAAGAACCTGTAATTACACAGGTGATATAATTAAAAACAATTGCTTGAAAAATACTCACTTTGTACCGCTCACAAAGTTTAAGTGCAAAAGTGAGGTAACTGGTTAAAATGATACTTCCCAATAAGTAAAGCATGGATGATATTTTAGAAATTCAGGAAAGTATGTATACAAATCATTAAAGAGGCATTTTCTATTTAGAAAACATGTAAAGAAATGCTTATTTTTTTGAATAATAATTAATCATCTCATTTGCCATTTTTTCTTGCTTGATCAGTTTTAATCCAGCGGTTGATGGTGCATCTAGTCCGTTTGACACTATCAATTGCTCATTGGTTATTACCCTGCATTCATCCCATATACCCAGATCCAAAAAGGATTGCAACAATGTTTTTCCTCCTTCCACCAAAATACTCTGTATGCCTTTTTGGAAACAAGTTTCCATGATTTGAAAAATACTATTCTCTTCCGCATTGATTTTTTGGAAAAGAACCTGCCCCTGCTGTTCTTGCTTCATTTGGTTAAATACAATACTGGGCTGTTGCTGATCAAAGAGATGTAAATGAACCGGTAATTTTAGTTGTTTATCAATCACCAGTCGTATGGGTTGAGTACCCAACCATAAACGGTTGTTAAGTTGTGGATTATCCCATAAAGCGGTATTTGTGCCCACCATAATAGCTGCTTCTTCTGTTCGCCATTGATGTACCAATAAATTGCTATAGGCACTACTGATCATCAATCTTTCCTTATTGCCAGATCCCATTTTACCATCACCAGTTTGCGCCCATTTCAAAATGATATAAGGCCTTTTTTGCTGGTTAAAAGTGAAGAAGCGCTTGTTCAATGCCACAGACTCATTTTCCAATACCTTTTCTATGACTTCTACACCGGAATCCCTTAATCTTTTTATGCCATTACCGTTTACTTTTTCAAATGGATCAGTACAGCCAATCACTACCTTTTTAATACCCATTTGCAGGATCAGATCAGTACAGGGAGGCGTTTTACCAAAATGATTACAAGGTTCTAAAGAAACATAAAGGGTTGCATTAGGAATCAGTTTTTTATCAGCTTCAGATACATTATGGATGCAATTTACTTCTGCATGTGCCTGTCCATAAAGCTGGTGATTCCCCTCACCAATGATCCTATTGTCATATACAAGAACTGCCCCCACCATTGGATTGGGTGCAACCCTACCCAAGCCTTTTTCTGCCAATTGCATACAACGACGCATGTATAACTGATCAATATCTGTCATAAGAATGGCTCAAAAATAGCCAAATGGTGCTTAACATTGCAGCATGAGCATTCAAGAGGCACAGGATCTATCCTTTTTAACCCTTTCAAATATCTACCCAGCGCGTGAAGCACATGCCATTACTGACTTGCTTTTAGAGCATATCACCCTTACTAAAAGAATAGACAGACTAATTATAAAACACACTGCACTTTCAGGGGATCAGGAAAAAAAACTATTGCATTTTTTGGAACAACTTGTACTACATACCCCCATACAATATGTTCTGGGTGAAGCCTGGTTTTGTGGCATGTCATTTTTGGTGAATGATCAGGTATTGATTCCCAGACCAGAAACGGAAGAACTGGTTGAATGGGTTGTAGAAAAAATAAAAACCTCCAAACAAAAAAATCAAACCTGCCTTGATATTGGCACCGGAAGCGGTTGCATCCCCATCAGTTTGCAAAAAAAACTACCTGAGATCGCATTTACAGCCATAGATATCAGTTTGGGGGCCTTAGCAATAGCCGCTCAAAATGCCAGTAAACTACAAACAGAAATCAAGTTTTTACAGCTGGATTTCTTGGATGAAAATGCCTGGGAAAATTTACCGGTTTATGACCTCATCACCAGTAATCCACCCTATATTAAAAAGTCGGAAAAAGCTTTTATGAACAATAATGTGCTTCAATTTGAGCCACATATAGCCTTATTTGTAGAAGAAGATGATGCACTGATTTTTTATAGAAAAATTGCCCATTTTGCCAACAAACATCTTTCTGAAAACGGACTGATTTTTATGGAGATCAATGAAGCGCTTGGCGAAGAAGTAAAGCACTTATTTGAACATTATAACTATGAAGTTCAAATAAAACAAGATATGCAAGGCAAAGACCGTATGGTTTCTGTGCGCAAAAAATAAAAGAATCCAACAACTATTGCTTGCTATTATCTACAGCCATAACAGGAGTGGCACCCAGTTTTTTGATCACTTGCATTACACGTATGGCTGTTCCTAAATGCGAAGTACTGTCGCCATTAATTACCACAGAAGGCTTGTCGGTCTCTTTGGCCAAATAGGCTTTTAGTTCTGTTTCGAGTTGATCAATTGTAACAGGTTTTTGCGCCAGAAATAGATGCTGGTCACGGTCAACCGTAATCACCACCGTTTGCTTTGATTTGGTATCACTCTTTGCTTTAGGATTAGACACTTTGATCACATTAGGATTAGCCAGCGTAGATACGATCAGAAAAAAAAGAAGAAGGATGAACAATATATCATTCAAAGCACCAGTGTGTACTTCGGGATGTGACTTTAATCGTTTTCTGATATTCATGGAACTAATAAAAATTTAAAAAAAAAATTTTTTACTTAGTAGGTTCCTGTAATACATCAATAAATTCAGCACTGGCCGCTTCCATTTTATTGGCTGTTTTGTCTATCTGTGTAGTAAGAACATTATGTCCAATATAAGCCAATAAACCAATGATCAAACCCGTACCTGATGTGATCATTTTTACATAAATACCTCCGGCTATATCATTTAAGGTAAACTGCCCAGAACTGGCGATTCCATAAAACAATTGGATCATACCAATAATGGTTCCCAGAAATCCAAACATAGGCGCAATTCCAGCGATCAACGATAGGATGGATAAATTACGTTCCATCTTATACATTTCCAGTTTACCTACGTTTTCCATGCTTTTTTCAATGGCATCGATGGGCTTACCTATTCTTTGTAAACCTTTATCGATCATGCGTGCAACAGGGTTGTCGGTGTTTTTAGAAAGACTCCGTGCTGCTGTAACATTTCCATTTACAATATGGTCCCTGATAATATTCATGAAATTGCCATCAATCCTGGATGCTTTACGAATAGCCAATAGTCGCTCAATAAACACAAATATGGCTGCAACAAAAAGCAGGTAGAGCGGATACATGATCCATCCACCCTTTTCCAGTAAGGACCATAAAGAGATTTTTTCTGCAGCAGCCGGTAAAGCGCCGGCAACTTTCTGCAAGGTATCTATCTGAAGCAATTCTAACATTGCATAGTGGTTTTAGGTAAAGCTAAAATTAGACGCTTCTGCAAAAGAACAGTGCCTGTGTGAATAAAATTGTGAAAGACTTGCTTTTTAGGAAAGCTTTTGCACATAGGAGGAAATAGGCAGTATAACAGGGACAAAGTCTTTCACTTTTAAATATCCGTCCATATCAAAACAAACCTTACTATTTTGCTTTGCATAGTTAAAAATTGTATTTACATTACAATAAACGATTCTAATGAAAAGTAAAAGCACCATTATCTTGCTATTCATGGGTTTAGCCTGTAATAACCCAGAAAGAGGGAAGGAAGCTTCCCTAAACATCAATGGTTCCTGGAAACTACTCTCTGGCACATTGATTGAAAAGGGTGACACCACAGTTACCGACTATACGATAGGCAGAAGTTTTGTTAAAATTATCAATAACACCCATTTTGCCTTTTTACAACATGATCTGAAAAAAGGTATGGATAGTACTGCTTCATATTCATCCGGAGGTGGCACCTATCAATTAACAGGTGATCAATATACAGAACACCTGGAATACTGTACAGACAGGAACTGGGAAGACAATGATTTCTCTTTTACTTTAACCTTAAAAGGCGATACACTTATACAGCAAGGCATTGAAAAAGTAGCAGAAGCAGGCATCAGCAGAGAAAATATCGAAAAATATATCCGGATCAAACAACCCTAACCAAAATTTTCGGCATAGGATTTGAAAGTAGTTACCTACAATTAATGAAACAACATGAAAAAGTATTTTCTGGTCATCCTATTATTTGCGCTTACTACAGGTATGCAAGCGCAAACAAAAAATTTTCTCGACCAACCTTACCTGGAAGTAACAGGTACTTCTGATAGTTTGGTTACCCCCAATGAAATCTTTATTAAAATAATCATTTCTGAAAAAGATTCGCGCGACAGGATCTCGCTGGAAGAATCGGAGGCAAAGATGATTGCAGGTCTTAAAAGCCTGGGGATAGCTACCAATACCGATTTAGCGGTTACTGATATGTTAAGCAACTATAAAACCTATCTATTAAAACAGAAAGACATTTTAAAATCCCGCGAATACCAATTGAAAGTAACCGATGCGGCAACTACCGGAAAGGTATTTTTAAAACTGGAGGAATTAGGTATTGCCAATACTTCTATTGAAAAAGTAGGTAGAACAGATTTGGAAAACATAGAGAATCTATGCAGAACAAAAGCAGTTGAAAATGCCAAAGCAAAAGCATTGGCACTTACCAAACCATTATCACAAACAATAGGTAATGCCGTGCATATAACCAATCTGGAAAATAATTTTCAATCGGCTATGTATGAAACAGCACCAAATATTCGTATTAGAGGTGCTGCAAGAATGGATAAAACACAATATGAAGATCCGGGAATTGAATTTGAAAAAATTAAAGTATCCATTTCAGTTACCGTAAGATTTACCTTGAAATATTCGTAAAAAAGGAAATTACTGAGCTAGTCTTCAAAAATCATATAAAGTCCTAGTCCTAAAAAAACGATGGCAATGGATGTTAGTCCGTATAAAAACCAATTTAATAATTCTGGCACTGGATTGATCAGAGACACCAGACAACTGATAAACCCAATAAATGCACCAGTACCCAGGTAAAGAAAACCAGCAGTATTTCTTTTAGCCTGCTTTTCTTTCTTAAATTCCTTTACCAACAATTGTATGGATTCTTCGCTATTGCCAGAAGATTTGAGAGAGGTTTCAATTTGATTGATATCCCACTTTTCAGTAATCCATTTTCTGATTACTTCAACATGAAGGGTTGCAGCATTTGACATAGCAATCGATTTTGGCTGTTCATTTTAAAGCAATGCATAAACAATATAACTATTCTTTTCCGAAAAGCAAAATCACCCGGCAATCGTCAAAGGCAACTATTTTTAGAACAGTTTCTTTCAAAAAAGGATTATTTTGAAGGAAATTAGGGAACAATGAAATCTAAGAAACTACTATTGTTTTCTCTATTCCTGCTACCGTTGATCGTTGGAAGTTCGCAGATAACCTATTCGATACATTACCTGGATAGTGTTAGTAAAAGTATTTCAGTTTCTATCCGACCAACATCGCCCATCATTTCTCCTGTAAGTTTTATAATGCCCCGTTCTATTCCGGGAACCTATGCCATTACGCCCTATGACCAATTTGTGAAAAACCTTTATGCCATTGATTTAAATGGGAATAAATATAAAATGACCAAAGATGCATCTGATGCTCCACGCTGGAATATTTCCGATTCTGGCAAACAATTTCTGCGTTTTGAATATGAAGTAGACCTGCATAAAATGGAAAGAAAATTAGCAGCCGCAGATGCATCTATTGCAAGAACTGGCTTTGCCTCTTTACTAAATTATTCAATTTTGGGATGGATAGAGGGTACGATAAACCAGGAAATAAATTGTGAGGTATTAACCTTTAAGGAATGGCCTATATTTTCTACTATCCATCCATCTTCAAAACCGGCAAAAACAACATTGCATTTCAAGGCTAATAATTACAAAGAATTGGCAGATGCACAACTCTATTTAGGTCCGAGGTTTAAGGTAAAAGAATTTATGGCTGAAGTACCCTTATTCATCGTTTCTTACTGCGAAACCAAGGATGAATACCTGGATGATTATGGCTGGCAAGGAAAATATAGTATGGGGATTCTGAAGAACTATTTCCAGGATATCCCATTCAAACATTATTCTATTCTCTTACGAAAAGTATTACCACTGGAAGCAGGTTCTGTTCCCGCTTTTGGTATGGAGCATTTGCAGAGTTCCACTTTTTTTGGTGATACTTCTCAAGCAAGATTTCAATCAATGTCTGATGAAGAAAAAATTGCTACCATTCCCACCTATATCCACCATATGGCACATTCCTATATTCCCTTAAGGAGCTATGGAGATAATTATAAACCTTATGCACAAGAAATACCTCCCATCATCAACAATATCTGGTTTAATGAGGGCTTTATGTGGTTTTTACCCTATGATACTTTGCGTTTGGTTAAAATGAAAAACAGGTTTATAAAAAATGTATATAATACCGCACCGGAAATCATGAAAATGAGTTTGCAACAATTGTCGCAAACAGCATCAACTATGTATGCAGTTGATTTCAGACTGGGTACAGCCATTTACGCCAGAGGTGCATTGATGGCAATTGAAATGAATGATTACCTGAAAGAAAAATCGGGAGGAAAAAAATCTATGAAAGATGTTTTGAGGTATCTCTACGAGTGGTCAAAAAATAAAAAAAGGGCTTTTACGCTGGAAGAGTTTCCACTATTGATCAATCAGGCCTGCGGAATCGACTTGACTGCTATTTATCAAAAATGGCAGGCTCCTATTGAAAAAGAATAGATTTCAGTTACTGTTTTATCGCAAATGCCATATTTTTAAAATATGGAAAAAGAATCAATTCAATCACAGTTTCTGCTGGATCCGAATATTACTTATTTAAATTTTGGTTCCTTTGGTGCATGCCTGAAACCTTTGTATGAGGATTACCAGAAATGGCAATTGGTATTGGAAAAAGAACCCGTTCAATTTATTACCGTAACGGGACCTGAATACTTAAAAAAATCAAGGATTGCATTATCAGCATATATACATTGCAATCCGGATGATATAGTGTTTACAACCAATCCATCCTATGCCCTAAATATTATTGCCAAAAGTTTTCCATTAAAAGCAGGTGATGAGATCCTGAGTACAAACCTGGAATATGGAGCTTTAGACAGAACATGGAATTACTACTGTAAAAAGGCAGGTGCCAAATATGTAAGACAGCCAATTAGTTTACCATTGGTTTCTAAAGAAAAATTTATAGAAGATTTCTTCAAAGGTTTATCGGAAAATACAAAAGCGATTTTTATCAGTCATATTACGAGTGCTACTGGACTTATTTTTCCAGTTAAAGAAATATGTGCCATTGCAAAATCAAAAGGCTTGATCACCATTGTGGATGGTGCACATGTGCCGGGACATATTCCATTGAACCTCTTAGAGTTGGAAGCAGATGTTTATGCAGGTGCCTGCCATAAATGGATGTGTACCCCAAAAGGTTGCTCATTTTTGTATGTAAAAAAAGAATACCAAAACTTATTTGACCCATTGGTGATAAGTTGGGGTTATGAAAGTGCCCAACCTTCTCATTCACAGTTCCTGGATTACCATCAGTTACAGGGCACAAGGGATATTTCAGCTTTTTTAACCATACCCAAAACGATTGAAATACTTGCCCAATACAATTGGCCGGCAATAGCTGCTGAAAATCGCAAACTGGCACATAAAAATTACCAGCGTTTCTGTGATTTACTGGGCACCAACCCTGTTTGTCCCATCAGTGAAGAATTTCTTGCACAACTCTGTAGTATTCCTGTAAGAACAAAGGAACCGGAAAAATTGAAACAGCTTCTATTTGATAAGTATCAAATAGAAATTCCAGTTATGCGCCAGGAAGATCTTGTATTTATTCGATATTCTATACAGGTTTTTAACTCACAGGCCGATCTGGATAAATTATATACAGCTTTAACGGAGATAAAAGCTACAACTGATCTCATACAATAATTCACCATCCATTCATACATTTTTTTTGAGGATCTTTCTAAAAAAAGCTAATTTAAAACTCGAAAAATATTTTTATGTCCATTGTAGCTACCTATTTAAATTTTCCCAGAAATACAGAAGAAGCTTTTCTCTTTTATAAATCCGTATTTGGTGGTGATTTTGTTCGTGGGGGTATTTCTCGTTTTGCAGATATACCCATAGCCGAAGGGATGCCTCCTATTCCCTTAGAAGACAAAAATCTGGTTATGCATGTGGAATTGCCCATATTGGGCGGGCATTTGCTGATGGGCACCGATGCTCCTGAATCAATGGGTTTTAAAGTAGTTGCCGGAAATAATGTCATCATCAACCTGGAACCTGATACCAGAGAAGAATCTCAACAATTATTTCAGGCATTATCAGCGGGAGGAACAATCACTATGGACTTGCATGATGCATTCTGGGGCTCTTATTTTGGCACTTGCATAGATAAGTTTGGAATACATTGGATGATAAATTGTACAGAAGGAAAATAAATAATTATGGACAAAATATTGATTTCAATTTCAACAGTCATTGATGCGCCACTTGATACGGTATGGTCTAAATGGACAACTCCTTCAGACATTATGCAATGGAATAATGCATCTGAAGATTGGCATACCACAAAAGCAGAAAATGACCTACGCGTCGGCGGAAAGTTCTTGTCGCGCATGGAAGCAAAAGATGGCAGTTTTGGTTTTGACTTTATAGGAACCTACCAGCAGGTTAAAGAAAAAGAAAGTTTTTCCTATGTATTGGAAGATGACCGTAATGTATCTGTTCGATTTACCCAAACGGAAAATGGCATTCAGGTTACGGAAGATTTTGAAGCAGAAACTGAAAATCCACCTGAATTGCAAAGAGAAGGCTGGCAAAGCATTTTAAACAATTTTAAAAAATATGTAGAAGCTAAAAATTAATTTCTACAAAAAAAGAGAACAATGAATAAAATAATATTAGTTAGCTGTTTTATGTTGCTAGGAATATGCGCATCAGTTACAAATGCAAAGGGACAGGCCGCATTGCTTGTTTTAATATTTGGAGAAAAAGCCGCTTCTGAAACTTTTAATTTTAGTATAGTTACCGGACTTAATATCAGTAATGTTTCCGCTCAAAAAGATAGCAAATCGCTTAAAGGACTCAATTTTGGACTTGGCATTAACATGAAACTATCAGACAAATGGTTCTTTAAACCTGAATTCAGACCTTTAAGTCCTAAAGGATTTCAAAGTAATGCAACTTTAAAAACATCAACCGGTATTGATGCATCTTTTACAAATGTAAATGCCACCAGAACGCTTAACTATATTGATGTACCATTAATGATTCATTACCAGGCATTCAAAAGAGGACAAATAGGCCTTGGCCCGCAAGTCAGTTTTCTTACCAATGCAAAGGAAAAATTCTTTGGTACAAATGATGCTACTTATGAACAGGATTTAAAAAGTCAATTAAATAAAACCGATTTTGGCATCAATGCCGCTTTTACTTATCTACTTTCAACAAAGCGTGGCGGAAAAGGCATGAATGTTCAGTTGCGTTATTATAAAGGATTATCATCTGTATATACTATTGGAGGAACAAACAACAACAATGTACTTTCTTTCAATTTTGAATTCCCATTTCTGAGTGATCAAGTAGCCGAAAAAAATCTTCAACTCAATAAATAATTTAAAGGGGTTTAAAATATGAAAAGTGTTTTTCCTGTTTACATACTTGCGATTTGTATTTCGATACTATCATGCAAAGATCAAAAAGATGAGGCTACCCTTAAAAAGGTAAGTATTGAAGACACAAATTTGGTGAAAGAAAAAGTGCTTTCCAAAGAGGAACAAATGGCATTGACACCTGATGAGATCATAGGTAGTTTAAAAGAAGGAAACAAAAGATTTGTAAACCATCAGTTAAAAACGCGAAATACCGGCATGTTGGTGAAGGATGCCATTGAAGGCCAATATCCAAAAGCAGTAATCCTGGCTTGTATGGATAGTCGAGCACCGGTAGAAAAAATTTTTGATAAGAGTATAGGTGATCTATTTGTTTGTAGAGTAGCAGGAAATGTGGTGAATGAGGATATACTTGCAAGCCTTGAATATGGCTGTAAGGTTTCAGGCGCTAAAGTAATTGTGGTGATGGGTCATAGATATTGTGGAGCCATTCAATCTGCCATTAAAGATGTAAAACTTGGAAATATTACCGGTTTACTGAGCAAAATTAAGCCTGCAATCAATGCATCGAAAAACTTTACCGGCGAAAAAGTATACAGCAATAACGCGTATGTTACTGAGGTATCCATTCAGCATGTTCAGATTATGATGAAAGAGATTTACAAAAACAGTCCCATATTAAGCGAGATGGTCAAAGAAGGAAAATTAAAAATTGTAGGAGCGGGATACGATTTGAATACCGGAGAAGTATTATTCTTTTAACCTATTCCTATATTATTAAAAAAAATCAACTGTAATCCTCCTGACTAATTTAAATCAATTGAATTACAGTTGAATATGCTTTCATGCTTAGAATCTGCGATTAACCCTTCTGCATTTCTTTCATCCGCACCATTGCCATAATCTGACGCATATTGTTTTCCATGCCTTCCGGACTTCCATCCAGAAATATCACATTACCCTTTCCAATTTCTGCGAAATTTTTAATGGCTTCTGTCCACATACTAAAAAGAATCACATTAGTATCTAGATTGGCTTGTTTCATTTGTTCTGCAGCCTGTGTCATACCCTTAGCCACTTCTTCTCTGAAAAGTGCAACACCCTGACCTCTAAGTCTAGCGGCTTCTTTCTCAGCATTGGCAGAAATTTTAATGGCATTACCTTCTGCTTCAGCTGCTTTGGTTTTAGTAATCAATAAAGCCTGACCTTCATTTTCTGCTGCAGCTTTCAGATTATTACTTGCTACAACCCTACTCATACTTTCCATGATCACCTGGTCAAAAGTAATATCGTTGATCTGAAGATCCTGCAGGTGATAACCCCAGCTCTCCAAAGATTCATCTATCTGTGCTTTTACAAACTCAACAATTTCTCGTCTAAGCAATAATATTTCCGCTTGCTTTTTAGTAGCAACAAAGCCCCTGATACTTCCTTCAACAGTTCTTATCAAAGCCTGCATTAAATCCTTATCATTGATAAATTTAAAAGCTACATTCTTAACCGTTTCTTCATCCTGATTCAAAACAGAATAAAGCAACATACTTTTAAAATATACATTCGCCTGATCAAGGGTAACAGCCTGGAATTCCAGCTCCACACTTCTGTTCTGAATGCTCACAGATTTGAAAACCTGCTCAATAACCGGAATTTTAAAATTTAAACCGGGACGAAGGATACGCCTGTATTTCCCAAACATGGTAATAACAGAAATGGTTCCCTGGTTTACAGTAACCAATCCGGTGAAAATGATAAATAAGAGAAGCAATACCCACCAGAAGTCTAATAGAATATTCATGGCTTAGAAATTTTTTGAAAGTTAATCATTATTGATTGTTAGTAACCAAATATTAGATTTTATTACAGCCCCAAAAAAGTTCATTTGGCATTTAATTCCCAAACCTGCACTAACTGAACTAGCATGGCAACCGCCTTTTCCATATCCTGCACCGAAACCCATTCATGCTTACTATGGATCGCCTGCATACCTGTAAATAAATTAGGGCAGGGCAAACCCATGAAACTCAACCTGCTACCATCAGTACCGCCCCTTATGGGCTCCTTTACAACCTGTAATCCAACCCTTTTATATGCTTCTTCGGCATATGCAATTAACTGGGGATGCTGGTCAATTATTTCTTTCATATTTCTGTATTGTTCCTTCTTCACAAAATCCATGGTAGCGCCGGGGTAACCTAATAAAATCTTATCAGCTATACCTTTTAATCTAGTTTCATGAAGTTCCAATTGAGAAGTGTTAAAATCCCTGATCAGAAAATGAATTTTTGTTTCTTCTGCACTACCTTCTATATGCAGCACATGTACAAATCCTTCCTTAGCTTCTGTTGATTCCGGACACCATTCATGATGCGGCAAGGAAGCAATAATATCTCCAGCAATTCTTAAAGCATTCACCATTTTACCTTTGGCATATCCCGGGTGTGCTATTACACCATGAATGGTTATCACAACACCGTTCGCACTAAAGGTCTCTTCTTCCAGTGTACCTGCTTCTCCGCCATCTAAAGTGTAAGCAAAGTTGGCACCCAATTTTACAAGATCTAATTTATCCGTACCCTTGCCAACTTCTTCATCGGGTGTAAAAAGTATTTTGATACTGCCATGTGGGATCTCGAGATGTTGCTGAAAAAAAGAAACCATTTCCATGATTATCGCAACACCTGCTTTATCATCTGCACCTAATAAGGTTTTCCCGCTTGCTGTAATAATATCATTGCCTATTTGCTTTTTCAGGTAAGGATACGCTTCTATGCCTATTACCTGCGTATGATCATCAGGAAGTACAATATCTGTTCCATCAAAATGCTGATGCAGGATAGGTTTTACATTGGTTCCACTACAATCAGGTGCCGTATCAACATGACTACAAAAACAAATCGTAGGTACATCTTTTGATGTATTGGAAGGGATGGTTGCATACACATAACCATATGCATCAGTATGTGCATCATGAATGCCCATATCCAATAACTCTTTTGCCAGTAATTGTGAAAGGTCTTTCTGTTTTTGTGTACTAGGAAAACTTTCACTTTGGGGATCGCTTTGTGTATCTATTTGAACATAACGCATAAAGCGTTCAGCAATTGGATGCGGATATTCTTTAATCGACTCTGCCATTTTTCTATTTTAAGTCTCAAAAGTACTTGGTTATTTGAGAAGCCATTCATCAAACACTATTGCAATTACCATTTCTGTTTTTTATATTGTAATCAAAACAAAAACTACCATATGAAAAAATCAATCATCGGTGCGCTTGTTGGAGGCTTACTCATTTTTATTTGGCAAACCCTTTCATGGACTGTTTTAGATCTACATCGTCCCTCACAGGACTACACGGTTAAACAGGATACCATCATGAACTTCCTGAATAGCACATTAGATAAGGAAGGTGGCTATATGATGCCTACCATACCTAAAGGTACTTCCATGGAAGATGCCAATAAAGCTGGCGAACAACAACAGGGTAAACCCTGGGCATTTATCCAATACCATAAATCCTACGATATTACGCCTAATGTAATGATCATGAATATGGTGCGCGGCCTGGTTTCCTCCATGTTTATGGTTTGGTTACTTTGTTGGATACTTGGTAAATGGAATAAAACAAGTTTTACCAATATACTAATGGCATGCTTGTTTGTAGGTATGATCACATTTATTTATGAGCCTTACAATACCTATATCTGGTACAAAATATTTGATATCCGTGCTCACCTGATTGATGCGATTGCTGGTTGGGGACTATGTGGTATATGGCTTGGATGGTGGATGAAGAGGAATTAGGAGACTGGAGTTTGGAGTCTGGAGTCTTATGTTTAAATAATAATTGCCTGATAAAATATCAGGCAATTATTATTTTATCAAACACAAAACGCCTTATGGCATAATGATCAAAGGCTTGCTGCCACTAATATCTACGAGTTCCAGATCAAAAGTAAGGTCTTCACCTGCAAGAGGGTGATTGGCATCCAGGATAACCACTTCATCTTTAACTTCCACTATCACTACGGGGAAATTTTGGCCTTGTGGATTGCTCATATTCAGTTGCATGCCTACTTCCGGGTTCATGTCTGCGGGAAAACGATCTTTAGGGAATTCCATGATCATATCATCCTGCTTAGGGCCATAAGCCTCATCAAATGGAATCTGAATTGTTTTCTTTTCGCCTATCAACATTCCAGTTACTCCATTATCAAAACCAGGTATAACCATACCACTACCTACTTCAAATTCAAGTGGTTCGCGACCTTCAGATGAGTCGAATGTAGAACCATCTGTTAATTTTCCATGATAATGTACCTTTACAGTATCACCTTTTTTTACTTGTTGCATGTTTTAGATTTAATACCTGAACTATTTCAGGTTGTTTTTAAAAAATGAGGGGGGTCGGCTAAGTATCTTTACACTGCTTTTGTTGCATCGCAAATTTCAGAGGAAGTATGCAAAATCAACCAAATACATGAGAGAAAGCTTTTTCCGGCGCCAAAAGTACAATCCAAAAACAAGAAAGCACAGGTATTTTAATTAATTTTCTGTCATAAAATAAAGAATAACCATGTTGAAATCATTCATTGCCATAGGTATTTCATTAATTTTTGGTTGTTACACCACTCAAATGGTTAATGCTCAAGGAACTAAATCAATAAAAAATACGCAGGAGATTTTACCGGCTGCCTATAGAACAAATGTGTACCTGCCCCTTATCAAAGGGAAAAGGGTTGGGATTTTTGCCAATCATACAGCTACTGTAGGTAATAAACACCTGGTGGATACACTAATTGCGCTGGGTGTGAATATTACCATTGCATTTGGACCAGAACACGGTTTTCGAGGTACAGCTGATGCAGGTGAAAAAGTAGAAAATTATAAAGACCCTGCCACGGGTGTACCGGTAATTTCGCTTTATGGTGCCAAAAGAAAACCCAGCAAAGAAGACCTAGCAAATGTAGATATCATGATTTTTGATATCCAGGATGTAGGCACACGTTTCTATACTTTCATCTCTTCCTTACAAGAATATATGGAAGCAGCTTTTGAAAATAGCAAGCCCTTGTTAATTCTGGACAGGCCCAATCCCAATGGCTTTTATGTGGATGGTCCGGTATTGGATACCGCTTATAAAAGTTTTGTAGGTATGCAACCCATTCCTACCGTTTATGGTATGACGATGGCCGAATATGCTTTCATGATTGCCGGAGAAAAATGGTTGTCACCAAAAGCAAATGAAAAATATGATTATTACAGGCGTGCCGAAAATTCTGCCGATACTGCTTTCCATTTTCAGGTGATCAAATGCGCCAATTATACCCACTTAAGTAAATACCAATTACCCGTTAAACCTTCACCCAATATTCCCGATATGGCATCCGTATATTGGTATGGCAGTAACTGCCTTTTTGAGGGCACCCTATTAAGTGAAGGTAGGGGCACTGATCATCCCTTCGTTATTTTTGGGCATCCCGATTTACCAAAAACATTGTATTCCTTTACTCCTACCAGTCGCGATGGTGCCAAAGAACCCAAATTAAAAAACCAATTATGTTATGGCTGGAATCTTTATGGAACCAATGAAGAGATTTTAAAATTGGTAGATAATAAAGTGCAAATAAAATATTTACTGGATGCTTATAAAGCTTTCCCTGAGAAGGAAAAATTTTTCCTGCAACCTAAAACTATTAAACCAACCAATTACTTTTTCAATAAACTAGCCGGGAACAGTGAATTGATGGCCCAAATTATAGCAGGCAAAACTGAAAAAGAAATTCGCGATAGTTGGCAACCGAAACTGAATGCCTTTAAAATAATTAGAAAAAAATATTTACTATATACGGATTTTGAATAGAAGATTGGGGTAGAAGGGTGGTGCTGGATGCTGGATTCTAGATGCTGGATACTAGATGCTAGATTCAGGATATGTGGGGATCTTGTTTGGGTATTGGAAAATAAAATTCATCGATTTTAAGCATGCAAGAAGAAAGTACAGAACCGATAAAAGCTAGTCCACGCATCATTTTCATGGGTACACCTGATTTTGCAGTTGCTTCTTTGGATGCATTGGTAAATGCTGGCTATAATATAGTAGGCGTAGTTACTGCACCTGGTAAGCCTGCCGGCAGGGGAATGAAACTTACTGAAAGTGCTGTGAAAAAATATGCACTTTCTAAAAACCTACATATTCTTCAACCAGAAAAATTGAAAAACCATGATTTTATTCAGGAACTAAAATCATTGCATGCAGATTTACAAATTGTTGTGGCATTTCGAATGTTACCGGAGGTAGTATGGAACATGCCACCCATGGGTACTGTTAACCTGCATGGATCAATTTTACCTCAATACCGTGGTGCTGCCCCCATTCATTGGGCAGTTATGAATGGTGAAAAAGAAACAGGTGTAACAACTTTTAAACTAAAGCAAGAAATAGATACAGGCGATATTCTGTTACAAAAGAAGTTCTCAATCGGTGAAGATGAAACTACCGGTGAAGTACATGACAGAATGAAAATGATTGGTGCTGAATTATTGGTAGAAACTGTTCAAGAATTATTGATTGGAACAATAAAGGAAAAAGATCAATCTGCCATCCTAAGCAAGGAGCCGTTTGTATTGAAACATGCACCTAAAATATTTACAGAGACCTGTCAGATCAATTGGCAAGACAGTATTACTCATATACATGATCAAATTCGCGGACTTTCTCCTTTTCCAGGTGCATTAACAAAATTGGATGGAAAAATTTTAAAAGTATTTCGCAGTAAAAAAGAGCTGGCAGTAAACAATACTGAAAAAGGCAAAATAATTTCTGATGGCAAAACATTTTTAAAGTTCAGTTGTTTCGATGGTTATATACACCTGCTAGACATACAATTGGAGGGAAAAAAAAGAATGCTGATAGAAGATTTTCTGAAGGGCTACCGTTTACATCCTTAACATCATTTTCTATTATTGGGTAAGCTTGGCTTTTAACTCAGACAATTCTACAATACCCTGTTTGCGCCAGATTTCTTTCCCATTCTTATAAACAATGAAAACAGGAATAGCACTTACGTTTTGTGCTTTCATTACGTCGATATCAATGCCTCCATCAACTTTAACCAATTGGTACTTATTAGGCAATTCTTTTTGTAATTGTTGTAATACCGGCTCCATTTTTTTGCAGGGAGGACACCATTCGGCTCCAAAATCAACCAAAACCACATCACTCGACTGAATGAGTGAAGCATAGGTTACCATTGACATTTGTGAACCATTAGCAACTGCATCTACAGGTTTATTGTCAAGTTTCCAGGAAGTAAGTCCCCCATTTAAATTTTTGACTTCTTTAAAACCCTTATCCAGTAACCATTTGGCCGCAGAAGCACTGCGAACCCCGGAAGCACAATACACTAAAACAGGTTTAGTTTTATCGAGATAACTAGTTCTTTCTGCAAATTGCTCTTTATTCAACCAATCTGCCTGCTGGGCATTCTTTAGATGACCTGACTGAAATTCACCTGCTGTTCTTACATCCAGCACTTGTACATTTCCTGAAAGTATTCTTTTTTCAAAGGCTGATACGGAAAGCCCATCCTGTGCATTTGAGCAACCCAAACAGAAAAGAGAAGTAAGCAGAAGTAAGGAGAAATATTTTTGCATATATAAATTTTATTCAAAATAGGTAACTGTTACGGTAAATTTTGTTTCAGATGCACCCAAAGCAGCAGCTGCAGAATTGCTCAAACGCAGTAACAATCCGTTATCTCCTTTAATTTCCTGCAATGGCCCAAGAACCATGGCACATATGGATTTCTTATTGGTTCCGGTAATTCTAATGATTGTTTTAGGTGCAACTTCATTCATTAAAACATAATATTTTCTGTCTGTCCAGCCACTGATCGTTTTGAAAATGGATGCGTCACCCGAACGAAACTGTTGGTGAACTGTTGCAGATGGATCCTGGTAATAAGTCCGGAAATAGCCTTCATCACCCTCTTTAGGAGTATAATCTTTTTCAATTACAGTTTTGGTAACAGCGCTGTTTGGATCTGGTTTCTTTTCAGATTCAAAATCCTGTTTCATTTTTTCCAGATTCTTAGATACCTCTTCATCATACTTTTTGGTATCCAACACTTTATCAGGAGCTGTAGTTATGGGTATGCTAGTATTAGTTACCGCTTTCTGTTTATCGTTAGGTATATTAGTGCCAATAGGTTCAGTTTCTATGGTAGTTTCAGTTGTATTGGGTAAAGGTTTAATATCCTTGTCACTTACTATTGGTTCCATACCATTTTCAGGCGCATTCACCAAATAGCCGATGATGATAAATTCTCCAAGCTTCAAAACATTAGATTGCAAAGAATTCCATTGTTTCATTTTACTAACAGATGCATTCCAATACAATTGACTAACCTTTAAAAGGTTTTCACCTTTCTTAACTTTGTGGTAGAGGGCTGCATAGCTATTTAACTTTTTTTGGATTACCTGATCTTTTGTAACAGGGATCTTTAAAATAATATCATTTTTGATCTTTGCATCAGCTTTCAATTTATTATAGGAAGCAAGCTTAACGATCGACATGCCAAAAGCATTACTGATGGATTGTAGGTTTTCTCTTCCTTTTACGGTATGACTGATATAACAATTCGGGGCTTTGCCAGAAATGATCAGTTTAACTTGTGCTGAAACGGAAAAAGTTGCCAAAAAGGCAAGGGTGTAAAAAAATCTCATCATATCCTATTCATTTCAATGCTCAAATTTACTCTTTTAATATTCTCCATTCTGCCGGATAATAGTTATTGATACGGTTGGGTAAAACTTTTGCCCAACCCAGCGATAATCCACCATATTGGAATAAACACCAGCCCTTGGTTGCCTTGGGCAGGGTCATTTCCTTTCTTCGGAGATAGGTAAGTGCTTCCTCTAAATTAAGTTCAATTGCTGAAAATGCACTTTTGGGTAAAATACTTACTGCCAATTCATGATCTGGGATCATGTCCTTTCCTTTGATGGAACCAATAGCAGTTCCCGCTTTTTTGATATACAGATTGCCAACAAGTTTTTGCAGATCTGAAAAATATGTCTTGTTAATAATCCTGATAGAATCTGACTGTTTAAAATATTGCCATAAATCCGGTAATGGTAAAAAATCCTGTGCCATCTGAATTTCTGTACGTGAAGCCAATGTAAGTTTTGATTCCCTGATATTGCTTTTATGGATTGAACCCTTTTTCCTGAAAATTGCTAAATAGAGCCCCTCACCTTTTAATAGATAGGGATAAAACCGATAACCAAAAGCATTCTGCTTGATCGAATTCGTTTCCACCACAGACCAATTTGCAGGAACATTTATTTGAATGGATTCCATCTCCATATCTTCTACCAGCCAATCTGCAATATGTTCATTTTCGTCTTCAGAGTAAGAGCAGGTAGAATAAATGAGCAAGCCATCCTCTTGCAAACTGTCAAGCACATCTACCAGGATCCTTTGCTGACGTTGCTTGCATAGTTCAACACTTTCCAAACTCCATTCAGCAATGGCATCTTTGTCTTTTCTAAACATACCACTGCCACTGCAGGGGGCATCAACCATGATCAAGTTAAAATAACCTGGCAATGATTTAAAATGGGCGGGATCATTATTGGTAACAACTACATTCCCATAACCCCATTTGGTAATATTTTCAACAAGTATAGATGCTCTTTGTTTAATCACTTCATTGGCTACTATCAGACCTTCCTTAAAAAAGGAAGTCAATAAAGTAGACTTACCACCTGGTGCTGCACATAAATCCAAGACTTTTTGATTCCTATCCGATCCAAAATTTTCTTCCAGTGTATGCCAAAGGAACATACTGCTTGCTTCTTGTACATAATAGGCACCGCCATGAAAAGAGGGGTCTAATGTAAAAGATGGTCTTTCAGCAAGGTATCGGCCATCATGGCACCAAGGAACATCCTCACCATTTGTAAAATCAGCTTTCATTCTTTTTTCAGGATTTAGCCTGATAGAAGTTATTTGCTCCCCGGAACTGTGAACTTTTTCAAATGCTTCCCTATCAAAGCCTTTAAGCTTGTTGAGTGACTGGAGTAATTGTGCGGGAAGAGACATTGTTCAAATATAGAAAGAACAAGTTTAATAGCATTGTTCAAAAGTCAAAGTTTATTTGCTACCACCCTGTTTTTTAAAATCTTATGGTGAAATGTTGTTTTTCTTTTTGCTCCTTTCTGAAAAAAACTATACCGATAAAAAAGAGATCAATGGTTAATGTAACAGAAGGGTCAATTTGAATGGTCTTCCAAGCAGTTTCCATTTCCCTGCTCCAATGTATATCATCAAAAATTAAAATTGAGTGCTCGTCCAACTTTGGTAAAAGCTGTTTGAAATATCGTAAAGTAGGTTCTAACTTATGATTTCCATCTACAAAAACAAGATCGATTTTTTCAATCTTAGTTAGCAAATTGGTTAAGGTATCATCAAAATTTCCTTTAACAAGCGAAATATTTTCCAACTGTAACTTATTGAAATTTTTTTGGGCTATTTCGGCTATTGCATCGGAACCTTCCAAAGTTATTACTTGAGCATTACTATTTGCAGAAGCGAGGTAGCAAGTAGTGATGCCCAATGAGGTTCCCAACTCGAGAACATGCATGGGTGCATACCTATCTGCCATTCGAAAGAAGAGCTGACCAAATTTTTTGGGTTTTAAGGAAGATGCAGCAATGGCAGATACCTGCCTTTCATTCTCTTTATTGATACGTGACCCTGCTCCAAAATCCTTAATGATCAATTTTGTTCTGTCGATTAACATTGCCTGTCGCAAATTTTCTATGGTTTCATAGGCATAGAATTTCCTTTTATCATTTAAAACCTTAGTAATAAATTCAAAAACAAAAGGAGAATGAATACCATGGCCCTTCCCATTAGAAGCTACTAATAAATACTTCAGGTATCTGATGCCTATTTCAAAAGGAGTATACATTGACTTAATTTATTTGAGAAGGCAATTTTCTTATCAACCAAAGAAATGAATAGGTAATACATAACATACAAACAAATCCCAAAATTTTGAAACCTCCATCATAAAGGTTCCATGTTTTTGGTGGAAAAAAATAAAAGCAGAGAGCACAATAACAAACAGTGAAAACTCTATTCTTTCTAACTCTAGCAAATAATGAAAATAAGGGTAATACCATAATAAGGAATATGCCTGCAACATTAATTTTTATGGAAAAAGGTGCAGAATTGTTATTGATCGCAAATGCCTTGGATAGTTGATAAAGTGAATATAATTGGATGGCAAGGTGGACTGAAAAAGCTATTTGGATACAATTATAAACAACAATCAAATTCAAACTAATATACCGCAACTGACCTTTGCCATATTCGTAAATTAGTAGTAAAACAGGAATACTAACACAATAGACAGAAAGAATAGATGCTACCATATTTTATCATTTTCTTCTCTCCCATACCTGAAAATGGTAAGGGTAAGCATGTTTGGCATCCTGAGGAAAAGACTCTTCGGAAACCATTTCCCATTGTTGGTTATTAATTTCCGGAAAAAGGGTATCGCCATATAAAATGGCATCAATTCTAGTGAGGTAAATTCTATCCGCTATTTCTATTGCTTCCTTATATATTTGGCCACCACCTATTACCATAATTTCTTTGTAGTTGGCAGCATAAGCTGCTTTAACAGCTTCTCCCAAAGAATGCACTACCAAAGCACCTTCCGGATGCATATCTTTTTGGCGTGTAATAATGATATTCATTCTTCCATTAAGCGGTTTGCCTAAGGATTCGTAGGTTTTTCTACCCATTAAAACCGGTAATGCCCAGGTTTTATTTTTGAAATGCTTCATATCATTGGGAAGATTCCAAAGTAATTGGTTGTCTTTTCCAATGTAATTATTTGTGGAAACTGCCACTACCAGTGAAATCATTGATCGCGAATATTTCAGCGTGAGAAAATTTACAATACTGCAAAATTACACTAATAAAGTTTCCTGCTGTATTAAACAGCAACAGGCGCTTTAATAGCCGGATGATGCTGGTAGTTTTCCAAAGAAAAATCTTCAAAACTAAATCCGAAAATATCTTTAACTACTGGATTTATCTTCATTGCAGGTAAAGGATATGGGTCGCGATTTAATTGTAATTCTGCTTGCTCCATATGGTTATTATAAAGATGCACATCTCCAAAACTATGTACAAAATCGCCATATTGCAGGTCGCATACCTGCGCTATCATCATCGTTAATAATGCATAAGAAGCAATGTTAAAAGGAACCCCCAGAAATACATCAGCACTTCTTTGGTATAACTGGCAGCTCAATTTGCCATCGGCCACATAAAATTGAAACATAGTGTGGCAGGGCATCAAAGCCATTTTGGGAAGTTCTGCTACATTCCAGGCACTTACGATCATTCGTCTGCTATCCGGGTTTTTACGGATTTGATCCACCACTTCTTTGATTTGATCAATAGTAGTACCATCAGCACCTTGCCAACTTCTCCATTGTTTGCCATATACGGGGCCCAGATCTCCATTAGCATCTGCCCATTCATTCCATATACTTACTTTATTATCCGTGAGGTATTGAATATTGGTGTCGCCCTTCAAAAACCAAAGCAATTCGTGTACTATACTTTTCAGGTGGAGCTTTTTGGTGGTTACAATTGGAAAACCCTCGTTAAGGTTAAAACGCATCTGGTAACCGAAACAGCTGAGAGTGCCCGTGCCTGTTCTATCCCTTTTTTGGGTGCCATTTTCAATGATATGCCTGAGAAGATGATGGTATTGTTGCATGCCTGCAAAATACACTTCAAAAAGCTTTGAAGAAATAAATGATAATCACATTGGGGAGAATCTGTGAATAGTTAATGCTTCCTACGTTCCAATTCCTTTTTTATCAGTAACAATTCACGGCCTGTTTGTCCGCTCATACTGCTATTTTCCTGTGCACGGCGCATGAGGTAAGGAATAACGTCTCTGATAGGGCCAAAGGGCAGGTATTTGCTTACATTGAACCCTTCCTTTGCTAAATTAAAAGTGATATTATCGCTCATACCATATAACTGCGAAAAATGAATGTGTTCGTGGTTATGTCTGATACCTTTTTCATCCAGTAGTTTTGCTGCAAACAAATTGCTTTCCTCATTATGGGAAGCCACAATTACGGAGATCTCTTCAATATTTTCAATACAATAAGCAACGGAGGCATCATAATCTTTATCAGTTGCTATTTTGTCGGGTTGAATTGGACAAATATATCCCTGGTCATACGCTCTTTCCCTTTCCTTTTCCATATAAGCACCCCGTACCAGTTTCATACCCAGCAGAAAGCCCTGTTGCTTGGCAATTTGATGAGAGATCTTGAGGAAATGCAGCCTATCATGACGGTATAACTGAATGGTATTATAAACGATAACTTTCTCTTTGTTAAAGATCTCCATCATTTCCATTGTTAGCCTGTCAACCGGATCTTGTATCCAGCTTTCTTCTGCATCAATCAGTACCCCGATATTTTTTTCAGCAGCTGCTTCACAAATGGTGTACATCCTGTCGCGCACACGATCCCATTCGGCAATTTCTTCCTCGTGATCATGAATCCCGCTTCTTAATCTTGGAGCATCATTCAATGTTTGCAATAAACCAAACCTTGCCAATCCAGTTACTTTTATACTAATAAAAGGAATGTTCTTCTGTGTAGCTGCATATTGAATAACCTTGATAAAAACATCAGTGGCATTTTCATAATTGTCCTCTCCTTCCTTACCTTCTACACCATAATCCAGGATTACCTGTACACCATATTTACCCAAAATTTCTCCCACTGCTACTGTCTCTTCCAAAGTTTCTCCCCCCACAAATTGCTTAAAAATGGTTTTTCGGATAATACCATGAACTGGTAAACCCGTTTTCATAATGAAAGGTGTTAACCTTGTTCCAATCTGAACAAATAAGGGAAAGCCCATAGTGCTGAACAAAAATTTAGCGGCTTTCAATTCCTTGTCGGATTTGTAAGCAAAGGCGTTTTCGGTATTATTAAAGGAGATATTCATGCTAACAGATGTTCGTTATGCGAATATCGGTACACTATGCTTAAGTAAAAAAACCATTTATGTAAAAATGAAAAATATTTTGGGTATGAAGAGATAAAAGCCAATGTTGTAAAGGTTCCGGGAAAAAATGGGGAAATGAATGAGAATAAAATGCAATTTTGTACATGCTCATTACAAAAACTGAAATTTACAAATTCACCATCCCCATGGTTCCATTTACCATAGCTACAGGTACGATGGAATATGCTCAAAACCTTTTTATCCGAATCCATACGGATATTGGTATTATTGGTGTTGGCGAATGTTCTGCTTTCCCAATGATAGCAGGAGAAACCCAGGCAACCTGTTATGAAATGGCCAAGGATTTTGCCAAATTATGGAAGGGAAAAATTGCACTGGATATTGAAGCCAGATTACAAGAACTTGACTTGTTCACCGCTGGCAATTACACAGCTAAAAGTGCATTCGATCTGGCACTATTTGATATTGCAGCAAAAGCAGCAAACCAACCGCTTTACCAATACCTCGGAGGAAGTCAAAAACCAATTGAAAGCGACCTTACCATTGGAATTGATAGTCCTACAAAAATGGCCGAAACAGCCATCCAGTTTAAGCAAAAAGGAGTAAATATCATCAAAGTGAAACTGGGAAAGCATGCCAAAGACGATATCGAAAGAATCCGACAGATAAGAGCTGCAATTGGTAATGAAATTCAGATTAGAATAGATGCCAACCAGGGTTGGAGTTTTGATGACGCCTTATTGGCCTTAACTGCATTGGGAAAATATGATATCAGCTTTTGTGAACAACCCATGCGTAAGTGGAATGACGAGAAATTACCAGAACTATGTAAACTATCTCCAATCCCTTTAATGGCAGATGAAAGCGTTTTTACGCACCATGATGCAGAGCGATTAATCAGAAACAATGCATGTGATTATATCAATATCAAATTTGCCAAAAGTGGCGGCATACATGAGGCATTGCTGATCAATGAAGTTGCAGAAAAAAACAATATTGCCTGTATGATGGGCGGAATGCTGGAAAGCAGGGTAGCATTAACTGCTAAGGTGCATTTTGCCATGGCGAAGGAAAACATCAAATTTTATGACTTGGATACCTGTTTACTTGGGCATCTTGCGGATCCTGTAACTGGAGGTGTAACTTATGAAGGAATGCATCTTAAGTTAACAGATGCACCCGGTATTGGTGCTGATGTAGATGATGCTTATTTAGAAAAACTGGAACAGGTGATTATTTGATAAGCATGGTTGTATCTTTGCTTAAATATTGATAAAATGGATGCCAGAAAAGCAACGGAGAGTTTTGTAGTGATGAATGAAATTGTATTACCCAATGATACCAATACTTTTGGCAATTTGATGGGTGGGAGATTAATGTACTGGATGGATATTGCAGCAGGTATTGCAGCAGGAAAACATTGTAATACCCCAAGTATGACAGCTTCTGTTGATAACCTTAGTTTTAAAAACCCCATTAAACTGGGCAATGTTGTACATATTGAAGCAAAGGTTTGTCGCGCTTTTCATACTTCTATGGAGATCAATATTAGGGTTTGGGGAGAAGATCTGTTGCACCAATATAAATATGAGAGTAATGAGGCTTTCTTCACTTTTGTGGCACTGGATCCTAATGGAAAACCAAGGGTAGTACCCAAGTTGATACCAGAAACTGAAGAAGAAATAAAACTCTATGATGGAGCCCTTAGAAGGAGACAGATCAGACTGATATTGGCTGGAAAAATGAAACCCGACGATGCCTCAGAATTAAAGGCATTATTTTTCAAAGAAAGTGTTTAATAAAAAACTTATTTGTCCATCAAGTGCATCACATGGTGTTTACTTTTCATCATGAACCCCTTGCTTTGTTCGATGGCTTCCATTACTTGTTCCAATATCTCATCTACTGGTTTTGAATAGTCGATAATCATCGGTTCTTTAAAACGGATAGATAATTGAGAGCCTTTTTTCTTAAAGGACAAGCCAGTTTTACTAAATGCACGCCAGAACCCGTTTATCACAACAGGTACAACTATAGGGTGATTATTTTTGATGATATGTGCGGTTCCTTTTCTCCCGGGCGCGAAAGGTTTTGTTGTTCCCTGCGGAAATGTAATCACCCAACTATTATCCAATGCTTTATCAATTTTTTGGGTGTCAGATTCGTCACGACCTCTATTAACTTCTTTGCCTTCAGCACGCCAGGTTCGCTTTACTGTTAATGCACCCCCTAATTTGAAAATCCTGCTTAAAAAACCACCATTCATCGTTTCTTCTGCAGCTACAAAAAAAACATTCGTAAAAGGGTTGATTAAATAATATGGCAGTCCCAGGCGATTATTTTTACGCCATTTAACGGCACAGAAAATATGCAGGAAAGTGATTACATCAGCAAAATATGTTTGGTGATTACTCACAAATAATACATTCTTTCTGGGAAGGTTTTTGAGGTGTTCCGTTCCTTCAATCTTAAGCTTATTGAACATAGCCAATCCCGGATATGAAACAGCACCCACTACACCATAAACAAAAGATCTGATGAGTCTGATATTTCGAAGCCTTTCAACTAAATTCATTTCATATGGATTAAGCAGTCGTGCAAAATAAGGAAAGTCTTTACAATCTCCCTTAATAGTTTAAAAATAGCACAATTATTGAAATCATAACCCGGTTCCAAATAATACATTTGTACTTAAACAGATTAAAATGGAATTGAATACGGTTATATTTGATATTGATGGGCTCCTGATAGATAGTGAACCGCTCTGGAATGAGGCAGCAACGGAAGTATTTGGTCATTATGGTATAAGGTTGACTGAAGAACAATATAAAACCACAACAGGCTTAAGAACCAAAGAATTTGTACAATGGTGGTTCAGCTATTTCAAAATTCAATCCGCAAACAACATTGAGGTTGAAAAAAAGATCATAGATACTGTTTTAGAAAAAATCAGCAGCAGGGGTAATATCATGCCTGGCGTAGAACATATCTTTGATTTCTTTGTAACCCGGCAATGTAAAATAGGTTTGGCTACGTCATCTCCACCGGCCTTGATAGATCTGGTAATTACGAAAGCAGGTATCAAAAAATATATTGATGCTGCAACTTCCGCTGAATCACTTCCTCTGGGTAAACCGCATCCACAGGTATACCTTGATTGTGCTGAAAAATTAAATAGCAACCCCTTAGCATGTATCTGTTTTGAAGACTCTTTTAATGGAATGATTGCTGCTAAAGCAGCCAGGATGAAATGTGTGGTGGTACCGCATCATGAACAAATTCGTGAAGAAAAATGGGGGGCCGCTGATCTTAAATTAAGTTCCTTACAAAACTTTGGTGCACTGCATTTTAATTTACTAAACAGTTAAAAGCCATGAGCTAAAAATTATTTTTGGATCGAGTAGTACAAAAAAAAGCCTCGCAATTGCGAGGCTTTTTTCATATGATGTTAATCAATGTATTCCTTGATTTTATTTGCTTTTCAAGTTTGGATGTGGCGCTGGAACTGTGTTAGGACCTTCTTCAGTTGTACCTTGAAGATCTACAGTATTAGAATCACCATCCTGAGCGTAGAAGAACAATAATCTGCTTTCAGAAACACCCTGCTTTTCAACCAGGTATTTGATAACAGCATTCACTCTTTCCCAACTTAATTGCTGAGCAGCTTTGCTAGATGTACCGTAACCGATAACTTTTACTTTACAGTTAGGGTTTGCTTTAATGCTAGATGCAGCAGAAGCTAATACTGATTCAGCAGCTTTGCTCAACTTAGCATTGCCTTTGAATTGAACGCTAGGTAAGTTTCCTACATTACAAACAACAGCTACTGTATTTTTCATACTTGACATCATGTCTTTGATTTCTTTGCAACAAGCTGGCTCTGGGCAACTTCCCACACCGTCATTGTTAACAGGGAAACAAGATTTTGCAGTCAACACTTCTTTGTCTTTGAAATCAGGAACACCATCGCCATCTGTATCTTTAGAAACACCATGGCTATCAACTGGAGCACCTTTTGGTGTATTTGGCTCAAGGTCAAACTGGTCTGTAACAGCATCTCCATCAGCATCAGGTAAAACTGTTTTTGGCAGTTTCATGTGCTTAGGTGAGTTCAACTCGCTGTAAACAAAATTGTTTGGATTGATCCACCATAAAGGCTGAACTTTCTTAGATGTATTTCCGATGTTAAGATTTACACGTGCACTGGTAAAACCAATATAATCATTGCTGTTTTCAACTCTAACACCGTCTAAGAAATCATATCCTGGAGCTGTAAAAGTATATTTGTGCTCTAGACCAATATTAACTTTGTTGCTTACTTTGAATGCAATACCACCACCTAGGTTTATTCCATGCATTAAAGTATAAGCATGTCTGCCATTAATGGTTGCACCACCAATCGTTGTAATTGTATTATTTTGACTGTTAGGATAAGTAGTAGTGTTATTGTAACCATAGAATATACTATATCCACCAGGTTGTGCTCCATTTGGATTTTTGTACTTAACCATAGTCGCATTAAGACTATAACCGGCAAGAACATAAACATTCACTTTAGGATTGCCACGGTAATGGCTTGCAGAATTTAAAGAAGCTATCACATCTAATCCTAATTGATACGCTGTGTTTTTATATGCAGGGCGACCTAAAGCGGCTTCATAAGCATTAGGAGTACCAGAGTTTGACAAACCTGTTAAACCAGCTCTAAAAGAAAACACATGGCTGAATGCCTTACGTAATGAAACAGTACCACCAAAACCAATGTCGGCTTTGATATCACCGTTGATGGAAGAACCACCAATGCCAAAACCAAGTTCCCACTGGTTACGTGGTGCAGCAGGGTAAGGATACTGATTGTTCAAAAACTCATTGTGCTGAGGAAGGTTTTTAACGGAAACCTTGGAAGTGTCTTTCCAATCCCATCCCCAATCTGTTTGAGCTAACCCTACCGACTGTATCAGAACGATCAGGGCTACTACTAAAAGGTGCTTTTTGCTTGACATAATTGCTGTTTATTAAGATTTAATTGTTCGTTTGCTTTAAAAACATGACAAAATTATGCATTATGAAGGAAATACACAATTTTTTGCCATAAATATTAAATACGGTAAATCTCAAGTATTGACCGTATTCTATGAATAAACGCTGCATCGGTTTCTCTTATTGTGCTGATGAGCCTATATTGCAACATATTTCACCCATGAAGTTAGCAAAACAGGTCATATCAGAAGAACTTACCATGTTTGAGGTCCATTTTAAGGAGGCCGTTAAAAGCCGTATTGCCTTATTGGACAGGATCATGCAATATATCGTAAAAAGAAAAGGCAAGCAAATGCGCCCCATGTTTGTGCTTTTAAGCGCAAAATTGGGTGGTTCCATCAATGAAAGCACTTACCGGGCTGCTTCTTTGGTTGAATTGGTTCATACCGCAACCCTGGTTCATGATGATGTTGTGGACGATTCTATGGAAAGAAGGGGCTTTTTTTCTGTAAATGCACTTTGGAAAAATAAAATTGCCATTTTGGTGGGTGATTACCTGCTTTCCAAAGGTTTGCTTTTATCGCTTTCAAATAAAGATCACCTTGTGTTGGAAATTCTTACAGAAGCTTTTAAACTGATGAGTGAAGGCGAATTACTGCAATTTGAAAAATCCCGTAAACTAAATCTGAACGAAGAAATTTATTACGATATCATTAAAGGCAAAACGGCTTCTTTATTGGCTTCAGCCTGTGCTGCAGGGGCTTCCACTACTTTTGAAAATATTGACGATATCAATAAACTGAAACTTTTTGGTGAAAAAGTGGGCATGGCATTTCAGATCAAAGATGATTTGTTTGATTATGGTACAACCGATATCGGCAAACCAACCGGAAATGATATCAAAGAAAAAAAATTAACCCTCCCTTTAATTTATACACTCAATCACTGTTCTGCAGATCTCAGAAAAAAACTGATCTATATCGTTAAAAACGAAAATGAACAAAAAGACAAAGTCAAATTTTTACTGGATACTGTGAAAAATACGGGAGGCATTCAATATGCTACGGATAAGATGTATGCATACCGGGATGAAGCACTTGCCATATTATACCAATTTCCAGATACGGAAGTTAGAAGGGCTCTGGAAGACCTTGTTCGCTATACTACAGACCGCACTTTTTAATGGAAAAAAGGTGGAACATATTGCCTTTTGATAAAGATCTAACCAACTCACTGCAAGAATCTTTAAAAGTAAATCCAACCATCTGTAAAATTTTAACCCAAAGAGGTATTTCAGATTTTTCTATAGCAAAATCATTTTTTAGACCCCAGCTTTCAGACCTGCTAGATCCATGGATAATGAAAGACATGGATAAGGCTGTTGACAGAATTATACAAGCTTTTTCGAAAGAAGAAAAGGTATTGGTCTTTGGCGACTATGATGTTGATGGTACCACTTCTGTAGCTAGTGTTTTTCAGTTTATCCAAAAGATTTATGCGAATACCGATTTCTATATACCACACAGGTATCGGGAAGGATATGGCGTTTCAAAAATGGGGATTGATTTTGCCAAGGAAAATGGATTTTCACTGATCATCTCACTTGATTGCGGAATTAAGTCTGTTGAACTCATTACCTATGCAAAAAACATCGGTATAGATTTTATAGTGTGCGACCACCATTTACCTGATCAGCAACTGCCTCCTGCTATAGCCATACTCAATCCCAAACAAATTGACTGCAATTACCCATACAAAGAACTTTGCGGATGCGGTGTTGGCTTCAAATTAATGATGGCATTGAGTGATAGGTTAGGTCTTCCGGATACTTCTTATTTGGATTACCTGGACCTGGTTGCTACCGCCATCGCTGCAGATATAGTACCCATAACAGGAGAAAATAGAATTCTTGCTTTTTACGGACTTATAAAAGTTAATACCAACCCATGCCCGGGAATCAAAGCATTGATGAACCTGGCAAAAGTTCAAAAAACAATGACCATCAGTAACCTAGTATTTGTAATTGCACCCAGGGTAAACGCTGCAGGCAGAATGGATGATGCGAAAAAAGCCGTTCAGCTTTTTATTGAGAAAGATGCAGAAAAATCGATGGTTCTTGCAGAAATGCTTCACAGTGATAATCTGGACAGAAGGGAAGCAGACAGCTCCATTACTGAAGAAGCTTTAGAAATGTTACGTAAGGATTCAGACTCCTCACACAAAAGATCTACACTAGTATACCAGGAACATTGGCACAAAGGGGTTGTAGGTATTGTTGCCAGCCGTTTGATTGAAACCTTTTACCGACCAACTATAGTGCTCACAAAAAGTGGCGATTATGTTGCCGGAAGTGCCAGAAGTGTGGCTGGCTTTAACTTATACGAGGCCATTCATGCTTGTAGAGAACATCTTTTAGGTTATGGGGGACATTTTGCAGCTGCGGGTATGACGCTTTTGCCTGAAAATGTTCCTGCCTTTGCTGAAGCTTTCGAAAATATTGTAAGCAAAACTATTACAGAAGAACAACTGATCCCTGAAATAATTATCGACGCTGAAATAAATTTTCAGGAGATCAACCTACCCTTCTTCCAGATCCTTGCACAAATGGAACCTTTCGGTCCTGAAAATATGCGACCCGTTTTTATCGCAAAAATTGTTACTGATTTCGGCTATTCAAAAATTGTTAAGGAACAACATATCCGTTTTGTTCTAAAACAAAACAATGTAACCCTCAGTGGAATTGGTTTTAATATAGCAGAAAAATTCAGTTTGATCAAACCCAATCAGCCCATCGATATCGTATTCACTATTGATGAAAATGAATGGAATGGAGATAAGAGTGTTCAATTAAAAATGATTGACCTGAAATTATCTGCTTCTATATGATATCGTGAAGAAAAAAATACCCAAAAAAGCCGTGCCCTTGTGCCTTTGTGTGCGTTTAAATTTCACACAAAGGCACAAGGGCACGGTTTTAGAGGTTGCCATTTATTATTCGCTTTATTCCTGTTTTCAGAAGTTCTTCGTTGAAGTTGATCAGTAACCCAAGCTTTATACCCGACAATTTAAGATAGGTTAGCAATTGCTTGTAATGAACTGGAGCAAGCATTTCAATTGACTTTAATTCAACAATCAACTTATTTTCTATCACTAAATCAGCTCTGAATCCTAAACCTAAATTTGTGTTTTCCCAAATAACAGGAATAGGAAATTGACTGATAATCTTTAAGTCATACTTTTTTATAAGCTCATACTCCAAAATCGATAAATACACAGATTCAAATAAACCTGGGCCCAATTTTGAATGTATATCAAAGGCAGTAGAAACAACAACTTTAGCCAATTCATTTTCATGCATAACACTATTTTAGAAGAAGCAAAATATTGCATTAAACTATAAAATTATAGCGTACTTATACCTAAAACACACGCACAAAAAACCGTGCCCTTGTGCCTTTGTGAGAAAAAATTTCACACTAAGGCACAAAGGCACGGTAAGAATATTGATTTAGCCTTTTATTTTCCTTGCATTAAACCCACACTTCTATTGATAAAATTAGTGAGTTCAGAACCTTTTAATAAGCCTTGGGATAATAATGCCAGATCTGCCAGATTCCTTACCTGATTCTGCAAAAGTTCGGCATCTTCTACCTTTAATAATGTTTGGTAAATAGGATGGTTACCATTTACGGTAAGTGTAACTTCATCAGGCATCTGTGCATAAAATGCTGCCATACCGCCACCAACTGCACCCATATCTTTCATCCTCCGCATAAATTCAGGTCTTGTAGCCAAAACAGGTGCTGAATCAATTCCCAGCCCTTTCACTTCTGTTGTTACATGCAATTCAGGAATTTGAATCGTGAACAATTCTTTAAGTTTGGTTTCCTCTTCTTTATTTAAAACGGACTCCGTACTCTCCTGCTTATCTATCAGATTTTCCAGAATATCTGCATCTACCCTTACAAATGTCACATTCTCCCATTTCCCTTCAATTGTGTTTATGAAAGCTGCATCAACCAGGGTTTCCATTTTTACAACTTTGAAGCCCTTTTTAACACATGCTTGTATATAAGCATCCTGTTGAACAGGATTAGTGGTATAAAGAATTACCTGCTTACCTTCCTTATTTTTTTGATTTGATTCTGTTTCTGTTTTGTATTCTTCCAGTGTATGGAATTTGCCTTCGGTATCTTCCATCACTAAAAACTTGTTCGCTTTCTCCAAAAACTTATCATCCGTCATCATACCATACTTAACGAATAAGCCCAGACTCTCCCATTTTTCTTCCAAAGAGGCTCTTTCATTACGGAAAATTTCATCCAGCTTATCAGCAACTTTTTTGGTTATGTGCGCATTGATTTTTTTCACATTGGGATCACCCTGTAAATAACTACGACTAACATTTAAGGGTATATCCGGACTATCAATCACACCCTGCAATAACATTAGGAACTCAGGTACAATGTCTTTTACTTCATCCGTAACAAAAACCTGGTTGCAGTATAATTGTATTTTATCCTTTTGAATCTCGTAGCTCTGCTTGATCTTTGGAAAGTATAAGATACCGGTAAGGTTAAAGGGATAATCCACATTCAAATGAATCCAAAACAAAGGTGTTTCATTGAAGGGATATAATTCTTTGTAGAATTTTTCATAATCCTCTTTGCTTAGCTCACTGGGCTTTTTGATCCACAGTGGATCTGTATTGTTGATGGATTTTTCTTCCTCGCCCTCTTTTTTCTCTCCTGCTTCAGAAAAATAAATGGCAACAGGAAGAAACTTACAAAACCTATCTAAAATCGCTTTTATTCTGCTGGCATCCAGAAACTCTTTGCTTTCTTCATTGATGTGCAAAACAATTTTGGTTCCTCTTTCATTGTAATCAACATCATAAAGGTCAAATTCAGGACTGCCATCACAACTCCAATAAACACCACTTCCTTCTTTATGACTTTTAGAAAATATTTCAACTTTATCACTTACCATAAAGGAACTATAAAATCCTAGTCCGAAATGTCCAATGATATTGGCATCCTTGTACTTTTCCATAAACTCTTCCGCACCACTAAATGCCACCTGATTGATGTATTTATCTACTTCTTCACTTGTCATACCCACCCCACGGTCAATGATACTCAAGGTTTTCTCTTTTGTATCCAATACTACATCAATTCTTAGATCACCTATTTCACCTTTTGCTTCTCCAATAGAAGATAAGGTTTTTAATTTCTGCGAGGCATCTACCGCATTACTTACTAACTCGCGTAAGAAAATTTCATGGTCACTGTAAAGGAACTTTTTTATAATAGGGAAAATATTCTCCGTTTGTACCCTGATCTGGCCTTTTTGCATATGATTACTTTTAGCCTTTATAGTCAAAGTAAATACCAAAGCCAAAATTGCTGACAGGATGGCAAATTTTGCTCCCATATTCAGCCTCAACTCGTATTTTGACAGGTAAATTCTTCAGATTGTCAATTACCCAGGACCTGTATATTGTCTATCTGAAACGTAGTTGTCCGTTTATCTATGGATGCGGGAGGATCCGCTCCATCGTATCTAAAAGCGATATATATTTTACCAGTATATCCCGAAAGACTGATATTTCCCGATGGCACCCAGGTATTTGCAATGCCGGAAACGGTGCCTTTGGCGATATTAGATTTTAGTGCTACCCATTTTGCTTTTGAAACACTCATTACGCCATCATAATTTGTGGAGATGAATACTTGCAAACTACCCCCATTATCAAAACCATCTTTGGTTTGAAATTGGAGTACTTCATTTGCAGAATTACTAAGGTTAATAGGGGGTGTAATTAACCAGGCAGAAATGAGGGGAAGACCGGTTGCAAAAGCATTTATTTCAGCAAAATGATTGGAGCCTGTAAGTTTTTGCTCATAAATTCTGCCCCCAGATTCTGCCAAATTTTTCCAACCATTAGGTAGCCAATTGGCAGCCTGTCTGCCATTTTCAAAATCTTCCATCAATAACTGCTTGGCACCTGTTCCCGTGCACCTGATGCCTTTTAATTGAACATCAGCGGTATCACGAATCATCAATTGTTTTTCATTATTAAAAACAGTGTAAACAGCCGTAATAAAACCATTACCCCTGGGTAATTTGGTATTGGCGAAAGAGGAAAAACCACTGTTTCGCAGGAAGATACTTCCACCGCCACAAACTTTCAATAACCTGTTAGCTGATGATTTATTAATGGCATCTGCATAAGTTTTTCCTGTATCGTTTACGCCAATTTCAACGTTATGGATCCTTACCAAACAACTTTGCAAGGCATCGTTTAAATCTTCCAACCTTACAAGTTTGGCCCTTAAGGAATCTTTTTGCCCAAGTCTTACAATATACTTATCAAACAAAGGTACCGGAATTGGTGTAAGCTCCGGATATAGTGTATCAGTCCTATCTACGCCAATCCCTAACTGCAGCATCTTTCCATAATCACCCAACCATAAACCCCTGAGCTTAATAGCCAGTTTGTCGCCGGTATGAAACTGAGAAAATAAGCCATTAGCATCCATCCTTAGGGTAATGCCTGCTGTTGTATCCTGCAACATGATAGACTTATAAAAATTATCTGAGCTATCATTGGCAATAACTGTTCCCGCAACTACAAAATCATCTTGGATCTGTTCAAAATTTCCCATGAAATGCATAGCGCGTAAATCTTGCATCGAAAGGTTGGCAGCAATTAAGCTCCCAGCATAAACGGGAGGCACATCAAATATTTTATTACAGGATATAAAAAATACCAACAATGAGATACTTGCAAAAGAACAAGTACAGCATAATAATTTACGGGATTTCATAAAAAACGGATTGAAATATTGGCTGAAAAATTTAAACCCATGGCATGATAAAATTTAGGTGGAAATTTTAATGGGTTCATTTCTTTTACGTCGAAACGCATTTGCTCGTAACCACCTGACAGAATATTTTTATTGTTCAATAAATTATTGACACTTAAAAAACAGGCAATCGTTTTTTTCTCTTTCGACCCCAATAACCTGCTTTGAATAAAGATGCCAGAGGAAAGGTCGATCGTGAACTGATCAGGTAATTTAGGCTGCGCCAGTATTTGATGCCATAGTTCTGATTCCGGAATAACATTCTCTATGGCGGCATAAGTACGTTTCATAGGATTATAATCCAGCCAGTGTTGTGCAAAATAATTGGCACTGAGTTCTAAGAAAAAAGAACCGCTCGACTGATACCGCAAACCCAAACCATAGGCTTCTTGCGGTGTACCCCCTACCCTGTAATTTTGAGAATAAATAATGCCTCTTTCCAATACAAAAGCATCATTATCGGAAGTAACGGTAACCAATTGCCGGCTATCATCAAAATGCCTACCTATGGAAGCACCAAAGTTTAAAGTAAAATGCTGGCTAATTTTATATTCAACACCCAGCTCTAAACCCATATGCAGTTTATGAACACCCGTTAAGGCATAATTAACCAAACTTCCATATCCATCATGGTAAAAACTGATCACATTCATCTTGTTTCTGAAAGCTGTATAATAGGCTCCGAGCTTATACCTTAGGGATGGGGAATTAAAAACATAACCCGATTCAAGAGATAAAACCTTTTCATTTCTGATATCATTTTGCCGGGTATCCCTTGTTCTGGGAGAAATAAAAACATCATCAAATAAAGGAGGCATGTTTAGGTATGCAGCATGAAGAAAAATGTATTTATTCCCACTCAGTTTATAGCTAATGCCGGTTTTAATTGCATAATTATTGAATTCATTCGGTACTGATCTGCCATAAGAGTTTTCGGGAAATAGACCATTCCGCATATTACCATCACGTAAATAAAACTGATACATATAAGACATTCCCAAAAAATAATCCCATTTATTGCGGGCTCCCGCCAATTGAACCCAGGCTTTCATTTGCTGATTCATCACAGCATAATCATAGCCATAAATATCTCCCTTAAGTAATACCCTATTGGGTCGGTTCAAATCGTTCTGGATCACTGTTTCATTGCCGGGAAAATCTCTGGAAGCAAACTGATTTCTATCTATAAAATATTCTCCTCCCAGTAAATCATTTACTCTTTTAAAAAAACGGCTTTTATTGAAGGATAGGGATATACCCGCTACAAATGAAAGTGCAGGACTAATTAGCTGGTTGAACTGTCCATTAAAAGCTACATGTGTTGTTGCAGTTACTTTTTCTGCAACTATATAATAGGATCGGAGTCCATAAAAATGATTCCCTTCAATACCTTCCGCATCAAACAATACTTCCTGATTTCTTCGGTTTGCATCATAAAGCTTATCCCAATTTATTTGAAGGGTTTCCGCATTTTCATGCATAAAAGTTGACAGTTTTGATCTCAACGATGCATCTTTTTGAAAACTTGGAAGGTATCGGTAATAGTCGGGCCTAGGATCTGTGGCTGTAAGCCAGTCCAATGCCGTATTAGATTTCTCTCCCAAAACAATCCCTAATGAGAAGAGGAGAATTGTATGGTTATTAAGTGGATGTTCATAAGAAGCAATGGCAACAGGCATTCGCGAAAACGACTGATTGGCATTTCTTTTGCTTCCATTCTGGTAACCCCAACTGGCATTATAAAATGTTGAACCTGCAAGTTCTACCGATTCTTCCAACACTGCATTTTGTTTACCTGAAGCTGTAAAAGCCTCAAATGCCACCAATGAAATAGTACCACCTCTTGCCAGTTTTTTATCTAACCCAAAATAAACACTGGTACCATCATAAAACGATCCGGGATAATATCCTTTCGTTGCAAGTCTTTTACTTACAGAAACTCGCCAGGCCCAACCCTGCTTGTTGGTTTCCCTGCCAGTAGTATACATCCAGCGGTGTGCTATATTTCTATTGGAAAATGCATAACTAATGCGTGTTTCAGGCCTTTGGCGACTGGCACGCATATCAATATTTGTTGCAGTTCCAAGGCTGCCAAAACCATTTTCATTTTCACCTAAACCCTGTCTTCCTATACTATTAGCCGTAACATCATTTAATCCGCTCCAAATATTCCATTGTGTATAAGCATCTGGTAGAAAATTCATGGTGATCCCATTCAGGCTGCTCTCTGAGTACCTGGCATCGTAACCTCTCAACCTAAAACGAACTACATTAAAATGAAAGGCAGACATGCCTGATAATACATCCCTGTTAGATCTTAACAAGGAAGGAATGAAATTAAGAGGCTGTTCTGATTTTTCCTGATCACCCACAAAAAGTACAGGCAGCTCCTGCAATACCAGTTCACCTGCATCTGATAGCTGAATACTATCTGCGAATTTGTTTTTCTGCACAATCGGTAAAGGCTTTTCCTGGGCTTCTGTTCGTGTTACACAAATGAATGCTGCCCAAAGCCAAAAAAGCTTTGACATAAAATGATTTTTACAATAAAAAATCAGGGGAATACGGTCAAAACACAAACAGGCTATAAATGTAAGTAGCTCTTTGAAACCCACAAATAAAACCATCAAAATTGCGGTAAATACCCTATGCCATAGTTGTTGAGAACGGTAGGTTTACACTTAAATTTTATTGTATGAAAATGCTACTACTTTTTATGTTGCTTCATATACTAGGCATACAGTTATCCGCACAAATGCCTAACTACAGATCATGCATCATTGCATTTTATAATCTTGAAAATTTTTATGATACGATAAATAATCCTATTGTAAATGATGATGATTTTACGCCTAAAGGAATCAAACATTATACTAATCATATTTACTTGGATAAAGTAAATAAGCTAGCATCTGTATTAAGTAGTATAGGTAAAGAAATGATTTCAACAGGTCCTTCCTTGATTGGTGTTGCAGAGATAGAGAATGACACGGTGCTTTCAGACCTTGTGCATCATCCTTTATTAATTAACAGACAATACGAGATCATTCATTTTGATTCAAAAGATGCCAGGGGAATTGATGTAGCATTATTATACGATCCCAAATATTTTTTGCCTGAAAAAGCAAACAAATTGGTGGTTGATCTACCAAGTAAAAGTAAAAATGCTTTTTATACACGCGATATTTTATACGTTAAAGGTTTGCTTGCCGGTGAACCCATTCATGTATATGTTAATCATTGGCCCAGCAGAAGAGGTGGTGAAATTAGAAGCATCCCTGCAAGGCGAGCAGCGGCCTTGACACTAAAAAAACATGCCGATGCCATTTTTTTAGAAGACAAAGAGGCTAAAATCATTATCATGGGTGATCTGAATGATGATCCTGACAGTCCGAGTATTACCGATGTGTTAAAAGCCAAAAAGAAATTGTCAGAAACAGGTCCGGGAGAATTGTACAATCCTTGGGCAGAATTGTATGAAAAAGGAATAGGTACCCTTGCCAACAGGGATAGCTGGGGCTTGTTTGACCAGATCATATTATCAGGTTCCTGGTTGCAGAAACCCCAAAAAGGGCTATTTTATCAAAAGCAATACATATTTAACCAGCTATTTCTTATGGAAAATACGGGCAGGTTCAAAGGATACCCGATGCGAACCTGGGATGGCAATACCTACCGGGGAGGCTATAGTGACCATTTTCCAACCTACATCTTATTATTAAAAAACATCAATTAATACCAAATCTGTCGCTTTCCTATCAAAATATCGGTAAAAACAGGAGATTTCTGGCAAAAAATTCCTTTCTTTTCCCTACTTTTGCAGCCCCAAATCTGTTTTGGCAGATTCTCTTCTACATAGTGTGGGAGATGTCCATTGGGATAAACCAATTTAAAAAAACCTAAAAATTCAGGTAATGAACAGTTACGAATTGATGGTGATTTTCACACCCGTACTTTCTGAAGAAGATTTTAAAGCTTCACAGAAAAAGTATGCCGACATGATCGCAGATCTTGGCGGAGCAATGGTTCACAGCAACCCTTGGGGCTTAAAATCACTCGCTTACCCTATCCAGAAAAAAACAACCGGTATTTACTGGGTGTTAGAATTTCAGGGACCTTCTACTTTGAACGAAAAGTTGAAGATCCAAATGTTGCGCGATGAGCAAATCATGCGTCACATGATCACCAGACTCGATAAATACGCCGTCGAGTACAACCACGTGAAAAGAAATGGCGGATTTGCAATGCAGGATAAAATTGAGGCTTAATCATGGCAAAGAACGAAATCAAATACCTGACCGCCATCAAACAGGAGAAGCCAAGAAAAAAATTCTGTCGCTTCAAGAAATATGGCATTAAATACGTTGATTATAAAGACATCGACTTTCTGAAAAAATTCATCAATGAACAGGGTAAATTGTTGCCCCGCCGTTTGAGTGGTAATTCACTTAAATACCAGCGTAAGGTTCAGGATGCAGTAAAGAAAGCTCGTCAAATGGCTTTGTTACCTTACGTAACAGATTTATTGAAATAGAATTTATTAGTAACCTTCCCTAATCCCGCTGCATGCGGGAGACAGTCGAGAATATTAAATGATTGACTGGGCTCTTGGGACTAAAAACAATCACATGCAAGTTATTTTAATTAAAGATGTAGACAACCTGGGCGGACGTAACGAACTGGTAAATGTAAAAAATGGTTATGCCCGTAACTACCTGATTCCTCAGAAGTTTGCGGTAGAAGCAAGTACTTCTAATCTGAAGCAACATGCGGAACACCAGAAAGTAAAAGAAAAGAAAGAAGCCCTGATGCTGGCAGAACTGAATAAGGTAATTGATATCCTGAAATCATCTCCGGTTAGTATTGGCGCAAAAACAGGAACCAGTGGCAAAATCTTTGGAAGTGTTACTTCTTTACAAATTACACGTGCCATTCGCGATCAAAAAGGCTATGAAATTGACCGTAAGCGTATTTCCATTGTAGAAGATGTGAAAGAGCTGGGTACCCATAAGGCCACTATCGATTTTGGTAATGGTAATGTGGTTGAGATTGATTTTGAAGTTGTAGCTGAATAATAGTAACCAAATTAATAGAAAGCCTGTTCTCCGGAACGGGCTTTTTTGTGCCCTAATGAGGATAATATTCCCCAATTGTTATTTTTTATAACGGCTGCCCCATAAAACCATTTTTTGCATTTACTAATAAATGGCTGCTTTGTTCGAATTGAGGCCCAATTAGGGCTTTTTAAAAAAAATAGGCGAAATACATAAAATCCCTATCTTCGGTAGTCCAATGACAGTTCTTCCATTTTCCAGAAGGTTTTTCTACGTAAATGCTTCAGGTTTTTTGGTTACTGTTTACTCATTGGTTTTTGATCATTTAATTTTTTTTAGAACATGAACATTTACGTTGGAAATCTGAACTGGAACATGTCCAGTGAAGACATGCAAAACCTTTTTGCACCTTATGGCGAAGTAACCAGCGCCAAAATTGTTACCGACAAATTCAACAATGACCGTAGCAAAGGCTTTGGTTTTGTTGAAATGGCTGATGATGAAGCAGCCCGTACAGCTATCGCTGCATTACACGACACTGAAGTGTTGGGTCGCAAGATAGTTGTTAACGAATCTACCCCACGTCCGGAAGGCGAAAGAGGCGGCTTCAAAAAGAAGAGCTTTGGTGGCGGTGGCGGCGGCGGAAGTCGTGGCGGTTATGGCGGCGGCGGAAGTCGTGGCGGTAGCGGCGGCGGTGGCGGATACAATCGCGACCGTGGTGGCAATAGCGGTGGCGGCGGTGGATATAACAGGTATTAATTCCACACAACCCAAACTAACTCTCAAGTCCGGCTTTTGCCGGACTTTTTTTATGTGGCTATAACAATCGCTTAACCACTATCATCTAAGTTGCAATCGTCTATCCTAAGATTTCGCTTTCATTTTCTCAGTGGAGAGTCCAAACTTAATTCCGATGGCTGAAAATACATTGTTAACCCTCGCGTAATCTTTACCAAAAGATGCAACAGCCACTATACCAGGCATGATTTGATAATTGGCGATAAAAATCAATCTGTCGTAATTGCTATTGTCAACTTTGCTATTTCTTTTTACAAATTCAAATTGCAAATCAAAAGCATCACCCTGGTGGGAGATATTGATGCCATAATCGAAAAAGCTGGAATCTCTCATGAATTTTGACGGATTCCCTTTTGTAGAAAGATACCTAGCTAAACCAACAAATGTTATGGGACTGTTATCCGGTGTCCATTTAAGGTTTGCCCATATACCAGACTTTTGAGAGGTTATACTTTCTGAAGTAGTACTTGTTCCAGAAAAAGCACCAGCCAATTCCAGTACCCAATTTGTTTGGGCTTTCAATTTATTGATTTCTTTGTGCAAGGTTTTTATTTTATTCTCATCTACTTTTTCGCCTTCTCCTAATACGTTTTCAATTTCTGTCAATTTCTCTTCAATCAGTTTTATAGTGTTTTGCGAATATGATCTTGCCAATTGGGTTCTAAAGCCAACGGCAATATTTGAAATACTATCATCTTTTGATGAAGCGATAGAAAAAGCGAGTGTTTGAAATAATGGATTTTTATTCTTGATATTTTCAGCAAATGTGTAAGCCGGTTTATTAGAAAGCCAATATGGCGTAAACTCAACAGCACCGCTGCTTTGCCATAGATTGATCAAACTGAGCCCTACTGCTTTAGGGTTAGATGGCTTTTCGATAGTGGCCGGGGACTTACCTAACAATACAAAGGCAGGTGATGTTGGAATATTCAAATCATTGATTTGTATGGCTTGTGAACTTACCATATTGACCCAAGTAATAAAAGCGAAAACTATTATTGACCTTTTCATAGTATTTAATTAAAAGTGAAATCAACTTTCAATTGAAAAATATCGCCATCTGCATCCACTGTATCGTTGAACATTTTGGCTGCAGGATTGCAATTTTGAAAAAAATAAGTTACCACTACACCATTGGTCTGTTCATTATCATCTAATACATTGGTTATGATGGTCAAGGTTTTCCCTTTTATCGATGCAATATTGCCTAGATCCAGGTTCACAATTTTTCCTTTTTTGAGGATGTCGGAACTATGTTTCCATTTCACAAGACTCCCGCCAATTTGGGCATTGCCAATGGTTACATTTAGTATAACATGCGTTTGCTGATCATCAATCAGGGTAAGGTCAACATCTTCACTTCTTTTTTTAATAGCCATAAGATAAAATTTGAGTTTTAAAATTCAACATCAATTACTGTACTTGGTCGATAGCAGCCTTTTCTATCCATTCTAAAAATTGAAATACATTCCATGCATAATTTTCAGCCTGTTTACCGCTGCCATTGTATGAACGAACAGTTTGAAAAAGATCATTCGGGTGAGAAAGCCATTTTCCTTTAAGTTCTGCAAGAATCCTATCAAGGCAATTTTCTATCGAGTACCATTTTTTTTGGATAAAAAAATCAGGGTCCGTTTCTATGTATTGGATATCATATTGAAAAATACCATACCCTGCATAAACCCATTTTTTGGGTTCAAAGCCCCTCCATTTGCGTGTAATGTTTGCTTCATTGATTAGACTGTCGGCCAATGACTGTCCATATTTTTCAACAAAAGCAGCCGTATTTTTTGGAAACACTTTTCGGGTTCCATTTACATCCCCATTTGCATCAAACACACATCTGGCAAGGATCTCAAAGGGGGTATGTTCATGGATCCATTGATGCCAATAGATTGCCGTTTCCTGACAAGCTATTGCAAAGAGGAGCTCTTTAGAAAAAGGAGTGCCCATTAGCAACTCTTGGAACTGATTACCAAAATGCATGTTCATCCATTCTGCACATTTGATGCAAGTACTTTGGTTAATGGGTAGATCTAATTGTGCTGGTTTTGTAAGTTGTAACAGATAACTGTTATCTGCAATAATTTTATTTTCATTGTCGATTTTTGAAACCCCGCCACTCCATATATAATGATTGTCTTCTGTGAGGTACCATTGGGGATTGTTGTTTACTTTTTCGCCATTCAAAATAATCCCTTTGATATTAATCGTAGATTTTGGCGATACTACACTGCTAATCGCTGACAATGTTCTTGGCTCTTTTCTGATATTCATCTTTACATTCGTAACCACAGAACCTTTTGCTGATACCATCTGCCAATTCATTGTAATGTCATTCCCAATGCATGACTGGTATTCCGATACTATATCTTTTAACAATCGCTCATAGGTTCTTCTGCTATGTGCCAGTCCTGTAACAGGATCTGTTTTTCGTGCCGGGTCCAGAAAAAAATGACCAACAATATCTTTGGCCGGATCCAATTCGAAATGGAAACAAAGTTTTGCCAGCAACCAAACATATTTGGCATAGGCCTTATCGGCATCAATAAGATCACCATAGCAATATTCTACTCCGATGGCAGCATCGTTTGCATTAACGCCATATAGTTCATTGTCTTTGGGAGTATTATATAAAACGTGCCATGCTTTTTCTGCACTAGCGGTTAAAGCAGGTACACATTCAATAATTTCTTTATCATCAACAAATAAATGAGCTGAAGCACTTATTTCATCTTTTGAATTAATATAATAGTTGACATTTTGAGCAGCAGTAGAATTGATATTTCCCGTATCGTGCACAACCAGAAATCTAACTTTAGCGATCATTAAGCCCGACCTTCTTTTTGAGGGTTTGGGAATCAGTTTACTATTGATCAGAAATTTATCGTTGAAAGTCATTTTAGTATTTTGTTTTAACCGATCGCAGGATCATTATTATCAATGGTTGCTGTTGTATTATTTGATGCTACTTTATTATTTACAGCCTGTTTGTTCTCAGTAATTTTCAAAGCAGCATAGGTTCCGGAGCTAAGTCCTAATAAAATCAGGTTATTCGTTTCAATAATGGGCATTACCATATTTTGCGGGTTAAGACTGATAACAGTTTTAATTGGTAACTGTGTTAAAACATAGGAAATAAAATAAATACCAAAAGTGAGGTTGAAAACAATTGTTTGAAAACGGTGAATGCTAACGCCGTTTTCATCAGAAAGGATATCAAGAAAAAATCCGGCACTTTTTGTATCCTGGTGTCGGATGCTATTTATTGTTTGCTCATCTGATTTGTCAATTACTTTGGCTGTTGCAATAGTAGCGGAACTGATACCAATTAAAACCAGTGTTGATTCGTGAAGGGTGGGAGCGATATGGTATTTGAATAAAATGGCTATGAAAGAGGTAAGTACAATTAGAATCCACCAGGCAAGTTGAACCCTTGACCAACTATAGGGTTGTTTATCAGCAGCACTGATATCTTTTAGCATTTTGTATTTTCTATCGAAAAAAATGATCAAAAAAGCTATTGTTGCGAAGATGATCCAGAAAAAACTGATAGGGTTCATAGGGATAGTTTAGGCTTTGATTGAAACAGGTTTTAATTCCTATTAAATGATGGCCTAAACATATAACTGAATAAAATATTGCACAACCGTGAAATCACGGAATTATTTTGGGAAATTTCCCATTAGGTTAATGATAGAAGGAATTAATGAGGGATATGGGCACAAAAAAACCCGTTCAATAAATTGAACGGGTTATAATAAATATGGCAGCTACCTACTCTCCCGGCTTAACGCGAGTACCATCGGCCATGGGGGACTTAACTTCTCTGTTCGGAATGGGAAGAGGTGAACACCCCCGGCTAAACCACCATAAGATCTTCGTATTCATTATAGCAAAAGCTAAGATGAATAAATAAGTTACATATTGGGAAGCTAATGAAATACAAGAAAAAAAATAAAGCTTACGGGCAATTAGTACTACTTGGCTTTACTATTACTAGTTTTACACCTATAGCCTATCAACGTCATAGTCTTTGACGACCCTTAAAAGTAAACTCATCTTGTGGAAGGTTTCACGCTTAGATGCTTTCAGCGTTTATCCTTGCCGTGCGTAGCTACTCTGCATTACACCTGGCGGCATAACAGATACACCAGCGGCACGTACGACCCGGTCCTCTCGTACTAAGGTCATGTCCACTCAATTTACTAGCGCCCACCACAGATAGGGACCGAACTGTCTTGCGACGTTCTGAACCCAGTTCACGTGCCACTTTAATCGGCGAACAGCCGAACCCTTGGGACCTTCTCCAGCCCCAGGATGTGACGAACCGACATCGAGGTGCCAAACCTTACCGTCGATATGAGCTCTTGGGTAAGATCAGCCTGTTATCCCCGGAGTACCTTTTATCCTTTGAGCGATGTCCCTTCCATGCAGAAACACCGGATCACTTTAGCCAGCTTTCGCTCCTGCTCGACGTGTTTGTCTCACAGTCAAGCACCCTTTTACTAATGCGCTCTTCGTACGATTACCAACCGTACTGAGGGTACCTTTGCGAGCCTCCGTTACTTTTTAGGAGGCGACCACCCCAGTCAAACTACCCACCATGCAATGTCCCCCGCAAGGGGTTAGGTTCTAAGCAACAAAAGGTTGGTATTTCAACGATGACTCCACAACACCTGGCGATGCTGCTTCAAAGTCTCCCAACTATCCTACACATTTGTTGCTCAAAATCAATGCAAAGTTGTAGTGAAGGTTCACGGGGTCTTTCCGTCCCGTGGCGGGTAACCGGCATCTTCACCGATACTACAATTTCACCGGGCTCGTGGAGGAGACAGTGTTCAACTCATTAGACCATTCGTGCAGGTCGGAACTTACCCGACAAGGAATTTCGCTACCTTAGGACCGTTATAGTTACGGCCGCCGTTTACTGGGGCTTCAGTCAGGAGCTTTGGCTTGCGCCGAACACCCTTCCTTAACCTTCCAGCACCGGGCAGGTTTCAGGCTCTATACGTCAACTTACGTTTTTGCAGGGCCCTGTGTTTTTGTTAAACAGTTGGTTGAACCATTTTACTGTGACCGCATCGCTGCGGTACGCTTTATCCCGAAGTTACAGCGTTAATTTGCCTAGTTCCTTCTCCACGGCTCACCCGAGCGCGTTAGAATACTCATCCCGTCTACCTGTGTCGGATTCCGGTACTGGCTGCTATGCTCGCTTTTCTTGGCAGGGATTTTATGGTTTCGCTTTGTCCGAAGACTCCACTCAGGCGTACACTTCCGTCCGTACGCAACCACCACGTCCCTGCGTCACTTTTAATGCATAGCAGGTGAAGGAATATTAACCTTCTTTCCATCAGATACCCCTTTCGGGTTTTCCTAAGGACCAGACTAACCCTGATCCGATTAACGTTGATCAGGAAACCTTAGACTTTTCGCGTTAAAGTTTTTCACTTTAATTATCGTTACTTATGCCTACATTTTCTTTTCAAATCGCTCCAGCATTGGTCGCCCAACACCTTCTGTGCAGATTTGAATGCTCCCCTACCACTCTAGCAAGCTAGAATTTAGAACTTCGGTTCGTAGTTTGATGCCCGATTATTTTCCGTGCAGGATCTCTCGACCAGTGAGCTGTTACGCACTCTTTAAATGAATGGCTGCTTCCAAGCCAACATCCTGGCTGTTATAGAAATCCCACCTCGTTTGATCAACTTAACTACGTATTAGGGACCTTAGTTGCTAATCTGGGTTATTTCCCTCTCGGCCACGGACCTTAGCGCCCGCAGCCTCACTCCCGGAGATATATGATAGCATTCGGAGTTTGTCAGGGTTTGGTAGGCGGTGAAGCCCCCTAGCCCAATCAGTAGCTCTACCTCTATCATACTTCTATATCCGAGGCTGTTCCTAAAAACATTTCGGGGAGAACGAGCTATCTCTCAGTTTGATTGGCCTTTCACCCCTATCCACAGGTCATCCCAAGACTTTTCAACGTCAACGGGTTCGGTCCTCCATTCTGTGTTACCAGAACTTCAACCTGCCCATGGATAGATCACAAAGTTTCGCGTCTACCCCAACTGACTAATCGCCCTATTTGGACTCGCTTTCGCTTCGGCTCCGTTAAATAAGAACTTAACCTCGCCAGTTAGGAGTAACTCGTAGGCTCATTATGCAAAAGGCACGCCGTCATCCCGATAAATCGGGACTCCGACCGCTTGTAGGCGCACGGTTTCAGGTACTATTTCACTCCCCTGTTCGGGGTGCTTTTCACCTTTCCCTTACGGTACTGGTTCACTATCGGTGTCTGAGGAGTATTTAGCCTTACCAGATGGTGCTGGCAACTTCATGCAAGATTCCTCCGGTCCCGCATTACTCAGGATACCACTCGTCCCCGTTAATTTGTATCTACAGGGCTATCACCTGCTATGGCTCAACTTTCCAGTTGATTCGATTTGATAACGGCTTCTAAATGTGGTCCTATAACCCCAGATCGGCACGCCGACCTGGTTTGGGCTCTTCCCTTTTCGCTCGCCACTACTTGGGGAATCACTATTGTTTTCTTTTCCTCCCGGTACTTAGATGTTTCAGTTCTCGGGG
>CALRVT010000004.1:0-5000 GCA_943371675.1 Chitinophaga pinensis | reverse complement strand
TAATTTCGTAAGAACTACCGTTATTTTTTAACGGGCTGCAAAGATAAGAGGGTTACATTCATCACCAAATTCTTTTCGAATTTTCTTTCCACAAACCCATGTTAATTGCTTCAGAGAACTACCGTTTTTGTTGAACGGGCGGCGAAGATAAGACTGTTGTGATATCTACCAAATTTTTCTTCAAAAAAGTGGAAAATATTTTTTCGCCATCGTTTTTCTGAACCTGCAAAGAGCAACCACTTTTTGTAAAAGCGGGTTGCAAAGATACCCCCAGAATTGTCTTATCCAAATCTTTTTCGCAAATAATTTCTGCTTATTCTTTATAACCCTTTACCCATAAGGATTACAGCGATAAAAAAATATTCCCGGATTCCCTGCAAACCGTGCTTATCGCGCATAGAAAGACCCAAATTGGCCAATTCTGATTAGCTGAGGGCCATATGGAGCTGATCCCATAAAAAGTATCTAAACCCCCATTATTGGCTATTTAAGTAATTCCATCAAAGAATCCTTATACAAAACCTTCTCTAAAAACAAACCCTGGGGAGGGGTTGAAAAATCTGCCTGCGTACAATCCCTGGCTTCTATCAATAAACTAAACTCTTTAAGAGAAATTTGCCCCCTGCCTACTTTCAACATGGTGCCCACCAATCCACGTACCATCCCCCTCAAAAAACGATTGCCCCTTACCCTATATTCCCACACATCTTCATTGGGTAATTGGCCCCAGTTTGATTGGGTTAAATGACAGATGAAATTATTGACCTGGGTATTTCTTTTGGAAAAACTGGTAAAATCGCTGTACTCCTTCAACAAATCCGCTGCCTCCTGCATCAATACCATATCCAGCGGATAAGGATAATGCCATCCCCTATCCACCAAGAAAGGATCCTTGTGTTTATATAAGATATACTTGTATTCCCTCGCTATCGCATCAAAGCGGCAATGGGCATTTTCCGGCACCTGGTAGATGCCCCTGATACTGATATCCTCTGGTAACAAGGCATTCAGGTTATAGATATTCCTGGTTGTTATAACCAGATCCGTATCAAAATGAAAAAAATTTTGTCGTGCATTTACACCTGCATCCGTTCTGGAAGAACCCGTTAATTCGAAAGATTGTCTGAAAAATGTTTGCAGTGATTGCTGTAATGCAGCCTGAATGGTATGCGCATTCTCCTGTATCTGAAAGCCGCTATAGGCTTTACCCTTATATGAAAGCTCCAGGAAATAACGCAACATACCCGATCAGTTTAAATACCATTTTGAATAAAGCGATACTTTTTCTGGCTTGTTCGCGGGGGATTTACCTTGCGCTACAGGTACCATAAGTTTTTGCTGAAAAGCCGTTTGGGCGGGCTTTTCCACCATTAATGCCGGGATAAATAAAGCGATCGTATCTTTTTTACCATTGTTGCTAAGTATATATACCTGGTCTATTCCAGCAGAACCGGCTTTATCAAAGATCTTTTCTATGGACAAATCTTTCACAGCAGTATAAGATATGACAGGCTTTGTTAAAACAGTAGCTACTATAGGAACTGCAGCTATCGGTAAAACTTTAATCACTTCTTTCTTCCCTTCAGAGATCAATGGTGTAGCGACTTCTTTTTTAGGCTCTGGTATGCTTGGAATCTCAGGTTCCAGGTCTTTAACTATTTCCTTTTTTACAGTGGCACCCTTAATTTCTTCAAAACTGATCATATCAAAAATACTCCAGCCATTATCTAATGACTGTTTCAAGGTAAATCCAAGAGGCTTATCAGTTACCTTGCTATTAAATCGGTATAATTCTGGTGAATTGGGAGCAAATCCAATTTCAAAGCCTATCTCACCCTGGGGCACTTTGGGTATGATTAGGTTACCGGATGATGAAGAGGGAAAACTATTCCCATTCCAATACAGAAAAAAAGGCTTGCTATTCTCCGATTGGATATGAATGAATGTTGCCTGCTGTGCTGATAAACTTTGAAAGCAAAGCAAAAAAGATACAAATTGTAAGATCCCCCAAAATTTTCCCTGTTTAACCATCGTGCAAACTTTTGACAAATCTAATTAAATAACTCTTTATCCCTTTTATCCGATCAATTTATCCCATTAATTGTCCGTTCAAAAAAAACCTTTATCAGGGCAAATGGAGTAGATTATCTTTATCCCTACTTTAAAAATGAATTATGAAGAGAATTTTAATCTGCTTGTCCATTTTCATGACAAGCTATGCTAATGGTCAAATAAATTTAAGTACCGAACCCCAGAGTAAAGTCTATCGGGCAACCGCCACCAAGATCAACGACCTGGTGCATACCAAACTGGATGCTGCATTTGATTACAGCAAATCATACCTGAATGGTAAGGTTTGGATAACCCTGAAACCACATTTTTATGCTACAGACTCTTTACAACTGGATGCAAAAGGAATGAATATCAATAAGGTTGAGCTGGTTATGGCTGGCAAGAATATTCCATTGAAATACACTTACGATAGTCTTTTCTTGAACATCAAATTGAATAAGACTTATCAAAAAGATGAGCGTTATGTAGTTTATATAGACTACACCGCAAAGCCTAACGAATTTAAAACAGAAGGCAGTCAGGCCATTACAGATGCCAAAGGCTTGTATTTTATCAACCCTACCGGAGAAGATAAAAATAAACCCACACAAATTTGGACCCAGGGCGAAACAGAAGCCACTTCTGTTTGGGTGCCTACCATCGACAGGACGAATCAGAAAACAACACAGGAATTTAACCTTACTGTACCTGCCAAATATGTTACACTTTCTAATGGCAGACTCAGTTTTCAAAGAAAAAACGCAAACGGCACGAGAACAGATACCTGGGTAATGGACCAACCACATGCCCCATATCTATTCTTTATGGGCGTAGGTGATTTTGCTATTGTTAAAGACCGCTACAAAGGTAAAGAGGTTAACTATTATGTAGAAAAATCTTACGAAAAAGTTGCCCGCCAAATATTCGGCCTAACTCCTGAAATGATGAAATTCTTTTCTGAAAAAGTTACCGGTGTAGAATATCCATGGGTTAAATATAGTCAGATCGTTGGTCGCGATTATGTAAGTGGTGCTATGGAAAATACAACAGCCACACTACACCAGGAAAGTGCACAACAGAATGCCAGAGAACTGAAAGACGGTAATAACTGGGAAGGCACCATTGCACATGAACTCTTTCACCAATGGTTTGGAGATTATGTAACAGCAGAGAGCTGGAGTAATCTTACAGTGAATGAAAGCTTTGCCGATTACAGTCAATATTTATGGCTGGAATATAAGTATGGCGCGGATGAAGCAGGTTTTGAAAATTATTCTGAGATGCAGTCATACTTAGGTAGTGCCAGTGACCGCAACAAAGACCTGGTAAGGTTTTATTATAACGACAAAGAAGACATGTTTGATCTGGTTAGTTACCAGAAAGGTGGACGCATATTACACATGCTCAGGAATTTTGTGGGTGATGATGCTTTTTTCAAATCACTCAATAAATATTTAACCACCAACAAATTTGGTAATGGCAGTGCACATAAACTGAGATTAGCATTTGAAGAGGTAACAGGAAAAGATCTGAACTGGTTCTTTAACCAGTGGTATTTTGGAAGCGGTCATCCAAAACTTGAGATCAGTTATGGATATGATGCCAATGCACAATCGGCCAAAGTGTACATCAAACAAACACAGCCTGGTGATAAACTCTTCAAACTACCTATCCCTATTGATGTTTATCAGGGTGGTACTAAAAAAAGATATACTGTTTGGGCAGAAAATAAAGCGGATACTTTTTCATTCCCTGCCAGTGCCAAACCAGAACTCATCAATGTAGATGCTGATCATTATATATTAGCAGAGAAGAAGGATGATAAAAAACTTTCTGAATACGTATTCCAGTTTTCCAATGGCGGTAAATACCTCGACAGAAGGTATGCACTTGAATTTGCTGCGAAGAACATTTCAGACCCCGCTGCCTTCAACTTGGTTATAAAAGGTTTAAGCGATCCTTATTTCCGCATTCGTACAAGGGCTATATTAAGTTTGGGAACTGCAAAGCTTGATGCTGCCACCGTAGAAAAACTGGAATCCATTGCAAAAACAGACGACCATACTTTAACCAGGTCTACGGCCATTGATGCGCTTGCCAAATTGAAAAAAGATGCATACAAAGACCTCTTTGTTCAAGCAACCAAAGATTCTTCCTATTCTGTTGCCGGTGCTGCTTTAGATGCACTTGGTGTAATAGACGGCAAACAGGCATTTGCTATTGCCAATGTATTATCTAAGGAAGAAAATAAAGGTAGGTTGGCCAGTGCCATCAATACGACTATCATTAAATATGGTGATGAAACTGCTTTTGATTTTATTGCAGGAAAATTTGATGAGATGCCTCTTTCACAAGCTAAATTCTCTTCAATCAATCCATTTGTTGAATTCCTTGGTAAGGTTACCAATATGGATAATTTTAAAAAGGGTGTGGATATGATCGTGAAGTTCAGGGATGAGATTCCACAGGGAATGCAGGCACAAACCAATCCATTTATCAATGGTATGGCATTGCAGGGATTAGCGAATAAAAAAGAAGCAGCTGGTGCCAAGGCAATGGCTGACTATGTGAAATCGAAATTACCGGGAGTTAAATAAATGGCTTCTTTGATTGTTGATGTTGCTTTAGTTTTAAAATTAGACTGCGCTGATTTGAGAAGTAGATTTACCGCGGAGTCGCTGAGAACGGAGAGTTTTCGCAGAGACAATGACACATAGTAACAATGTATCTCAATTAGTTTCATGATGACGTTCAAAAAAAACATCCCGAAAATCGGGATGTTTTTTTTGGTTGATGTTGGTGCCTCGTCCTAGAATAGGTTGACACAAAAACAATGTCACCATTATGAACAAAGGACAATTCAGAGTTACTAAGCGGACTCAAAAAGACTACACATTAGCATTTAAACTTCAGGTTGTAGAAGAAGTTGAGAGTGGGGAGCTTTCTCA